>NZ_JAMQKA010000003.1:0-240355 GCF_031569985.1 Aliifodinibius sp. S!AR15-10 | reverse complement strand
CAGATCCCCAATAGTCGATGGAAGGATTGTAAAGTCGTTGGTAGCGCTGTTATATTTTCCAGGATGATATGGCTCATTTAAATCCTGCGGGGGCTCTTTTACTGGGTTACCATTTTGCAGATGATTTCTTCCAGAAAGAATTAACCACTCCAGGGATGTCATATTTCCTATTTCAGAGGGAATATCACCCGTTAACCGGTTGCCCTTTACATTCAAGTAGGTGAGCTTCGTCAAATTCCCAATGGACGCCGGCAAGGTCCCTTCCAGCCCGTTTTTCCACAGGTCCAGCCGGACGACCCGCCCGTTGGCATCCACTTTCACGCCATGCCAGGAGTCCGACGGGTCGCCGCTGCCCCATCCGGAATTATTCTTCCAGCCGTCTCCGTCGGTGGCATTATACAGGTCCATCAGCGCCTGCCGGTCACCCGCTACACTGCCAGAAGGATCAGTGGTAGTTGTTGACGCTTTAGTCCTGAAGTCTCGCACCGAGGACCAGTTGCTAGTATCTCCGTCACCGTCGGCCTGGACTCTCCAGTAATACTGCTGGTCGTTGTTGAGCCCCGAAACTTCGTGGTAAGCGTTTGCAACCACCTGGTCAACAACCGGGGAGGAAAAATCACCGTTTGTTGCCAGCTGAACCTGGTAATTACTGATACCGGAAAGAGCCTCCCAACTAAGGGTTAAAGTAGTAGACAGACCAGTAGAACCATCGGATGGAGAGGTAAGTGTTACAGTGGAAGTACCAGAACCACCGGAGGCCTGTGAGGCAGTTGTAAATGTAAGCTTGTCCGACCAATCACCCAGACTTTTAGCTTTACTCCCATCATCAGCCGCACGTACTCTCCAGTAAATGGTAGTTCCAGGGTTAAGATCTTCTTTAGGTGTATGTGATGTTTCACTGGTCTCTACCTCGCTAACCATCTCGTCGCTGTAACTTATATGCAGTATATAAGAATCTGCACCTTCTACAGGTTCCCATTCAAATGTTGGTTTCAAAGAAACATTACCTGCACCATCATCTGGAGAAACGGGTACGGGTGCCGATGGGGCCGTGGTATCAATCGCTGCTTCTGACGTTGTAAAACCAAATACTTCTGACCATGTCCCGGTAGCTGAATCCAAAATTGGAGATACCCTCCAGTAATACTGTGTACCCGCATTCAGTCCAGGGATCTGTACTCCTGACGTGTCCACCACCGTATCTTCGAGTACATCAGAAAAATCCTGGTCTGTGGAAAGCTGGTAGTGGTATTCAGTGGATTCTGATACCGAGGTCCAGTCAAATGTTGGGCTGGTGGTATCCAACTGTTCACCATCAGTAGGTGTTTTTAGTTCAACTGTTACTGGTTCGGTTTCTCCCTCAGCGGTTGTAAATTCCCAGGTTTCAGACCACTTTAAGACAGGTCCCCCATAGTTCTCTTTTACAGGTTTAACATGCCAAAAATAAGTAGTTCCTCTATCTAGCTCAGAGGTTTGGTAAGAAGTCCCGGTAATTGTACTGTCAACAAAGGCTGTATTAAAATCTTGGGATTCACTTAGTTGAAGTTCATACTTTTGGGCTCCTTTAATTTTCTCCCAATTCAGTTCAATTTGGGTTGACTGGTTTGTTGCATTGTCATTAGGTGATATTAGTTCGAGTTCAGGCAATTCTATTTGCATGTCAGAATCTATAGGTACGTCAGATTCTGGGGATGTTACAGAATCACATTGTACAAATGAGGCGAGAGCAAATATACCTGTGATAAGGTATAGTAAATATTTAGTATTCATGGGTAAGAGCGAGGATATTTATTTGTTAATCACAAGAAATTGAGAGCATTTCTTGTAAGTGTTGTGTTGATTTAAGGAGTAATTGTTATTGTGATATTCTATTTAGAGGTACAAAGCATTATTTTATCAGTAGCATATTATTTATTGATGTTTTGCGAGTGGGTAATCTCAAAGTCCAGCTCCCAGCCAGGAAATTTCGAGGGCTAGTGCTGGGAGTGATATTATGGTAGGTAGCCCCTTTGATCGATCTGTGTGTTATCGCAAAGGCGGTAGCGTTCTTATACTTCGTTGAAGTTGAGAGCAAGGTAAGTTGAGAGCACATTAGTTGAATATTTATTTATGTAGATGACATCTGTGATATGCTGCGAGGATATTTTCCCGTTATCACTTTAATTCGACCGCATTTCGTATACTTTTACCATTTGTAATAGGGAAAGCAGTCGGGTAATAGATTATTGATTACTTCCATAGCAGTAGATATCATTGGTACCGCTGATATAATTTTGGGAAACCAAACAAGATGGAAGCGAAATAAGAGTACAGACTTTTTCCATATACGTAGGACGGAAAATGCATGAGAGCATGGAGTATAAATTTTTAATTATATAGGGTAACGTTTTTAGATATGTCGCGAGGATACTTTGCCGTTATTGCTTAAATACCAATTTTTAACCTGATTGTAGTACTGAAAAGACACCTAACAGCTAATTGGTTACAAAAAAATTTCAATATCAATATTCTTAACTCTTTTATTTTGTTTAAATAGTCAGTTGAGCAAAACACCCAACAGTATAATTTTGGTTAATTATTAACCTGCATTCAACTGACTACAGCCTCTAACCGGATCGAAAAAAAAATGTTCCAACTTTTTTGAAAAAAATATCCGCATAAATCAATTCATCTTTTTATCCCTGTCCGTTCTTACCTTTTTCAATATAGGGATGAAGTGACCTTGAGAAGTTGAAGCTGTCCTCAAGTCTTATGGGCAAAGTGATATTGATAATTTAGGGGGACTCATCAACTCTACAGACACACCAAGACCAGCACTAGCCCGTATTTCTCACAAGTATTTGGGATAAATTCCTGTAACTTAATGGCAGACAGTAACTTATATCATATCCAACGCCAATATAGTTGTAACAGTGTGTAAAATGCTGTGAAATTTCACCCTCAGCTGCGTTGAAGGGGAAATAGTCTGCTCAACGTACCAGAGTACGTTTGCGGGGCTATTTCCCCTTCGCCTTGCTGAGAAAAAAATTTCTTGGTGAGAAATCCGGGCTAGCTATATTAAGCTGAGCTCTACATAAAAACTATCTAGGATTCGGCGACCATCGGGATCCAAACAGTGGTCGAGAGACAATCTCCTAATAGTATGAGCAAAAAAATCAGGTCGGGAGATCGCCACGTCGACCTCAAGATGGAGCCCACTACTATCAAAGACGCCTCCTCGCGATGACAGGCTATAATTTTTGTAATCCTTATATCGAACTGACGTTGTATAATCCAGATCACTGCAGTTTACAATAATGTGATACTTGTTTCTGTAGATGAGTTCTCGCAGCGAATCTTCCAAATGCGATGCTGTATGTGCATCAGCTCTCCAGGACCGTCGATAGATGGTCACACATTAAAACTTATATTCGATGTGAACCTAATACGGGGACAATGGACGTTTCGGCAGGCTCTTGGTATTCAAATGAGTCGAACAAATATTTATTTAACGGGGGCTTTGCAAAACCCGTTTGTCATCCTGTCCCGACAGCTGCCGGGAGAAGGATCTCCCTTAAAAGGCAACAATCGTAGTTAGGAGATTCTTCGACAAGCTCAGAATGACAGACTTTAATGTTTTGCAAAGCGCCTGTTAAAATCAGTTCGATATAAGATTTCTTATTAATAAACCACGCTTGGTCCCTATGCTCTGCGTTGGGACCTGTTGGGACGGCTCCACGTCCAGTATAACCTATGGTGCGACAGAGACGCGGAGCGTCAAGAGGGGCTTCCGCCGCAGAGCGGACGGAAGCGAGCAATGGGTGGAAGAATATTCAGGTTACCCGGAATGCTGCTAATTGCCGGTCATTGACTAGTTTTTGGCAGCTGGAAGTTTAGGGGGTTCAAAAGCAATTCGCAACGACTGTCATCGCGAGGAGGCCTTGTTGATCCTTGTCCGGCTCAACGATAAGGTCGACGTGGCGATCTCCCCATCCCCTTTCTGTTCAGTTGTTATGAAGTTGGCGCGGAATTGCTCTATTTTATATCAATTTAACGTAAAGTCCAATGATTTTTTTGGCAATATGCAATAACCTCATCCGTAAATTCGCCAAAGAAAGGTTTCCCAAAGTATTGTGCTGATCTAATTGAATGGCTTTGGGTATTTATTTCCATCATTCTCCATTGCCCCGCTTTATCATAGAACAGATCCAGTCCAATAACGGTGATCGGCAGTATTTTCTCCCCAACAGCCAAAGAAAAACTTTTGAGTCCCTCAATATCAGGTATTGCCTTGTCAAAAGTTTCTCCTGTATCCGGATGGCGCTCGTAACGCGTGCCATACTTGTCTACGGCATATCCCACAAGGTATCCTTCATCGGTAATTCCTGAATAAATTCCCCCGGCAGTCTCATTATTCACATTTAAACCAGATCGGCCTACCGTAAGATCCATACTTAAAATGTGAAGCCGGTGATCTTTGACCGAACGATAAAGATAGACTCGAATAGTATTCAGGCTGGATGGATGAAAAGAGGCAAAAAAAGGATGCTGTTCTACTTTTTCCTGGATAATACAGTTATCCTTATTATGGCAGTATGACTTCAGTTCATCTACATCTTTTGCAAAATAAATCCCATTTCCTCCGTATGATGAACTATTGGGCTTAACTGCAACAGGGTAACTTATTTGCGCTGCATTGTCCAAAAACTGCTTAAACTCTAGCCTGTTAAAATTGCTATCATACCAGTGGCCATCAATTATGTGTAGTAAATCAGCCGGAAAATTTCCAACGGGATACCATCGATTATAGAAACTTTTATGACTCAATAAACTGACCGAGAGATCCGTCAGGTTGGGCTCGATATCGGCTACAAATATTTCCTCAGGAACAATTCGGGGATCGGCTTTTCCCGAAATATTCGCAGCTATTCTCAAGGTACTCAGGTCAAACTTGGGGTGGAATGATGACCAAAGTTTTTTGTGCTCCAGCTCAATCTTTCGATCACAACGTTTTCTGTAATCTTTGTTTCTGTTTAATACCCTCTCATGACGTTTATGCCAAGCTTTTTGGGCTCCTCTGTACCTGCGAAAATAAGAGATGATCTTTTTTATCTTTTCTTTCAATTTGATATTTGCTGTTAAAATCTTGGCATACATAACAATCGAAATCTCCATTATTTAAAACTGCTACCCTGTGGTTGCCTTTTAGTTTTTAGGTTCTCTAAGATGCTTATTTGATAATTAGTTTCCATTAAACTATTAAGTTGGCTATTTGTAAGAAGATACGCCATTAGAATAATTTATAATGCTGGACAAAAAAAAGGGATTCAAAGTTGTTCTCTGAATCCCTTCAAGTTGATAAATCAGTTAGCTTACCGATATTACGGATGGAAACCACTTACTACCGCATGCGCAATGAAATAGACAGGTCCTGACAGACCGGTTATTTCATACGTGAACTCTGTGATATGATCATGATCATCTACATTTCCATAATGACCCGGTGCAACTGTATATTTCCCATTTTGGGTTGGATATGGTTCAGAACCTACCCAGAGATGAGTCTCTGTCATGGTATAGGTTTTGCCGGAATAAGGTGATGTTTCTGTCATCTTATAAGTAGCGGTAAACGTACCTCCGGAATATTTTACCGTCAGTTCTCCGACCAGTGTACCTTTACTCAAATCACACTGACCGGCACCTGCATATATATCGTATTTTATTTCACCGCTGTTTTCCGAAATTGGCCCGTTCGTCCACCCCCAATTTGCAAAGGAGACATTTTCAATTATTTCCTCGTCGAAACAGGTGGAATAGTCACGGTCAACTGCTTTCTCGCCACCAACACTCTTGGTTTTGACAGCAAATGCGGTTTCATCCCCAATCATTACCGTTTGCCCATCATTTTCGATCAGAATTACACCAGTCTCAACCTGAACTCCTTCAGATATAGATTGTTTAACCTGACTTACAATATCCTTCACTTTCTGAACATTAAAGTATGGGTTTCCATTGTAGTAAATTCTTCCTGAAAGATTTTCATACTCATCAATCTTATCTACATCAAAAACCGGTTTATCTATAAGAGACCAAATGATAACCTGGATATCTTGGTATTTTAACTCCGGATCCTTGGCCCTCAGATCATCTTTTATTTTCATAAAATAGTTAAGCCCCTTCCAGGCATCCTTCCCTTTGGTAGAGTATAAATTAGTACCGCTGTTTAATCCAAATGAAGCATGCTCATTCCACTCAATGCACCATCCCTCTACCTCACTACTGCCATCAAGTGAAACCGTGAAGAAACTATCCAGATTTCCCTCTTTTTCCAGGTTCATTGTTACATCTTGACCCCCGGGTACTGGAGAAACCTCTTTCACAGAGTCAAAACTCTCGGCTAATTCTGTATGGGTACTTGGATCACAGGAAGAAAAGGCAAAAAGACCTGCTACCATTAAAACAATAATTAAAACCACTTCTCTCATCATAGTTATACTCCCCTTGATTTTTAATAATTATTTTTCTGACAGAACTTAACTGAATATTTAATAATTTCAGGGGTACTTAAATAATTAATTTTTATTAATTTATATGTAAATATATTTAGAAGGTGATACAGAATACATTGTATAATTAATGTGTATACACTGTTACATACACTATTTCCATCCTATTTCTGCGGCAATCTTGAATTTTGTTCCAATTACTATTACTAACTAAAGAATACCAGTCCTAAGATCAGACTTCAGATTTCAAGGATTAAATCCACTCACGCTAGCATGAGATATAAAAAACACGGGTCCTGAAAGCCCGGTGATTTTGTAGGTAAACTCCGTTACACGATCATGTTTGTTTACATTTCCATATTGGTCTGGGGCAACCGAATATTTTCCATCATGTGTTGGATAACGCTCTGATCCAACCCAGAGATGGGTTTCGGTCATAGTGTAAGGTTTACCAGTATATTTCGATATTTTTGTCATTTTATAATTCGCTGTAAAAGTCCCTCCATCATAATTTACAACCAGCTCCCCAACGGGAGTCCCATTATTCAAATCACACTGCCCAACCTCACTATAAATATTAAATTTCAGACTACCGCTTCCCTCGGTAATCGGCCCATTTGTCCAACCCCACCTGGGGAAAAAATTATCTTCAAGGAGTTGTTTATCAAAACAAGCAGAATAACCGCTATCAATTATCTGTTCATCATTTGTTGCATTCGTTTTGACAGCAAATGCGGTTTCATCACCAATCATAATTGTTTGACCTTCATTTTCAACCAACGTAACGCCTGTTTCAACACGCTCTCCATTAGCTATGGCTTGTTTAACCTGATATACGATATCCTTCACTTTCTGGACATTAAAGTATGAGTTTCCATTGTAGTAAATTCTTCCAGGAATATGTTCATACTCATCAATTTTATCTACATCAAAAACCGGTTTGTCGATAAGAGACCAGATAACAACCTGGATATCTTGGTATGTAAGATTAGGATCATTGGCCCTGAGATCTTTCATAATATTCATAAAATAATTGATCTCCCTCCAATCCAGATGGTTTCTGGTTGAATACAGGTTGGTGACCTTATTCAGCCCAAATGACGTACCTTCATTCCACTCAATACACCATCCTTCCAGTTCATGCCCTCCATCGAACGATAACGTAAAAAAGCTATTACTCCCTTTGGCAAGGTGCATAGTTACATCTTGTGCTTCGGGTATGGGAGTTACCCCTTTAACAGTATCCAAACTGTCTGCTAACTCTGTACTTGTAGTATGTTTACAAGAAGAAAGGGCAAAAAAACCAACAACTATCGCAACAATGAGTATTGACGCATCTCTCTTTTTCATAATTTTACTCCGCCTGATTAATATTTTTTATCGACGCCAACAATAATATTTAACCAAAAATAATATATTTAAATAATTAATTTTTATTAATTTAAAGCTAAGTATTCAGTATAATAGTTATAGTTATATTCTAAGCATATCCAGCTTTAAGTTTCAGCTGTTACATAGTTTAGCGTTGATACCGAAACGTTTTGATTCCACAAACCGTGAGTGTAGGCTTTATTTTATTCCGTTTTTGCCTCTAATTCAGATAAGAGGCTCTCAACCATCCATCCCTGGGAATCGAAGGGGCCGGGGTGCCAGTTCATGTTGCGATCCCAATATCCTTTACAGGAGTAATAAACCTCTTTGATAAAACCATAGCTCAACTCTGTAATCAAAGGCTTGCCGTCTTTGTAAACATAATCGATAGCAAGACACTGGCTTTTTACTTTTTCAGCAACTTCAAAAGATAATCGGATTGTTGCTTCATCAAAATGGTGCTTTTCGTAAAGAACATGGCCACTTCCTGAGGCCCTGAAATCTCCCTGTCGTGTAAGCCGTTTGATGGCAAAAGCCTTCCCATCAATAACAATCACACGAATATCGTGGTCGTTTCCGGGAACGAACTCCTGAAAATAAACATAGCCTTTTTCACGTCCGGCAATCCTGGCAAACTCCGGGGATTTTCCGAATCGAAGAATACCTTTAATTACATTCCACAATCCGGTTTTCTCATTTCTGAATTTGTACCAACGATCTTTTAGATTTGCTATCTTATCGTACTGGCTAAATCCCCGGGAAAATGCCTTACGGACCAGTTTTCTTGCATCCGATCTGTTTTTCGCCAGTTTTACATGTGCTGAACCTGCCCCCCTGCGTAATTTAAATACCTTGGGAAAAGTGGTTTTGTCAATCCATTGTTGTGCTTCCTGCTTGTCATAAAATACATAGGTGGGCACAAAGGGAGCCCCTATTGCTTCCAAAAGGTACTTTTGCCCCACCTTGTCATCGAAATGCCACGCTGTATGAAAGTCGGGGAAAACTTTTATCCCCGCTGTTTGCAACGAGTAGATCAATTGTTTTGCAAAAAGTATATCCTTGGGGTTTGACTGGCTAAAATGCCACATCAGGGCATTACAATCCTCTAATTGATGGATAATTTCATTGGAATAGCAGTCCACCGTCTTGTAGCTTATCTTTTGCTTTTCACAATATTCAATCCATTTGGAGCTGAAATCGTTATTCTTCTGATGAATTGCTATTTTCATAATCAAGTAATTTTATTAAAACATCTCTGTGAGCTTCACATCGGGTTAAATTTAGTAGCAATATTTTTTTCTTTTTACTTAGAAAAGAGGGCAAATAATTTCGATTTCTTAAAGCGTGTATCCACTTATTGGAATGTGGTTCAACATATGAAGAATAGATTTTTTGAGATTTCTTACAAAATACATCGAATCTATCTTCAAGTTTGGCCTTATCGATTATTATTTCACTAAGACGTGAAATATTTTGCTCAAACTCAGCTTTATCTGTCTCTCCCAATTTGTTTAAACCAGCCTCATGATAATTTTGTATATAAGGATGAATTTCAAAAGAAATTTGGGATTTATTAATAGTAAGCTCTAGCATAAAACCGGTATTCCAACCCATGTCTTTCTCGCTACCATTCTTGTCAAATAAAAAATTACCCAAACTGTAGAATATTGGTGCCTTTTTGTATACCTCGAAACCGCTATAACAATGAGGATGATGCCCTACAACTATGTCAGCCCCTATATCAATAAAATAGCGATAGGTCTCCCTCATCCTGGGACTTGGAAGCGGATAGTATTCATGTCCCCCATGAATAATTACAATGACTCGATCTGCTTTATTGTTGGCTTGTTGGATAGTGTAATAATTCTGAATAGTATTTAAGGGATGAGCACCGGGCTTATCACCATTTGTTGTGCCAAATTCATTTTCAGCAATATTTATAATTGCTACCCGAATACCCCGGTTAACGTAATAGAAGGTATGGCTTGCCTTTTCAATATCGGTTCCTGCCCCTACCGACTTAATGCTATATTTGCTGCACCCTTTTATTGTTGAAGAAAGCCCCTCTAATCCATAATCCATTATATGATTATTGGCCAACGTTACAAGATCAAAACCTGCACTTTTCAGAACATTAAGCGACGCTGCCGGACTTTTTAAATTTGGTCCTGTTTTAAGAATCGGTCGACCGTTATCAACACAGGGTGACTCAAGATTGGTAATTGAAAGATCTGCATTACGAATTAATGGCAGAAAATCCCCGAATAATTGATCTACATTATTATCTAGTGCTAACTGTTTTACTCTCCCTCCACCAAGATGAGTATCACCCGTAATTAATATTTTAATTTCATCACCCATCTTCTTCAATTAATTTTCCGAGTTGATCTGAGGTCATGAATTCTACTTCTGGCCAGGTATCTATAATTTTTTTTAAAAGTAAATCAAGCATTTGTAAACTTTTGTCTCTGTTTTTTTGATGAATAAAACCGATATAATTCACTCTGTGAGATTCAATAATCGCTGGCTTCCCCCAAAAAAAAGCTGTTCTTATATGATTAAGACAATGATTTACCCAATCAATAGAAGGGTCTGAACTTGGCTCAAACTTGCAGTTGCGTACCAAGTACCATTGTCCCAGATCATTTTTTTGCCCTGTAAAATGACGGATTTTTTTGTATTGTTTTCCATTGATTATGGGAGATTTTTGAACGGCGGATCCCTGGATATACCGAACTCCGTTATCTCTTAATACTTGCTCTACATCATAGTGCCAATAATAGTTTGGTGCTATTGATGATAATGACTTGAATCCAAAAAGCTTTTCAAAAAGAGAAAGACCGTCGGGAATGGATCTTAAAACAAAATCGCGGCTGTCATGATCATCCCAGTCATAAGAAGCCAAATGACTTTTTCTATCCTCTGATACAACCGTATTGCTGAGACCAAATACACCCGCATTAAATGCTTTTCTAGTTTCCGATTCAGAGTCCTTTAAACATTTCATCCACCGCATGACGTTAAGGTGTTCTCTTCCATGATACTGCGGATAAAACAAGCTCCCTTTTATCCCCTCTTTCCAAAGTTTAAAACTATTTTTATGATTGGGATATTTGTCAAGAGTTTCAGTGAATACTTCATAGTGATATTCTGTAAAATCAGCAGCTTTAATTTTATCAAAATCAGGATTCGTCATTATTACATTTGCGGTAATTACCGGGCATTTTCCTTGTGAGTCTTTATGAGAACTCAATAATTCGAAAAGCTGCGTCAAATCTTCTTCCGAGGCAAGAGCATCATTTTCATCATAATGACATCTTTGAGTCTTAATTCCCAAATCGGAGAGTTTGGTTAAATTATTTTTCGAAGACATCCTAATTGTTCCCCAATCATCCGATTCAAAAACAACGATCTTTCGATCCGTTCTCCATCCCTGGCTATTTACCAGGTGCCTTCCTACCGCCTGTCTTAATCTGTGTAGCATAAAACTATTTCCTATTATAAAAGCGATTTCATGAAATCATTCAGGGAGATATGTTCCCCGTTCAAAAACATTGCAATCAAAGGATTTCCCAATATTGCCGTCGAACTAATCGAATAGAGTCCAATTCTTACGGCAACAACTATATATAGTAGCAAAAAGGGCGTAGCAGCAAGAATAAACCGCTTCATAACTACCTCATGCTCCCGATTTTGTACATATAAAGTTATCAGGGCAAGGGCAGGCAGGTAAACAATAGTAATAAATCGTCCGCCCGATGGTATTGAACTGAGCAGGGTGGCCACTCCGTAAAAGAATAGTGTAAAGGAAAAGAGGCTTAGCCACCTTTTGTTTTTCGTAAAAAATCTCCGTCCTTTCAAAAATAGTACCACCAGGAAGCCCCTCACCGACCAATCTATAGCTCTTAAATAATAATTGACATACCATACAGTTTGTTTCCCTCCCCCCTCCCGATGCTCCTCCACTGCTTCTTCCGACCGATAACCGGAAGTTCTTTCCTGGACAATTTTCGGAGCATAATTTTCTATAATATTGTTAAAGACACTCAGATTAATTTGGGAAATAAAAAACGTTGCTATAAAAAAACAGAAGTATAGAACAAGCCTGTCGCCTAAAAACATGTAACCATATAGAATGCCTACAGGAACTATAAATGCGAAGTGCATGAGAATAGCCAGTGATGCTACAATAGCTCCTGATTTTTTACCCTCAAAAAGGTAGGGTAACAGACCATATATAAAAATGTGGGTGGCCGTCCAAAAACGGAATCCATTCATAAACCAAAATGGCACTACAAGAAAAAAACAGGCCAGCAAAAGTAATGTTATCGGTTGAACCTTTCCTTTCAATCTTTCTAATACGAACCAGATATTGCGTGAAAAGAAAAAACCGAAAATTAATCCATATACCAATGTAAGCAGAGTCTGGCTGCTGGAAACTCTTGAAACAACTAATGCAATAAGGGTTCTGAATATATCTATCTCTCCGCTCTCCCGGTAATAGTTAAATGCTTCATTCATGGAAAGTTCAACAGAATGAAGATGTTTAACTTCGGTCACATAACCAACAATATCACTTTCCTGGCTTTCTGCCCCAATGGCAAATACCATGCCGTAAAATGCTACGAAAGCCCAAAGTATATTTTTCCCCCAGCTACCTCGGTAATTCGTGAAAGCTGAAGCAAGCGCCAGCACAGGCCAGACCAGAAATAAAAGAGCTGCATAGTATCCTGATTTTTCGCTAACATTTTCCATTTGGTCCTCTTTCTTTGCAAAGATCCAAAAACCGCCTGCAAACATTTTCTATTCTATACTGATCCATATTCTGGAAGTCGTACTGTTTACTATAATCACCACTCAGAAACTCATCAATTGCTTTCTTGTTGATATCAGTACTTCCAAGAGAAAGAACCGGGCGCCCTGTGAGGTAATAGTCAATTAATTTACTTGGAAGCTGCCGGGATGTACTGTTTTCGAAATTGACCAAAAAATCCATACCGGACAGCATCTTTAGTAATTCACGGCGTGGTATATAATCACGAAGTTCGATTTTCCCGTTTGCCCGCTCAATATAGGGTTCTACAAGACCTGTACTTTTCGTATAAACAATGAACTTATATGGTTGATCTATACTCACCAGGTAATCCAGAAACTCCCGTGGATCCCGTCCTCCTGGGATGAACGCACCGGCATATGCAAAGGTGGGGACTGTATGCCTGGTATAAGCAGAGCAATCGAGCTTAACTCCATCAAAATTGAAGCCCTGGGGAATTACTTTAATTTTATCCCTGAATTCCGGATAATATCCTTTCCTGGCATCTTCAATAGGTACTGAGATATAGTCCGCCTTCCGACAAAAAGCTTTTTCAACATATTTGAAATAGAACATTTTATCGAAGGAATCCAGGGTAGCCCCCATATAGGGATCACCACAATCGGCCACCCAGGTTTGGGCGATGGAATTATTGTCTTGCCAGGCCCATGCCACTCCCCAGTGGATAGGATGGGGCACGGCGATAGAAATCAGCAAATCATGCCCTGATTCTTTTTCAAGCATTCTTTTTGTCCTAAGCACGAGTTCAATATCGGGATATTCCAAAAGCTGAACCAAGCCTCTGCGAGCAACTCGTTTAACAAGCCTTGTTACCCCACCTTTACCATTAAGATTAATTTCCGGGAACCGTAATGGTCCCAAATCTTTTATTGTGACTCCAAACTCTTTTTCAAACGGGATATGATGCTCATCATCTTTTAACGTTAACAAAGTGACCTCATGTCCCTGTTTTTTTGCAAACTCTTTCACCAGTTCTGTGGTCCGGAATGAACGGGGGGAGTTTACTGGGAAAAAAGACCTTGATACGATTAGAATTCTTTTCATAATCATTGATGAATATTAAAACAGATACTATATGACGATAACAGCGCATTTGAATATAAGTTCAAAAACTGTGCCGATTTTTTACAAAATTCACCTTCAGATTACTACGTGCAACACGTTATTATAGAGGATCGGGCAAATCCTTCACATTTAAACCTGTAATAAAGAGTAGCGGTGGGTTTCCGCGACCCGGCACTCCTAACATGATGGGACGATTACTTTTAAAAATGGTTGAACTACCAAAATTAAAACGGGTAATTAGCAACGGAATCGAGTAATTTTTACTCAGTCTATTGAGTAATAATTACTCAACGGATATCCCCTACTAAAATCTATTTGATGCCTTAAAAATGTTTGAACCTGCTTGAACCATCACTCACAGGATTTAAAACAGCTTTTTATTTTTTTGTTACCACTTGGCACGCTTGTTGAGTTAGTTATAAAAGAATTGACACATGAAAAGAGTGGCCAAAACTGATCAACTATATTTGGTAGTTCAATTACTATAGTAAGGCCAAATTAAAAGAGCTCTATGAAAACTAAATCATATATAAGATATTATTTAGATAAATATTTTAATTTATTTGGTGAATATGACAATACTGAATATTTAATACTTCCTGACAAAAAATTAATATATATAGATATACCAAAGGTAGCTTGTACCTCAATTAAATCAACCATTGGGTTAACATATGGAATTACAAGCAATAATAAATTCGGGAGAGACATTCATACAAATCCAAATTGGGAAAGAGAACAGGATTTTTTAAGTAAAAAATATAATGACTATTACGTATTTACATTCGTAAGAAATCCCTTATCTCGTTTAGTATCTTGCTATGAAGATAAAGTGGTGTCATCATATAATGAAGAATATCCATATAATTATTTTAGAAAGTTTTACTCCTACAATAAAATAATTGATTTGAATAAAAAAATGTCATTTGAGGAATTTGTATATGCCATTCATGTAATTCCTCAACACATGGCTGATAGACACTTCAAAGCACAGGCAAATATCTTAAAAAACGAAAAGATAGATTTCATAGGAAAGTTTGAAAATATCAATGAAGACTGGAAAAAATTGTCAGATAAGTTTGATCTGCACCCCGAACTCTTTCACGTCAATAAAAGAAAGAAAAAAAAGAAAAATTATAAAAAGTATTATCACTCTAAAGAGATCCTTGATATTGTATGGTCTTTATATAAAGATGATTTTAAATTTTTTGATTACAAAAACTCGTTTGATGAATTGTATAGGGACACCCAGTAAATATTAAGTTGCTAAAACTTTAGGAGAGGCATTCGTTTATCCCATCAAACACAAATTATAGGTTGAAAGGTTAGACAAAATGCTAGCCACTAATACTAATTAACTAATAACAAAATAGGGAGATTGTTTGAACTCCAAAGCTAATACAGGTGATTAACAACGGAACTGAGTAATTATTACACAGTCTATAGAGTAATAATTACCCATCAGATCTCCCATTCCAGAATCTATTCGATGACTGAAAATGTTTGAGTTATCTATCACACGATTTAAACAGCTTTTTTATTTTTTTCTTACTACTTGGCACACATGTTGACTAGTTATAAAAGAATTGGCTAAATCTGATTAATACTAAGTAATAATTATATCATGGATAAAAATTTGGTTGCAATTGTAATTCCATTATCAAATAGGCCGGATCTTACAGAATCCGAGAAGATCTCTCTTAAACACCTGGAGTATTATTTGAGTGGCTACGATACGTATTTTCTCGCACCGATGGATTTAGAATTCTCTTATAAAGATTATCCTGTTTGTCGCATTGACAATATTTTTTTTGGAAGTCTTGAGGCACATAATCACCTGTTATTTTCTGGTGAATTATATAAAAGATTTAGTGATTATAAATACATACTACTCTACCACCTCGATAGCCTTGTATTTAAAGATTCTATTGAAAAATGGTGCTCCATGGATTTTGATTACATAGCTCCCCCTTGGATCAAAGGGCCAGATCTGCCTTGGTTAGAGGAAAATGGAGTTGGTAATGGGGGCTTCTCTCTTAGAAAGGTAGATGCTTTTTCTAGACTTCTAAATTCAAAAGCAAAATGGATCACAAAAAATGATATTATTCCCAATAATTCCAACGCAAATTTATTGAGAACTTTTTCAGGTATTGCAAAAAATACAACCAGGTATCTAATACCGGGATTAAATAGCATAGACCAACATATTAAGACCATTGTAAATAGTCTAAACGAAGATAGATTTCTCTGGAAATATGCTAAAAAGTATTATCCCGAATTTAAAATAGCACCTGTAGATTTGGCGCTGGAATTCGCATTTGAATCAAATGTTGAGTTATGTTATGAAATGAATGATAAGGAAATTCCTTTTGGGTGCCATGCCTGGGAGAGATATAATAAAGAGTTTTGGGAACCACATTTATTAAATTCTGAGTTCAAGAAGTAAGTGCAACATGAAAAAAGACCCCAGGGACCCGTCCCTGGGGTCCTCCGCCAAGGGGATTATATTTGTGTTGTCATGCAAACCTAGCGTTGAAAATCTTCATCAAGTCAAAGCTCTACTGGAGGTAGCCATAGCAAAAGCGAGTTACCTGAACCATTGGTGTGCAACGTTCGATCATCTGCCGAGAGCTCAAACGAAATATAGCCCATGATGGCCCGAGGGACAACCAGCACTGGGTGGCCGAATGTGACTAAAATGCAAAGATATTTAACCAAAGTGCTCATTTACCTTGCATTTTGGCCAGGTGATTCACCAGCTTTCTTCTAATTGAGTCTTTTTCAGGTGTGTTCATTTTTAGTGACAAAAATCCGTCGGTGGGCGGACCAGGGAACTGTCCACCAAAAAATTGAAGAAAACCAGGCCAGCCTTGGACCTTTAACCTTTGACTTTCTAATTTTCGACTGAACTATATTTCTGAGGCCGGAAAGAGTGTACTTACTTAAAATTTAAACAACTCCACCAAATGACCTGGAAGCTTTTTATAACAACAGATAAAAAGTTGAAGTATTTCTGACGAGGTGCTGGAAAAGACCTTCCGGCATTAAACTTTGTTACTTTGGACCTTAAAGACCTTCTGCCTTCGATCACTATCAACAATTCAACGATTCAACAATTCGGAATCACGCGGTGGGCTGCACCTTTCACTATGACTGCCCTTGTGTCCATGAAAGATCTCTCCCTCCGCTTGCTCCGTTCCGCCGGTAGTCGGACACAGTCGAGATGACTGGTTTGGTGGATTTGGGCTTTTGTTCTTGGTGAGCGGGCTGCAATCAATAACCAAGCCCCTCCACGCAAGCGTCATTTCGACTGACAAGGAGAAATCTTTCATGATGAGGGCTCAAAATTTGAGAGAAACACAGAGTAATATATGGTCTAAATATTCTTTGACGTGCATAGTGAGCGAGGCATTTTAACTGGTTATGGAGCTTTATTTGGGTAGTAGCTCTTCTCCCGGCCTGTGCCCTCTTCGTAGAAAGATCTCTCCCTCCGCAAGCTGCGGTCGAGATGACGGGTTTGGGGATATGGCTTTTGTTCTTGGAAGGCAGGCCGCAATCAACAACCAAGCCCCTACACGTAAGCGTCATTTCGAGCGTCAGGGAGAAATCTTCCTCGATAAAGGCTTTATCTTTGATAATAAACATAAGCCCATAGAACGGATACGAGACTTTTTGACGTTGGCTCCCGCAGCGGCGCTACGGGTTACATTTGTGGCGTTTGCTTTTTACCTGGAAGATCTCTCCCTGCGCATGCTGCGGTCAAGATGACGGTTTTAGGGATAGGATCATAATGTTCAGAGGGCGGGCCGGAAGCCTTCAACATTTCAACGCTTCAACATTTCAACCCTCCCGGAGACCTCTCAAGGGGAGTAACAGGGCTATTCAGGGGTTGCTGAGGGCTGCTTACTCCCTAAAAGGGGCTCTCAACCAGTCAATAGGATCGCATTTCCGAGCAAATGGATCGCTTTTGTTGATAAGGAGGTCACGGTTTTCGTTTCCGAGGACTCTTGATCGACTTTTTAGCTCTCTTTTGTCGTCCTAGAGAACTAGTTTTCCACAAATTGGAACCGGTTTTCCACAATTGTCTCCTGAATTCCAGGAAAAGAGGCCTCATTTATCGAAAATGTAAGCTTCTTGCTAAGAAAAGTGGGCATGTTATTAACAAAAGTGAGCCTCCTGCAAACTAATGAGAGGTGATTACCCCCTAAACAGGGCTTCTTACAGCCTAAGGAGCCTTGATATCAAATATGATTAATTATATAATAGAATTTATATTTAATGGACCTGTGGATATACAGTACAGTGTCAATTTATATATCATATTGTAGAAACTACTTTATTATCTCGTAAAAAAATATTTAGTTTCTGTTGGCAGAGCGTAAATCATGGAGAACTACTTGAGAGGTATCCTCTCATTATCTGAAAACATTTGTATAAAGAGAATTATGAGAACGTGTATAGCGATTGAAAACCTACCGCAGCGTCGGTGGAACACAGAAAAGCCAGATCGATCCCACGGGTACCCGTCCCATGACCTTTAAACCAGAAATAGAAAATGGGTCAGGGAGTGACGGCGATGGCTCGGATTCGGGTTCTGGATCAACATACAGAAAAGCTCTTGGAAATTAATCTAAGAGTCCGCCTATCAAAAGCGAACCTTGGTTCGAAGGCCGGGATCGCTTTTTTATATCTGTGAATATTCGGATGAGGACGTTTACTTCGCAAGTCTAACAGTAACTTTCGGTATTATTCCTTGGGTCGGATGGCCATAATTCTGGCGTAGTGTAGATGTCCTCTTTTGAGCTTCTTTGGTTGAATGTCCTTCTATATCAATTACTGCAGCTTGTAAATAGTATAAATATGGATAGAATTACAAATGGTTGTTGAATGGGAGGTCTAATTATCATTTTGGGATCTTATTCCCGTTGTGTTGTCCATTTTTAAAACGACAAAAAAATGAACGAAGAAAGTCGCCGGCTCAAGTAAACTTGACCTGAGGGCTCTGCATTCCGCTAAAAAATCACAGATTTTTTCTTCACGCTCCCCTCCGTTTCCTTCCGGGCTGTCAACTTTACCAAGGCCGGAATGGCAAAATTAGGAATTCAGATTTTAGAATTAGGAATTGTTCGCGACAACGTGATCATTCCACGTCCGGAAGTTTTACAGAATTAAATGGAAAGCCGAAGCCTTTCTGTTTGACGAGCTGCTGAAGAAAAACCAACCGAACCTTAGACCTTTGACCTTCTGACTTTCGACTAAACCAAAAACATCTCAACAGTTCAACACTTCAACACCTCAACAATTTCACACTCTGCATTGACTTTACATTTTATAGCAATGGATGAAAATCCGAAGCATTTCACAACTTCTGCCCTTTTCCTGAAAAGGGCTCGGCTTTGAAATGGGCAACAATATGTTTGTACTGGCTGAACACCGTTGCTCGCGGCGGTACCAAGGCGGACGCTCTGCGTCCTGGCTTCCTTTGACTAGCGGAGCTGGTCGGGAGTGCAACTCCCTCTCAGCATTTTACATGGCGTGTCAACCCTAATGAATTTGTTGCCCATCTCCTATCGCCTGGCATTGAAAATACCAAGATAGAAACCCTACGTGTGTTTAAACACACGAAAGAGAATAGCCCCGTATTTCAATGCGGGGCGGTGGCTGAGGGGGGGGCAAAAAAATCATCTCGTGTAGGTCACGGGTGCGGTCCACCTCTGCGGTGAACTGCGCCTTCTATATATCATTTACTCCCCGCAGCAGCGCTACGGGCTACGTGGTTTTCATCTCGCGGGTGACGGGCACGGAGCGTGGTCCTTCTGGTGCACTGGGCTGGGCAGGCGATCGGCCACCAGGCGTGCCTGATGCAGCTTAAAACCCGCTACTTTGTTACAGCCCGGTTTTTTGACGAGGCTAAACTGGCTAAGCTCGAAGGCAACCCGTAAAAAGCAGTTCTGCCCGAACCACAAGGGACGGCTGCCCCTTCCAGAGCACTTGGCGGTCGAGGAGATCGGGATCCATCCCGAAAGGGATTTGTCAGAGATGGTGTGCATCGGCCGGGAGGTAACCGAAGAGCTGGAGCCCGCCCGCTTCTACATCAAACGCTACATCCGGCCATAAGTATACTCCAAAAAATAATGATTCTGGTGGAGTCCTCATCGGCAAACTGCCCGAGCGGGTGATCGACAAAGGGATTCCCGGGCCAGGGCTGTTGGTGACGATCCTGACCGACAAATATGTCGACCACCTGCCCCTGTATCGGCAGCGACAACGCTTCCTTCGCGAGGGTATCCTGATTGCCGCCTCTACGCTCGACGTGTGGGCGGCCCATGTAAGGATCGACTTAACATTCTCTGGGAGCACCTCCTCGAGAACACAAAAGTACAACGACATCCGATCCCTATATCCTCAAAATTTTAAATCCAACACGTAGTTGGTCGGGTGGATACGATTTTTACGTAGGGGGGCCCGATGCCTGATCACCGTAAAGGCTCGGTACAGCAATTTACACACCACGGCATTTTCACGCTCTTGGGATGTTTGCCTTCCCCACATTTACGCTGGTAGGCAGGCCCGCAGCTCCGGATCATACTGGATGGCCGAAATCTTCGCTTCTGAGTAATTTGTTGTTTTTATGGATTAAATTATGTTATGTTATTTATACGATCTTTAAGAAACAAAGAAGGCACCGCTTATCAGCTTCAGTTATACAAAAGTTCCATGATTTCCATTGAGAGAACATGGTAGTGTTTTTCTCATCAGCTACCAAAAGCTCGCTTTGAATAAGGTAAAAAGGGGAGTCAAGTAAACATCTGGAGTGGGTATTCACAAAATCCCAACTAAAACACGAAAAAAATGAGAGTCACTATTTTTAAATATCTTGTAATAATCATATCAAGTATTTCTTTATTTTTTGCAATCGGATGTGAAGGACCCGAAGGTCCAACCGGACCGCGGGGAGAACAGGGTGAACAAGGACCGGAGGGACCTCCTGGAGCGGCAAATGTGATTTACTCGGAGTGGATAACCCTATCTGATCTTGAGGCTCCTTCTGATACAACAGTCTTAGGTAGAACATATTCAAAGTGGGAGATCCCAGCATCTGAACTTACTCAGGAAATTATCGATCAGGGCACAATACTCGTCTATTTTGCATTAGAAGGTGTCGTTCTTCCATTGCCTACAACATTTGGAGGTGAAAATCCAATTTATATAACATTTGCCCCTTTTCAACCAGGAACTCTTTCAATCCTGGCCCAAAACCTTGACAATACCGCCCACAATTTGGAGGCTAACGTTCAATTTCGCTATGTATTAATACCCGCCGAAACAGCTGCAAAACAAAAACAACTGGATTTCTCAAATTATCATGAAACGATGGAGTTTTATGGCATAGAACCATAAATCCCATGAATTTGTCTCCTCTCCTTAAAAGGAGACTTAATTCACGATATAATTGAGGTGATTTTTAAGCATCGTAAAAAAATGCAGATATATGATTAAATGAATCCTGAGTTCAATAGTAAGTGCAACACGTAGGAAGACCTTAGGGGCGCGCCCCTGAGGTCTTTGGCCAAGCGGCTTATATTCGTGTTGTCATAAACAAATACAGCCAACTCAGTGAAAAAAACGTCACCAGATCAAAGCCCTGCTCAATACGGGCCATAATCAAAGCGAAGCCTGGACCACTGGAGTGGAGTAGGGCATCCTCTGTCCCCCTTCTGGGAAAGATGTGAGCCATCCACAAAATATTCCCACATCGAAGGGGGCGAGGGGGATGTAGCCCATATTGAAACAGTTTCAGCATAAATTGATGGGCAGCTTATTGCCCGATAGCTATACAAAAGGCTACTGCCACAGCCAGACGCTTGCAGGCCAGTAGGGACCCCGGCACATCCCCATTTTCTTCGGCTGGGGCCGAATTCATTTCCCCTTCGAAGGGGGAATATCGTGCTCGTACAGTACGAGCAGCCATAGGCGCCTCAAAAAACAGGTGAACTCGCTCGCTATAGATTTTTCGAAACACGAACGTTCTGCACCGAACGTGCAGGGTTTTATACCCCGTTCTGAGACCAATAAAACTCCTGATTAACGTTTAGGAGGTTTATCCTCAATGAGTGTTCATTTTTTCAGAAAATCCGCCGGAGTCGGACTGACGAACTGTCCACGAAAAAGGAGAGACCTAATTAATTATCAGATCTCTGGATCTACACGGCTAGGCAGGCTCTCATCCCTATGCCCATACATTTGCTTCAGCAGCAACAGGCTGACAATAAACCGGATTGGGTAGGCTGGGCGAGGCTACCTTCCGGTTTACTGAGAACTCCGGCCCAAGCGGTCGGTCAGCTGCTCCGATGGGTTTTTTTGGAGGAGTGCACATATCCTATTTGATGAAGTAGTTACCACATGTGGGGCATGATCTTTGGTAAAGACCACAAGTTCTATCATACAGCAAATCAAATGTAAACAATCATATTGGTTGAAAGCTCATCTTAAGCCCAATTTATTTAGCACTTTTTTTGCAGCTTTTTTTAGTAAAGAGTGATTATTGTTGTTTATGAATCTTAATTGTTTACTCACTTGATGGGCAATAAAATCATCTGCTTCTTTATTAGCCATCATATAAGGTGGGTGATTTAATGGAAATTCCATTTTACCAAGAGGGCGATATGCATATGGATTACTTTTGCTTTTTGTATGCGTAGCATTTTCCCCAAAACCTATATTGCTCACTAAAGTTTCATTTGGTGAAATAGAAAGACCGTTTTGGACCCAAAATGAAAACGTCCATTGGTAATCCCAAAAACTAACACTTTCACTTTGAAAGGCTTTATTAAACTGATGACGCCAATACGTAGAAGCTCCTTCGTTTTGAGTAATTCCAAGAGGAAAGTCGGTATCTTGAAATTCTTCCCACAATTTAATCTGATAATCATAATATTCCCAAGCCCTACGCCAGGTAGCCCATCCCCATGTTAGAGTATATTTTGAAAAGTAATAGCTATATTTCGTTCTCTTTTCTCCTAATTGAAAATTATCTCCATTGATCTGCATTACCCGGTTATCATCCTTGTATTTTTCCAGAATTTCATTACAAAACTTAAAGAAACTGAGATCTGGAAGACAATCATCCTCTAATATAATAGCTCTATCAACATGTTGGAAAACCCAGCTAATACCCGTAGCAGGACGAATGCCGCAACCCAGATTTGTATCTGAATAATTCCGATAAACATCACATTCCCAATTGATATTTTCAACAACTTTTCGTGTTTCCTCACATTTTTTAATGTCATCAGAATTGCCTTCTCTTGGCCCATCAGCAATGAGAAATAGTTTTTTAGGTTTGGATTCAGCAATTCTATGGAAAACTTTCCTTGTAAAATCTGGTCTATTGAATAGGATTAAAGCGACGGGTGATTTCATTATTGAACTTTTTAAATTTAAATAAAAGACAACCTATAAATGTATTATACAGATGCAGACAAAAGAATAGTTTCACAGGCTAATTTAAAATAGTCATATTGACGTTATAATAGTCCACCAAATCATGTATAACCCGATTGTTATCTCCCCCGGAAATGTTACTTTCCATTAAGTTATTCTTTTGACTTCCAATGATGGATACAAAATTACGATTATATTTCCCCGAGCAGCAAACAGTCTTTGTATAATTTCTAATTGCCATTATTTTTAGCCACAAATCATCGGTCTTTATAGCCAATTGTTTTAAAACCTGTATATCAAAAACATCTTCGTGAAGTTTTTTGGGAGGATAAAGTACTCCACCAGCCCCTATTGGTATTAAAGAAAATGAGGGAGTGGTATTCTCTTTTACATTTTTCCATTCTTTATAATCAGTTAGATTATCCTTGCCATTTGTAGTAATATTCCTGGCTACAGTACAACACACCGATTCTGGGAATTTTTTTTGATAACTAATTAAATTTTCAAGAAACGTATGTGGATAAATTATATCGTCATCAATAGTTACAATGTTGGCATTGCTATATTCTTTCATGCAATAATAATATTTTTTATGCGGCATAATATTATCATCACAAAAATTTATTATTAAACCTCTCTTTTTAAGCTTCAGCAACTTCTCGGGTAAACTGTTCGGATCGGGAAATTCTACTTTGGATAACCATAGAATAATTGCGTCCGGCTTTCTTGTTTGCCTGAGTATCGATTCGATTGTGATCCAGACTTTATCAATTCTTTTGGGAAATGATGTTAATGAGACTATATACTTATCGTCCTTATTCAATTCATTGTCAGGAATAATTTTAAAGCTTGGTAATTTTTCTGTTAAACTAAATATGAATGGATATAAATGATTTATTATCCTACTTAATATGCGATAATACCAATGATCAATTTTCTTATTGCTGAACTTTAAAAAAAACAATCTGTAGAATAGCTGTCGCATAAGTGGACTAATTCAACTTTCAGAACTAAACAATAACCCTGTTATTTTACGTATACGGATTCTGTTTTGACTAAATCCAACAAAATATCTTAGACAAAAATTATACTGGTAAATCGTTAATCTAATCCAAAGCTTTAACTTTTTAATCAGACTCCCTCTTTGTTTTATGACAAGTCTTTTTGCTGAATTCAATAAACTATTTGTTGTTGCTATCTGATTCGAAATCTTTTGTCCGTCATATTGCCTAAATATCCCGACGGGAAAGTTTAAGTATTCAATCTTATTTCCATTCAATAATAAATTTCCCCACAGCTCATAGTCCATGGCATAATGATTATTTACGTTTAGTCCGCCTACATCCCTAAACGAGTTTAAATCAAAAAAGACATTTTGTTGAGCAATACTGTTTCCATTTCGCCAATAATTTTTAATATCTATCAACTCCTCGAATGATTGTATTGTACAGGAATTAATTCTCTCTTTTTGCCTGGTTTTATCTGTCATAATGCATTGACCAATAAATAATGTTTTATATTTTGCATCAGCCAGAAAATTTGCTGCATTATAGAGGGAGTCTTTCGCAAGCAAATCATCACTGTTTATCCAGTTCCCATACTTACCTGTTGCTTTTTCAAATCCTTTATTAATAGCATCACTCTGTCCTTTATCCGGCTCACTTATCCAATAGGTTATCCACTCTTCATATTTTTTTATGATATTAACGCTCTCATCGGTACTTCCCCCATCAATCACTATATATTCTAAATTCGGATAATTTTGCAACAGCACAGAACGAATAGTTTCCTCCAAAAAAGCCCCTTGATTATAACTTGGGGTAACTATCGAAATCTTAGGCCACTGACTACCATCATTCTGTGTTTTCGGTAAAGATTTACTTTCAACAGTCCATGGCCAACCGGTTTCATTTTTTTGAGGTTTTGGAAATTTATTAATGTTGGTTTGTTTCATTTCCATGGATAATTGTTATGATGAATTAATTCAAGTAGTCTCAAGGGCCATTTCGCGAAACATACTGCTGCTTTTAATCAATTGATCGTAGGTTCCCTGTTGAATAAAGTTTCCATTTTCCATCAAATATAGCTGATCACAATTCTTAACCGTTGTGAGTCGATGTGCAATCATTATGATAGTTCGTTCTCCCATAAGTGCTTCTATAGCCCGTGTCACCTGTTTCTCAGTAATATTATCGAGAGCTGATGTCGCTTCATCCATAACCAAAACCTCCGGATTATTATACAGTGCCCTAGCAATTCCCACTCGTTGGCGCTGCCCACCGGACAGACGTGCACCGTGTTCGCCGATAATTGTATCAAGGCCTTCCGGCAATTTTTTCACAAATTTACCAAGCTGGGCTAATTCCACCGCACGTTGAATCTTGTATTCATCAATCTCTTTTTCGGGCAAGCCGAATGCGATATTATTACGGAGGGTGTCATCAGCCAAAAATATAAATTGAGGAATGTACCCAACATTTTGTTGCCAACCAGATATATTTTCATGAATATCTTTTCCATCCACCGTAATCCGCCCTTTTGTCGGTTTCATTAAACCTAACAACAAATCCACGATTGTGGTTTTTCCCGCACCGGATTCTCCGACAAATGCTATAGCCTTTCCTTTCGGAATAGTAACCGAAATCCCTTTAAGAGCCTGTTCACTACTGTCCGGATAACTGTAATGCAAATCTCTTACTTCAATCTTATCTTTCAGTTTTATTACCTCTACATTTTTCCGGTCAGCAATGAATTGTTTTGTATCTTCTTCCAGGAGTTTCAAGTCATCATAAACCGGGTCCAGGGATGCAATGCTGAAACGGAGCTGAGTATACAACGAGCTGATCATTTGAACTGATGGCATTAAACGGACCGTCGCTATGGCAAATAGTGTAAGTGTTGGAATAATAGCACTCATTGGCCTATCCTGCCATATCATGATAAAAGAGATCAGCATCATGCCCACTACTGCGGTTGTCTCAACAACCGGTTTCGGTATTTGCTTGATAAACATGTTGTAAATACCCAAAATCGTACTTTTATGAGCTTCTAACCTGAATTTATTAACAAACGCAGCTTCCCTGTTTAATATCCTTGCATCTTTCAGGCCACTAATACCCTCATACACTGCTTGCCACATTTTCCCTCGATGGAATAGCTCTTCATTACCATAACGTTTTACTTTTTTTTGTGTAAGCATAATAAACGAGCCTGCACCTATTACTGAAAGCAGAATAACAACAAGTGTTATAAGAGGTTCCCAAAATAAAAGAGTAAGCATTATTGCCAGTGTCATGACGCCTTCTTTACCAATTTTTAAAAATCCCTGAATGACACTGTTAACAATACTACCTGCTTCATTAAGAGTATTTCTTACAAGAACTGACGTATTATTTTTCAGATGAAACGTATATGGTGCTTGCATATATGTATTCATCAACCTATGGCTAATTATAAAACCGCGATTTTTTAAAAATCGTGATTCGAAATAGGCATAAAAAACTAAATAAGCACTTTTAAGAATAAACATCAGGACAAGAGCCACTGAACCCCAAAAAAGAAGATCTTCTGGATTCTGAATATTCAGATATGACAATATCGGTTCTATAGGTTCAAACCCAAGTACATTATCCGGAACTGCAACAATAGCTACAAATGCAGGGATCAAACCTATTCCGGCAATCTCAAGAATGGCAGCTATAATCATCATTATAAAGAGGATGGTTATTTTAATGCCGTCACCTTTTGGCAACAGGTAAAACAATTTTTTTAAAGTATCAGTCATTCAGATAATTATTTAAATTTTAAGAAGTAACCTGTTTATTATCCTATTTTGATGTATCTAACCCTCATTATTCACTGCAATTAATATCTGTTTGATTTGGGAATGATGACCGCCTCAATCCCGGAAATCGGGTTTCGTTCCATGCAGGCAGTTATTTTCCCTATTACCAAATTATATCGTCGTAATTTCATAAAGGCTATTCCTTCTCTATATATACATTTACTTATTTATAATACAAGAGTTGTGCCAAACCTTCACTACTCAAACCAAACTAATAAAACGAGTTAAAAGTCAACTTAAGACCTATAATTTCACGGTTATACACCTAATATTTTTAGGGTAACCTGAATGATTGGATAGAGTAAAATTGAATTTAATGAGTATTATTTACTCAACCCTCTGCGTAAAAATTACCCGATCCTTCTTCCTTCTATACTCGCTTTCATTAATCGATCATTGTATCAAGAGTAATTCTCGCAGAATAAAAAAACCGTTTCAAATTCTCCGGATTAGTAATGATCAACTGATTCCACTGCAGAACTACGCGCCCGGTTCAGAAGAGTACGGTTTGCCCGCCGATGAAACCTGTTGTACATTTGACTAGTACTTAATTCCAAAAGTTAGCGTAATAATCGATTCTAACTTTTTAACTTATTTTGTCAGGTCATCTCCCCACACCCCCTTCGAAGGGGGACTCTAGAGGCTTTTTTCGAGTTACTTAGAGTTAATTTTTAATACGCTTTTTTCTGACCATAAGTATTAGTATTCTTTCATGAATCGACCTACCTCCCAGATGGTCTCCATTATTGGGACTCTTATCCTGTTATTCCGCTCTAAATAAGAACTGATAATATCCAGGTTTGGTCTCTCCTATTGCTCTCTCAGTCAATATTTTGCTAAATCTAGCATTCCCTGCGCCGCTTCCTCCCCACTTTTAAAAGCTTGATCTGTCCATTGGTATCCCCAGTCTCCATATCGTCCACAGTACCGTATTCCAATATCATCCAAGTATCCGTGAACTATTTTTAGTGCCTCTTGTCTATCGAGATCGAAAATCACGTTCGCATATTTAGTAAACAATGTACTTTTATGAAGAATTTTATCCTCTTCCTTGATCAAACCACAACGTTTTAGATCTGCAATTACCGGTTCAACACAATCTTCCAGTTTTCGGTCAACTGGGCGGTACTTATCAGAAAAGTAGATTTCTGCCTGTATACTTCCACATCCGGGAGGAACATTGTTAGGCGACATAAGATGTGGAAAGCTAAGTCTCGTAAATATGATATCAGTGTCATAAAAATAGCTCCACACCGCTTCGGTAAAATCATTATTGTCTATGCCGATGTTAACCATAATACAACTCGTGCAAGCTAATTTTTCACCAGCCTCAAGAACGTCATTTGGCACATCTTCAATTATTTTGGTTATCATCTCAGGTAACGGTATTGAAGAAATAACTTCATCGTATTCAACAGTTTTACCGTTGTCGAAATGGATCAATCGTTTTTGGGCTTCAATGCTGGTGACTTTATGGTCAAGCTTGATATCCGCCAGCTGCTTAAATTTCTCAAGGTAATGTACAAACCCATGATTGGTTGGATACCGGAATTTGTCTACATAATGGACATCAGGCGTTGAAGGCTCAAGAGCCCCTTTTAATACTTCCTCCAATTCAGGTTGGTAAAGCCTGGGGCCCAGCCAGTCGATATCCATATTTTCTGCCTCTACCGTATGATATTTTTTACCATACACCATAGGGAAGGTTTCGGCAAACTTTTTACCAAATTTGGCATATAGCCATTCCTTGTAGTTCTTAATATTGCCATTGGTTTTGTGTTTAGCCTCGATGAAATCCTCAATAACTTTAACAATCAAATCTGAAGGCAAACCATGAAGATTGCATTGCGCTGGATGCTTGATCCAATGCCCACGCCAGTAGTTATTAACCGTGGCCTTTAGAGTTTCATATTCATGGTCAATATTTTCGGCCAGCAGCTTCTGAAGTCTTTCGTCATCGGTAAATGAAATATGAGGGCCATCATCAAAAATAAAACCGTCGTCCGTTTCGAATGAAGCGGTGTGCCCACCGAAATATGAATTTTTATCATACATCGTAATTTCGTCTTCAAACCCCTCTTGACGTAATCTGTATGCAGCTCCAAAACCGGCCATTCCTGTTCCAAGTATACGAATCATCTTATATCCTATTTTATATTATTGTTTTTTCTAAGTTTCTTTTCCACCAATTGATAGTATCTTCTATACCTTCTTCAAGACTATATTTTGGTACCCATCCTAACTCATTTTGCAACCTGCTTGTGTTACCAAATACCACCGGAAAGTCATTTTTACTATCAATAGCTCCATATTCAATGAGTTCCATCTTATTAAGACTTTTACCAATGATATCAACTACCTCATGTAAACTTGTAGGTTGACCGGAGGCAATATTTACTGATCCGGTAACATCATTTAGTAACAGTTCTACTAATGCATTCGCTACATCTGCTACATGAAGATAATCCCTTATTTGAGTACATTCCGAAAGTTTTGCCTTCTCATCCATCAACAATGATTTTATAACGTATGGTATAAGGCGAGTCTTATCTTGATGGGGTCCATATAAAAAGAATATTCTCCCATTAGCATAGTGAATACCATTTTCCTGGGCATATTCATCAATAAGTTCATTAAGTAAGATTTTGCACTTCCCATAGATTAAAAAAGAGTCCGTAGGAGTAAATTGCTCAGTACAGTAACCATAGCGCCAATCATACTCTTGACAGCTGCCCGCTATAACAATCTTTTTACCCTCATTTTGAGTGAATTCTCGAACCAAATGATATGATGCTTCTACCCACCTGATGTTTATCGGTGACGTAAACCTATCTTTAAGGTTATTATGCCACGCAAGATGTAAAAGATGGGTGGGGCGTACTTGCCTACAAAGTTCAGCAATTTTCTCGCTGTCGAAAATATCAACCAAGTGCCAAGAGATGTCATCTCTTAAACCCTCCTTGCTATTTTTTGAGGTTATAGCATGAACATCTAATCCATGACTTTTTAATAGTGGTATAGCTTGTCTACCGATGAACCCTGTTGCGCCTGTGACGAGTACTTTTTCCATAATTGCACTTGTAATATAGGGATCTGGAATCTTTAGTGCCCCTTCAGCCTTAATCGATTATCTGAACTTGCGGAATCGGTATAATAAATTTACCGCCCCATTCACGGATAAAACTATTTTGGGCTATAATCTCTTTTTTTAGATTCCAAGGTAAAATGAACAGATAATCCGGTTTGTCCTCTTTTATGGTACTCACATCTTTTACCGGTATGTGTGTGCCCGGCAAAAATTTACCGGCTTTGTTTGGATTCCGATCTACAACATAATCCACCATATCGGTACGTATACCGCAATAGTTCAGCAGGGTATTTCCCTTGGCAGCTGCACCGTAACCTGCAATTGTTTTGCCCTCATTTTTTATCTCGATAAGCTTCTCGAGCAGGTCTCGCTTTACCTGTTGCACACCTTCGGAGAAGGTATAATAGGTCGACATCTGGTCCAGTCCTGCTGCCAACTCTTTGTCGATAAGTGCAGAGGTTGAATCCTGCTCCTTGTGTGAACTCTTCTTGTGACTCGCATAAATACGCAGTGACCCGCCGTGAGTGGGTATCTCGTCAACATCAAAAATGTTCATGCCATGACTGTCAAATATGGCCGATACCGCTAAAAAAGATATGTAGGAGAAATGTTCGTGGTAGATAGTGTCAAACTGGTTCTCCTCAATTAGATTCAACAGGTGGGGGAACTCCAGAGTAGCAACTCCCTCTGGCTTCAAAAGAGTCTTGATTCCGCCCACAAAGCTATTTATATCGGGGACATGGGCCAGCACATTATTACCGATAATCAGATCAGCTCGTTTGTTCTCAGATGCCAGTTTTTCTGCCAGTTCACGTCCAAAGAATTCTACCAGTGTGGGTATGCCCTTTTCGATTGCAGCCTGCGCTACATTTTCTGCGGGTTCAATACCGAGGATCGGCACCCCATTTGCCAAAAAGTTTTTCAACAGGTACCCGTCGTTGCTGGCCAGTTCCACGACCAGGGAATCCTTCGAGATCTTAAATCGCTCAGTCACCATTTCAACATACTGCCGGGCATGTTCCAGCCAGGAATCAGAGTAGGATGAAAAATAGGCGTAATCAGAAAAAATATCGGATGGCGACTCATATTCCCTTAGTTGTACCAGGAAGCAAGAGGGGCACACCATTGCGGTTAGCGGGTAGAACTGCTCGGCCTGGTCAAGCTCAGAAGCTTTTAGGTAGGAGTTTGACAAAGGAGACATCCCCAGGTCAACAAAAACATCCGATAACTCCTCATTGCAAAACCGACAGTGAGCGGTATTCGACAGATGATGGCCCCGCTCTTTATTTTTTTGTTCAATTGTAGATGGTTGCATAAAACTTGATGTTTAGACTATCGTTTATTTTTACGGACTTACATTTTTACTCTGTTATGATTTGCTGCGTATAGATGGGCATCAGTTATAATTTCCCTTTTACGCTCAGTCCAGATTCTCCACGGAGGATTTTCTGAATTCCAGTAACCCTCAAGCACTTTTAAGTCACGCAGCGTATCCATGGGCTGCCAAAAATCATAGTGCTTGAATGCGACGAGCTCTCCACTTCGCGCCAGGTTCCTCAGCGGTTCATGCTCCCAAACTGTTTTATCTCCCTTGATATAATCGATAACATCAGGCTCAAGCACAAAGAAACCGCCATTGATCCATGCCCCCGCCCCCATCGGTTTTTCCTGGAATGAGGTAATCTGTACATCATCGTCTTCAAGTTTGAAAACACCAAAACGACCTGGTTCCTGTACAGCGGTGAGAGTAGCCAATTTACCCTGGGATTTATGGAATTGAATAAGCTCTCCTATATTCACATCGCTGACACCGTCTCCATAAGTCATACAAAATGTCTCGTCCCCGATGTACTCTTTTACCCGTTTCAGCCGTCCTCCTGTCATGGTACCATCTCCTGTATCGACCAGGGTAACCTTCCATGGCTCAACATCATTTTGATGGATTTTCATCTCATTACTTTTCATGTTAAACGTGACGTCGGACCGGTGCATAAAGTAATTGGCAAAATAGTCTTTTATCATCGTACCTTTATAGCCACAGCAAATGATAAAATCGTTGATCCCGTAATGAGAATAAATCTTCATGATATGCCATAGTATCGGTTGTTCCCCAATTTCCACCATGGGCTTGGGCCTGACGTAGGTCTCTTCACTTAACCTTGTACCGTATCCCCCTGCAAGTATAACTGCTTTCATCTCTTGGTTCCTCTGCTTTGTTTTGTTTAATTAAAATTATTTTATGCCAGCTGTTTGGACGCAACCCAAAACAATTCGTCATCTACTTGTTTCGTATTAAGCAGGAATTTTAACTGTTTTAGTCGTGTATAGGAGCGATGATTAAATATTTCAGGTTCCATCTCAATTCTCGAGAACACCTCGTATAGTTCTTCCGCACCTTTCCTTGCATCGTATTCGCACGAAAAGCCCGGCAGAGTTTCGTTTATCTTATCAAAAGACACCCGGTAACTCCTGTTATCGCCGCCACTGTCTCCAAATGTAACTTCGCATCCGGTAAATACTTGACCGACTATTTCAGCAATCTCCTTAACACGGTAGTTCTCCTTTGTATCACCCACGTTGAATACCTGATTATGCACAATCTCGCGCGGTGCATTCAACGCGCAATTGATCGCTTTACAGATATCCTGTACATGAACCAATGGGCGCCACGGCTGACCATCGCTTATCATTTTTATTACGCCTGTGGTCCAAGCAAGACCGGAAAGGTTATTCAAAACAATATCAAACCGCATCCTGGGCGAAGCACCATATGCGGTGGCATTTCGCAGGTATGTGGGAGAAAAATCATCATCCGCCAATTTAGAAACATCCCGCTCGACCAATGTTTTACATTCAGCATAAGCCGTTTGTGGATTTAGCTCGGACTCTTCTGTTTTAAAATTATCATTCCCAACCCCATAAACACTGCAGGACGAAGTGTAAACAAACCGCTCAATCCCAGCTTGTTTACATAGATTCGCGATTCTCACACTCCCCTTGTGATTGATTTTAAAAGTTATTTCAGGATTCACCTGACCAAGCGGATCATTGGAGAGTTCCGCCATATGAACAACAGCATCAAATCCTTTTAGATCTTCAACCTGAATGTCCCTCAAATCTTTGTTAATGTAGGAAGGATAGATATTACCTCTTTCATTGTAAAGCCATCCCGAGCGATAGAATCCCGTATCCAAGCCAGTGACATTATGACCATTTGAAATCAGATAGGGCCCTAAGATTGATCCAATATAACCGTCTGTTCCAGTAACTAACACTTTCATTTAACTATTCCTTATTTAGTTGAGTTGATGAGATTTTAATTCTATAATTGACGGGAAGTGGAGTAGCGTGATTCAAAAGACACACACGCTACTCCAACCAGCTTGAGGTTTTGCCGACCCGTACTCTCATTGAAGAATATGAATTGAGCAAGCTCTCTTGGATAAATAGGCAATAGCGTACTCAACAATTTCATTAATTTTGAATGTTGCATTTATGAGTATGTTAGGTTTAATCTCTTTTGAACGACTTCACAAATAGTAATTCAATAAGCGTGCCAGTCACAGATATATTTTTTGAATCCACACCCAGCGTATTTAAACCTGAGTTTTTTTGCCCTCAGGCTATCTAATACATTTGTCGCCATAAAAACCAGAAAGGGGGAATCGGGTAATTTTTACGCGGGCGGCTGTGTAAAAATTACGCATTCGTATGGTTGCTACTAGAAGTTTGAAATCGGTTTCATGCTTATTTTTACTATTTGATAGTTCTGCAACCACTTTTTACTCTTTTTAGGGAGTATCACAGACTAGCTGAAATGGATTGGCATAACTATTGTAACTAAATTAAACAGTAGATTTCCTTTGGGGCTTTTTCCCTCGGTTATGGAGACGCTCAAATTAAACTTCAGTAAATACTTTAGGCATAAATAATATAAGACTGTTATGAAAAAATGGTATAAGTACGCTCTTCTACTCTTTTTAGGTGGTTTAATTCTATTTTCTTTATTCAGTGGATATCTGGTAGGTCTCCATAATTTACCATCACATGGGTTCTTCCGTAGAGTGGAATTAAATTTATTCGGGCGATTCTTTGAACAAACAGCTGAACCTGAAGCACCGGAGTATTATGATTCGATTTTTCTTCGGCTTTACAGTAATCAAACTGACCTTGGTGATCGTATAAGGCCAGGAGGAAACGGCGGCGGTTTAACAACATTTGGAGATGCCGTATTACTACTTTCTTGGGATGGACAAGTTTTTTCGGCACGATCTGCTGATGAAGTCAGCGAGACCAACATTATCACCCCAGATAATGGATATTCTGCATACCTACGTGCTGCTGAATCTGAACAATTCAAGGACCTAAATCACGAATTCGGTCTTCACAGATACAACGATATTCTTTTTTACGAGTCGGGCAATAACCGTGGCTTGGCAATATCTTATACCGAATTCGATGGTGTAGAGAATTGCTACCGTAACACAATAGCCATACTACCGTTAGCTTCAGATATTCAGTCTGTCAATCAGCTGTCTGCAGAAGCTGATGACTGGGATATTCTGTACCGAACTAAACCTTGCCTACCTTTCAAAAGTATGATGACCGCACTTAATGGAGGACCAGCGGGGGGCAGAATGGCTTTTCAGCCTCCCTCGACACTCTATCTGGGTAGCGGGGACTACAGTTGGGACGGTGTTTATTCACACAAAGCTATTGCACAGAATCCTGAGATGGAGTACGGGAAAATTATCGGGATCGACCTGGAATCGCGGGAACACCATGTTGTAGCCAGTGGCATCAGAAATCCACAGGGCGTTGTCTTGGACCAGGCGGGATCCCTGTGGATCGTTGAACATGGTTTGCGAGGTGGCGATGAGTTGAACCGCATTGAAGAGGGCAAAAATTATGGCTGGCCCGTAGAAACGCTGGGTACACAGTATTCGAAACTCCCTGTTCCTGAAAGCACCAGTCAATCTTACGGTCGGCATGAGAACTTTACAGAGCCGACGTTTTCCTGGCTGCCCTCTGTGGCGATATCAAATCTTACGCTTATCGATGGCTTCCATGAGAGCTGGGACGGGGATCTGTTGATGGGATCGCTCAAAAGTATGAGCCTTTTTCATATACGGATAAAGGAAAACCGAGTAATGTTTTCTGAACAGATTGAGATAGGTGAGCGCATACGTTATGTCCACCAGCATACCGACGGTCGTCTGATACTCTGGACTGACAGTGAAAAGTTGATTTTCCTCACCGGCAAGCCATTTACAGATAATTTAGTTGATGATTATTTGGTTAAAACGATAGAAGAGGAACAGTTGCGCAGCAGAATCAAAACAACCATTGATGCTTGCAGGCAATGCCACTCAATAGACCCCGGTGATCATGCAAACGCACCAAGCTTAGCATTAATATTCGATTCAGAGATCGGCTCCACCGAATATGAAAACTATTCAACTGGCTTGAAAACAAAACAGGGATATTGGACAAGGCAGAATCTGAAGCAATTCCTCCTTGATCCCGAAAAGTTTGCACCTGGTACCAACATGCCAGATCCCGGTATTAATGATGAAGCTACCCTGGAAGAGCTCATTAATCTTCTGGAAGCTTTCCGGAGTCGGGATATGGATATCTGAGCATATCCTTAAGAGAAAATTATAATTGACTTTCCTGCGAGTTATCAAACCGAATACTCACTGAAAGTGGAAGGGATCGGGTTGGGACCGAGAGTCCTACTCTAACCTGAGTTCTACATAAGAATCGACATAAGAATCACTCAAAATAGTCATTGTCATCGCGAGGAGACATTATACATACTTGTTAGCTTAACGAGGAGGTCGACGTGGCGATCTCCCCGTCCGTTTTCTGTTCACCCGCCGAGAGATTGCCTACCGACAGGTATCGGGATCCCGATGGTCACTGAATCCCTCAATGACAGGTTTTATCTCGAACTGACGTTACTCTAGAAACTACGAATCATTTTTCTTATCCTTGCCTCTCTGATGCTCAGGACCATTATTGTCGGTTATATTGCCTCTACTCCTCACACCAGTCATCCCCCCTAATAGCGTTCGACTAGCCCCGGAAATTCCTGCTACAAAATCTGGGAAGTGCACTTGGTACAAATTTTTGACATAAACAGTACTTGTAATCGGAACTCTATCCTGCCTGGCGTCCTTTGTTTCAACCAGGTCAATTGAAGGGAACTAGAATATTGTTGTTAAGTATTGAGTAGATCGATAGGCCTTTCACTTGCGTGGAAATTAATCCCTGCAATGAATATAAAGGAACAATTCTGTTACCTAATTAACAATGTTAATCAGGAATACCATCGTGATTCAACTGGGTGGGTAAATTATAGCTTCGTTCGCTTCGCCTCCACTTTTCTACCCACCGTTGTTCCCTCCCTACCAGTTGTCCAGAACCGGATGCTGAAGTATGATAAATATTGAAATATGAATTTTGGGAGGACTGTGATCAAAAAAACAAGCCTTTAATTTACTGGGGAGTTTCTAGCAAGAGATTGAAAACCAAAGATTTTGGGCTTGAAACTGGTCCGATCTTTCTTCTTGGGTTGGTTCCGTTTGGGGCATCTCCTACTACTGCGTGACCAGCCAAAATGAACACCCATGAAAAGGAATCAGCTCGGAAATGGTTAAGACCAATGTTCGGCACAGTTAAAGCTCCCGGCTTAACGCTTTTTTCAAGTCTGGCAGTGTGCCAATATCGATATATTCCCCATCAGGAAATAAAACAGTTTCTACGTCCAACCCATGCTCCAGGGCATGCAGAATAACATCACCAATAAATATTTCCCTTTGGGGAATGGATTTTGATCCTTTATCAATGCCTCTTTCTGTAACAAAATTGTGGAGGTAATTGGAAAAATCGGGAGTCCATACAGCGATAGTCCAGGTAAATTCCAATTTTGTTCTACGAGGTTTGATTACAATTTTTCTTACCCTGCCCTGTTCATCGATATCAACCATATCAGCCTTGTGCGGGTTTTCCGTTTTAAACAAACCCAATACTACATCCGCACCAGTCTGTTCCTGCTTTTCAAGGAGTGACACAAATGCATTGTTTGGTTTAAACAAGATATCGGGGAAGCCTAAAAGAATCATTTTGTCTTTAACGAACCGATGCGCCAAATCAATGGTATAATGAGTCCCCTTAGTAGATTCCGTAACGAGGTATGCCAGTGAATATTCCGGATCAGTACCCATACCAAAGTACTGGGGGATATCCCATTTCCCTTTTTGGATAATCATGTAGATTTGATCGGCCCCGGCCTCGCAAAAACTTTCAAGAAGATAAGAAGCAGCTACTTTGATTCTAGGTGTTTCTTGTGAAACGTTCGTCCGGAAACCAACTGGAAATATTTCCTTGCTGCATGGGAGTGGTGAAATCCTGGATGCATTCCCGGCCGCTGGAATGATTCCTACAATTTTAGAACTTTTATTATTCAAACCTTAACTCTCTAACTTTTATATGGCCAGTTTTTGTCATTATCTGAAATAATTTTTGCTTTAACTGGCCATTTTATATTGTAGTAAGGGTCATCCCATCGTATTCCACGACCGGATCCGGGGACGTAAAAGTCCGACATCAGGTAGCTAACTTCCGTTTCATCCTTAAGAGTCAAAAACCCATGGGCAAATCCTTTCGGTACGTAGAGCATTTTCCTGTTTTTAGAATCAAGTTCAATACCAATCCATTCATTAAATGTGGGAGAACTAGGCCTGAGATCAATAATTACATCATAAATCGCCCCTTTCAAGCAATTTACCAGTTTGGCCTCCTCATAAGGAGATTTTTGGAAATGGATACCCCGGAGTGTGTGTTTATGTCGATTATACGAAACGTTGGCTTGAACCGGGGTAAATGAAATACCGACATTTTCAAATTCATTCTCGCAATATGTTCTTGCAAAGAACCCCCGTTCATCCACCATTTTTTCCAGATTGATTATATAAGCATCTTTAAGTTTTGTTTCTGTAAATATCATCCAATAACCAATAAAATAGTGTTCGTCTTCTAGTTTGTGGGTTTCCAGAACTCATTCGTTCGTGTGTAGGTCTGGTCATTAAACGTGTTGGCGTGAACTGATCCTTGTTACCTTCTAATCTGTTACCTACCGCATAATCTTTACTTGGATAGATTTAAATTCCAGGTGATGATTAGAGTAACCTGAAAGAATTAAAGCATTTGGCTTAAACTATCAAGAATCCGATTTGTCGCCTTACCATCCCATTTGGGAGGCACAGCACCTTTTTTATACCGTCCGTCTTTAATAGAACAGATCAGTTTTTTTATCTCATCAAGATCAAATGGGACGAGGGTATTGGATCCGATCTGTATAGTTGAGGGGCGTTCAGTATTCGGTCTTAGCGTCAGGCACGGCACCTTCCTAAAAGTCGATTCTTCCTGTATTCCCCCGCTGTCAGTTAAAATAAATTCACATTCAGCGATTAACTTTTGGAACGAAAAATACCCCATCGGCTCAGTGAGCAATACTTTTTTATTACTTTCGATCCGTTCGTAAAGTTCGAACTGTTTTAACTTCTTTACCGTACGTGGATGGATGGGAAATACCAGCGTTTCCATCTCAGTAATATCTTCGATTAACTGAATTAATTTTAACAACTCATCTTTATGATCAACCGTAGCCGGCCTGTGCATGGTCATTAAAGCAAAAGCACCTGTTTCCAATCCTAACTCATCCAGGATCGGTGAGGCATTTATTTTATCCTCAAAAGCCACCATGGTGTCGATCATGGTATTTCCCACAAAGAAAAGCTGATCCTCGTTTTTCCCTTCATTTTTCAGATTGTCGATACCGCTCCGCTCGGTTATAAACAGGTAATCGGAAATCTCATCCGTAAGTATCCGATTGATTTCTTCCGGCATCGACCGGTCACAACTTCTCAATCCGCTTTCCACATGGGCCAGGGGAATATTCATTTTATTAGCTGTTAATGACGCGGCAAATGTAGAATTCACATCACCAGTCACCACCAGCAAATCTGCCTTAAACTCATTAAGTACCCGCTCCAACCGTAACATGACTTCTGCCATCTGGCTATTGGGAGAGGAAGGTGGAATCTCCAGGAAGTAATCGGGTACCAAGTCAAATTGACTGAAGAATACGTCCGCCATTTTATCGTCATAATGCTGGCCGGTGTGGACTATTTTGATATTAAAAGCCCCGGGAAAATCTCTCGCAGCTATTTTTTTGAACTGGGTTACCTTGATAAAATTCGGGCGCGTACCCACTACAATAAGTATGTTCTTCATCTTGGAATAAGTGATCTGTGACGATTGTTTTTGACCGTTCTGCCTATCATGTTAGTCAGCGGGAATAGATTACCCGCTAGCTAACTTCTGGTTTATTTCAAATATTGTACTTGTTTAAGCCTTCCATATTTGATTTTCAGCCTTCGCTTCAATGTTCTTCAAAGCGTTCCTGGTATCAACAATAACATTATTCCACTCCACCAACTCTTTATAATTTATATCGGAGTGATTGGTGGAGATAATGACAGCATCAAATTTTGAAATCGTTTCCTCATTCCAGGCCACCGTTTTTAGGCCTGTCCACTCATCATGCTCTCTGGTAGACCAAATTTCTGGTATATAATGATCATAGTATGATACATTAGCACCGTACTCTTTGAGAAGATCCATCAGCTTGAAGGTGGGGGACTCTCGCAGGTCATCCACATCTGGTTTGTAAGCCAACCCGATGACTAAAATATTACTGCCATTCATCGCTTTTCTATGTGCATTGAGGGCTTTAACAGTCCGCTCAATCACATATCGGGGCATGCTTGTATTAATTTCACCTGCCAGTTCAATAAACCTGGTGTGTTGTTCATACTCCCGGGCTTTCCAGGTCAGATAAAAGGGATCAATCGGAATACAATGTCCTCCCAAACCTGGACCAGGGGTAAACTTCATAAATCCGAAGGGCTTTGTCGCGGCAGCATCAAGCACTTCATGAACATCAATCCCCATCTCTTGAAATACCACCTTCAACTCATTTACAAGTGCTATATTCACCGATCGAAAAATATTTTCGGTAAGCTTGACAGCCTCAGCAGTTTTGTTGTTGGATACCGGCACCGTTTCTACCACAACCGTGTCATAAAGCGATGTTGCAATTTCCAACGCTTCTGATCCCAGTGCGCCCACTACTTTGGGAATTTTTGAGGTATTAAAGTTCGGGTTGCCGGGATCTTCGCGCTCGGGGCTATAGGCCACAAAAAAATCATCAGTAGCTCTAAGGCCTGAGCCCTCTTCGAGAATCGGAACGATCAGATCCTCCGTCGTTCCGGGATATGTGGTGGATTCCAAAATGACGAGCTGTCCCTTTCGAAGATGTTTTGCTATGGTCCTGGTGGTGTCTTCCACATATTGCATATCCGGTTCCCGGTGGTCGTTCAAGGGAGTGGGCACGCACATCAGGATGGCATCCATCTCAGAAAGACCAGAAAAGTCAACAGTGGCCGAGCATTTTTCAGAACCGGCCAACTTTCCCATCATTTCGTAACCAAGGTGTTTTATATAGGGCTTGCCGCTATTAATAGCCTCAATTTTAGCAGGATCAATATCAAAACCTATCACAGGGAAACCCTCTTCATGGAACGTCCACAAAAGGGGAAGTCCAACGTATCCCAATCCAATAATGCCTACTTTAGCTTTTCTGGATTGAATACGTTCAATGAAATCATCCTTGAGGCCAGTCCGGCCATCCAGCTCTTTGACGTCAATATTATTTGATGAATTTTGCAATCTTTGCATATTCTTCATTGTTATCACTATTTACTATTAAGTTAATTTTTTCTCGATCTTCTTGAATCATCTCTTCGATAAGTCCATCAAATGAATACTTAGGCTTCCAACCCAGTTTTTCACGCGCCTTAGTAGCGTCCCCGATTAATAAATCTACTTCTGTGGGACGGAAATAGCGGGGATCGATTTCGATTACCGTATCTCCCGTTTCAGCATTTATCCCCTTTTCATCAATTCCTTCACCAATCCATTGGAGCTCAATTCCGGCATGGTTAAAAGCACGGATACAGAACTCCCTAACACTATGCGTTTCTCCCGTGGCCAGGACATAATCATCCGGCTCATCTTGTTGCAGCATCAGGTACATGCCTTCGACGTAATCTTTGGCGTGGCCCCAGTCTCTCTTGGCTTCCAGGTTCCCCAAAAATATTTTTTCCTGAAGACCTTCCGCTATACGAACTGCTGCCCTTGTAATTTTCCGGGTTACAAATGTTTCGCCTCTAACGGGCGATTCATGGTTAAACAAAATTCCATTTACCGCAAACATGTTGTAAGCCTCACGGTAGTTCACAAGAATCCAATAGGCATATAGTTTGGCGGCCGCATAAGGTGAGCGTGGATAAAAGGGAGTTTTTTCAGTTTGTGGCACTTCCTGAACCTTTCCATACAACTCGCTCGTTGAGGCCTGGTAAAATTTTGTTTTCTCGGTAAGACCTAAAATTCGGATGGCTTCCAGCAGCCGCAAAACGCCCAGCGCATCGGTGTTGGCAGTGTATTCGGGAGCCTCAAATGAGACCTGAACATGACTTTGTGCACCGAGATTATATACCTCCTCAGGTTGGATATCCTGGATTATGCGTATCAGATTGGTTGAGTCGGTTAAATCCCCGTAATGAAGATGAAATGGTAGCCCCTTCGTATGGGGATCATGGTAGATATGATCGATTCGACCGGTATTGAATGAACTGGAACGCCGTTTAATACCGTGAACTTCGTACCCTTTACGGAGCAGAAATTCTGCCAAATACGAACCATCTTGTCCGGTAACCCCGGTAATTAATGCAACTTTATTTTTTTTCTCTCCCAAAACTAACCTCTCTAACTTTTGAAATTAATAACCTACTAGTTACGACTTATATCTTTACTTCTTTCAATTCATTAAGATGTTCAAGATACCAGCTGTAGGTATCTTCCAACCCTTTCTCCAACTCAATCGAGTGGTGCCATCCCGCGTCATGTATTTTTGAAACATCCAACAGCTTTCGCGGCGTACCGTCGGGTTTGCTGGTATCCCAAATGATCTCTCCCCGATGACCAACTATGCTCTGGATCAATTGTGCAAGCTCTCTTATCGACAGATCCATACCCGTTCCTATATTATACATGCTCTCTTCCAGATCGTTTTCAACTGCGAAAAGGACCGCCTCCGCCAAGTCTTGAACATGCAAAAATTCTCTCATGGGACTGCCCGTACCCCAAAGGGTTACCGGTTGATCTCCACTTTCCTTGGCTTCATGAAATTTTCTAATCAACGCGGGCACTACATGCGAAGTCTCGAGGTCAAAATTGTCGCGGGGCCCATACAAATTTGTAGGCATCAGGGCCATAAATCTTTTGTTGTACTGCTTTCGAAGTGCCTCGCATAATTTAATACCGGCAATTTTAGCTATGGCATACCACTGGTTGGTCGGTTCAAGGCTGCCTGTCAAAAGATACTCTTCCCTTAGTGGTTGCGATGCGTGTTTGGGATAAATACAGGAACTACCCAGGAAAATGAGCTTTTCTACATCGTTCCTGCTTGCAGCCTCTATTACATTATTTTGAATTGCCAGGTTATCATATATAAACTGGTAGGGATAGCTATCGTTGGCAAGTATGCCGCCCACCCTGGCTGCAGCAAGTATTACGACCTCAGGTTGTTCCCTCGTCATAAAATCAAATACATCGGCTTGCTTCCTAAGATCCAGTTCAGAGCTGGATCTGGTAACAAGATTCAGATATCCACTTTGGCGGAAGGTCTCCATCACAGTGGAGCCGACCATCCCGTTATGACCAGCAATATAAATCGTCCTGTCTCTCATTTTATAAATAATTTTACCTGGTTGCCCAATAACAATAGACTTGTCTTATTATTCATACTATCTACTGCTCAATACTATACTTTTTTTTATTTGTTTCTTCCTTCAATAACAGCGTCTAGATGATATTACAAATCAATCCCAAACGTTTATAAAGAATACAATAGTTATGCCAATTCGATAAATCATTTTCATTTAGTGGGATTCTACATCAAAACCGTTTAATAAATTTTATGAAAATTAAAGCCTCCTGTCGTCAAAGCCCCTTATACTTGTGTCAGGCAATAAGTTTCCCCTCCATAAGTAAGTATGAGCGCATATCTGTTTATGAGGATCCCACTTGTTGCGATCGAGTAATTTTTACTCAGTCTGTTGCGTAAAATTTACTCACTCTATCTTTTCACCCAACCAGTAGTTTAATAAGCCTATTTATAAATTATCGGCTTCTCACGTCCACAGAAGTATATTTTCAATATTGCATTCTCAACTGGCACGCTTATTGATACCACTATAAACGGATTGTCGTAATAACGGCAAAACCAAATACTAATATCATCATATGCTAAACACACAGTAGACTTTCACTGAGCACACTAAGTAACCCAATTAGTGATATGGCACTTGTTTTTAATCTAATACATTCAGTGAAGGAGAATACTATTTCGGAGAGTGGGCTCTATTACCGGCTAGGCCTCAACGAACAAACACAACCTACGGTATTAAATTAAATCGTGAGAGCTATTTAATGAAAACACTATCTGACAAACCGATAAATCTTGATCTGCCTAAAAATGGCGCTCAAATAGAGACCGTCAATTTCTACAGTGAAATTATGCACGATCTGTATAAACAAATTGTGGATATAGCGCCGACGGATAAAAATATCATTCTAGTGGGAGAGCAAGGAACGGGCAAACATCGCACAGCAAAACTAATACATTCATTGAGTTCTTTTTCCGATGGACCGTTCGGTAATCTATTCTGTAATACACTTGAAGAGACTATCCAAGAGAAGATGAGAGAGCTAGAGAGAACGCTTGAGGAAGATACCTACCAAAGCAGCGAGGACTTTGGTTTGGACTTCCTTTCAGGAGGGACGCTATTCTTTAATTCGTTCTCAGAATTAAGCCAGCTAAATAGAAGGATACTGGTTAGACTCGTGCACAACGCCCAAAAAATGGCGCAGCACGCAGAGGAAATAAGCAATTCCAGGCTTATTATTTCAATTCAGCAAGACTCGTACACCGATCTTGCTGATAAGCCTTACTGGGATGAGCTGGTGAAGCAGCTCAATCCCACTATTATACATATTCCACCACTGCGGGAGCGGTGTGAAGATATCACGCTGCTGATTGATCAGTTCCTGATCGATCATGCAGTAGAAAACGACAAGCCTGTTCATGCCATCTCACCCCGGGCCGTATACAAGTGCATCTCATATCACTGGCCCGGCAACATAAGGCAGCTAAAAAATACGATTGAACATGCGGCAACGGCAGTATCCGGTGGTTCTGTGATTACTGCAGATCAGCTCCCCTTTTCCATCGACTGGAAATCCCCCTACTCCAATGGCAATACCACCATGGAATACAACAAGAGTTTCCTCCGGGCTGAACAAATGCTGCTAAAGGAACTGGTCGGGAGCTCTGAAATGACTGACCAGGATTTGCAAAAAGTAGAGTTTGAATTCAAGATTCCATTTCGTAATAGGAAAATTTTTTTGTCGTAATCTGATGGACTCGCCATGGCTGACATCATCTTGAGATATTGCCTTGCATTTCTGCTGCCAGCCATAGGTGCAGTTGTGCTTACGCCATGGATTATAAAGCTGGCTTATACCGTTGGTGCCGTTGACCAGCCCAAACAGCGTAAAGTACATACCGAAGCTAAACCGCGTTTGGGGGGAGTGGTCATTTTTTTTAGCATCGGTCTTACATTTTTCCTGTTGAATTTAATTTTTCCCGAGTGGTTTACCGGAATTTTTCAGTATCCCGGCCGAACTGTCGCCGTGGTAATAAGCCTGATAATGCTCCTCGGCCTGGGAATCTGGGATGACATCACTCCACTAAGTGTAGGTATCAAATTTGGTGTACAGTTTGTGATCGCAAGTATCATCTACTTTGCCGGATTCCAGATTTCAACCATCATGAATCCGCTGGGCATGCCATTCAATGTGGAACTCATAGACTACCCCCTGACTATTTTATGGATCATCGGGATTACCAACGCGTTTAACTTAATTGACGGGCTCGACGGCCTGGCCGCAGGTGTAGGGGCCATTGCAAGCTTCGCCATATTTATAGTTGCCGCCATGGCTGAATTGACTTGGATAGCTCTTTTCGCCCTGATGCTTGCCGGTAGCACGATCGGTTTTCTGAAATATAACTTTAAACCGGCTCGTATTTTTCTGGGTGATTCGGGCAGCTTGCTGATCGGGTTCGCACTGGCCCTGCTTTCTATACTGAGTTCAGCCAAAACGACAACTCAATTTTCCATCCTCTTCCCCATTTTGGTATTGGGACTGCCCATTAGTGACACGCTGATCTCCATGCTGAGACGGTTCCTGGGTGGATATATAGGAGGTAGTAGCAAGCCAGGTATCACTCAAAAGCTTACCAGCATGTTCAAGGCGGATAAGGCGCATATCCATCACCAGATCCTTTCACGCGGCATAACGCATCGAAATACCGTCATTTTGCTTTACATTGTTTCGGCTCTTTTTGCATTTAGTGCCCTGTTGATATCACGCGTCAACTCGTTGGAAGAATCATTTATATTACTTGTAATATATGTGATCATATTTATCTGGAGTATCAAAAAACTTCGGTATCGTGAAATTGATGTATTCCGTAATGGAATATTTTTACCGCTTTATGAACGATTTATCCTGAACAAAGTCGTTTTCCTTAGCCTGTTGGACCTGCTTTTTATTACGGCCTCCTACAGCCTCCCGTTTTACCTGTTGGATATGATAGGCCCACAGGCCATTACCGCTTCGGAATTCAGCAACTTGCTTCTTGCGGCCTGTATCATCCAGTTGAGTGTATTTTGGCTGAGTGGACTCTATAAAGAGAATTTACACCAGATGGGCTGGGGCGACGTGCTGTATATATCGAGAAATGTATTTTATGCCGTGCTCGCTACGACTATTGCCTTGCCGCTGATGACCGCATCCAATGATCTGCTGAGTATTCCTTTTATGATCCTGAACTTTTACCTGCTCCTGACCCTGGTGCTGGGACTAAGGATCTCTTATCACGCACTGCGTTATCTCTTTAAACGGCATGAATATGGAAAGCGAGAGGTCCTCATCTATGGAGCCAATGAGCATGGAGCCTTGCTGCTGCAACACCTGTTGGCCGAGTATCAACAAATGTACAAACCGGTCGGCTTTTTGGATGATAATACCAAATTAGAGGGCACTTTTATCAATGGATATGAAGTGCTGGGTGGGTATCAAAAACTCCCCTCCATTTGCCAGCAATACCAAGTTGATACCATTTTTTTTCCCGATGTGAATTTGCCAATGGAGGAGATAAACAGCATTAAAAAACTTGCCAGCAAGCACCAGATATTATTAAAAAAAACAAATGTGAAAATAGAAGATCTGGTCATAGATTTAAATACAACAGACAAACAGATGGTTATTTCTCAGGTTATAGATTCTACAATATAAGGCTAGTAATAACAGGAGTGGTAAATAACCTGGGGGTAATACAACAAATAAAATACAAGAGGCTTAATATGAATATCTTCGAAACGTTCGTTACTAAATCCAATACATTGGAGCAGGCGCTGATAAAAATCAGAGACCAAGGGGTACCCGATTCTTTCAATCAGAGTTTTTTAGAGGGATTAGATATCACAAAACCCAATTCCATACATTATGTGATTCTGTTTAAAAAGCTTGGGTTTATTGATGAAGATGACAAGCCGGTTCTTAAATACTACTCAAAATTCGTTGAGTCAGCAGAACAGTCACGAGCCATCATGGCGGCAAGGATGAGAGAAGCCTACGGCAGGATCTTCGAACTGGATAGTGAAGTACACAAATTACCCAGTGAAAAGATACATTCCCTGTTCCGCAAGGTGATGGGAGAAGAAAAATCCAGTACTTTTGTACAGCTTGTTACAGATACCTTCATCGCATTGTCAAGATATGCAGATTGGAATACAGCATCCCCCTCCCCCGCCAATACTGAGCAGGAGATCGACGAAATCGAAGAGATAGAAGTTCAACTTAATGATGAGTTGGAAATCATTGATACCCAGGTGGAAACGAGTATTGATGAAACAGAAACCGATCTCTCAGATGAATATGACGAGGAAGAGGAGGAGCAGGAGATCGAACAGGAAGTGTTTGCCATTGCAGGAATGGAAAATGAAGAAAGCAACGGTGAAAAAGAGAATAGCAATGATGCTGATTCTTTCGAATATGAAGATGACATTGCCGGCTGGTTTAAAAAACCGGCAACTCCCCATGAGGAGTTCCTCCTGGAACTGATGGATGGAAATTCAGATCATAAATATGGTGACGAGTTTCTGAACTCAGCTGGAAATGGCAAATCACACTTCAATTCCAACTATACCAATGGCGAACTGAACCATGCTATTTCAGTAGAAAAAGAGATTGAAAAGGATAAGCCGGAAGCCCCCCCCACCTTGAACGAAGATCGGGTTACCCAGGAAGCTTTCAATGGTCCCGGGGATGATCAGAAAGATTCATTCTCAGAAGAAATAGAATTGGATGATCAAGAGGAAAATACCCCGGACGAGGTGAAAGCGGAAGAACCTTCACGAGAAGAACCCGCTTCCAAACAATTGAATGGAGCCTCAGAGGAGCATACACCCGAAGTGTCCAAGTCTGAATCGGTAGAAGCCGGAGAAGAGCCGCAAGAAGCCAACGCTCCAACTGCTAATATGGAGAGTAACACTAAACCCAGCCAAAAAGAAGAAAACACAACAGGTAAACGTATGGAGACGATTCTTCAAGCAAAAAAATCAGTCAAGGGAGACGAAAACAAGATTACGTACTATTCAGAGTACTTGAAAGAGGCTCTGCTCAAACGTGCTAACCTGCTTACAGAGTTAGGACGATTTGAAGAAGCTATTAACGCATATGATGAAATCATAAAGTACGCAAGTACAGATCTTAGCGTGAAGAAAGAGGAAGTCGCTACTGCCATCTACAAAAAAGCAAGTATACTCGAAAAGCTGAACAAATTTGACGAGGCTGTAAGTACCTATGATGACTTGATTCAGCAGTATTTCGATCGTGTACCTGCCAAGTCGGATGAATAGCGATAAGAAGGAAGGAGTTCGATATATCAGGCAACGGGCGTTGGCGCATTCCGTCAGCTCTTGCCTGGTAATTACTACTCATCAAGAAATAATGATAATCTAAAAAGGTCCGGGTGATCACATCCGGACCTTTTTTATGAAATTAATTATCCCTCCTATCACAAGATATACCGTATAATGTATGTCCGATTGTCTTTTCGAGGGATCAGCGACTTCTGTAGCAATATCACTGAGGCTGAACAGCATACTGGCAGGTTAGAAGATTGACTGTCGGCTTCTTCTCTGAGACAAGAAGAGCATTACAGGTGTCTAACTGGTCGCAGCAGTCGGTAGTTCCAAGAATAATAACTTCTCTGAGAGATCGAGTTCGATTGATAGGGTGATGCAATGAACTTAAAGAACTGGGAATGAGAGATAAGTTTGCCGTGGCATCCCGCTACAGCAAACCGATCAATAGTTACAAAAAGCTTGAAAAAGTGCTCTGGAACCCCAAAAGCCACTTCGCCTGCTCCTCTCTATTAAATTTTGCTACTTAACGTCTTCCTGGTGAGGCCAAGTATGCGGGCTGCCTCTGTCTTGTTGTTATTGACTTTTGCAAGGGTTTGCAATATCACCGCTCGTTCCACTTCCTGCAGGGTGGATCCCATCGGGACTTGTAAAAACATGTCATCGTCTTTCTCTTTCAATGAATCGGTATTTTTGAAAAAACGATCGGGCAGAATAGAGGGATCGATCTCTTCAGAAGGACTAAGAATAACGCAACGCTCAACGATATTTTTTAACTCTCTTACATTGCCGGGCCACATATAATTTTTTAATACCTCAATACACTCATCGGTGAACTGCACCTCCGGGTACCCATACTTTTCCTTAAACTCTTTCAGGAAATGGTTTAACAACAACGGGATATCGTCAACACGACGGCGTAAAGGTGGGATATAAAGCTCTAAAACATTAATGCGGTGATACAGATCTTCACGGAAACTTTTATCTTCAACCTTTTCCATCAAGATCTTATTTGTAGCTGAAACAATGCGGACGTCAACAGAAATTTCATGCTTTCCACCTACTCTCCGAAATGAATTCAGCTCCACAGCCCTTAATACTTTGACCTGCAGGGAATTGGGCATATCCCCTATTTCATCCAGGAAAAGAGTGCCGTTGTGAGCTTGTTCAAAACAGCCTTCTTTAGTAGAGGTAGCACCGGTGAAGGCCCCTTTTTCATGACCAAATAGTTCACTTTCAATCAATTCACCGGGAATGGCGCCACTATTAATTGGCACAAAAGGGTCGCTACTTCGCTGACTTTGTTTGTGGATGCGACGAGCGATGACTTCTTTTCCTACTCCGCTTTCTCCAGTTATCAAAACCGGAGCTTGAGACATTGCAAACTTGTCAACCTTTTGCAACAGCTTTTCCATCTCAGGAGAGTCAGTAAGAAAAGCCGGGTTTTTAGGTATCTCTCGTTTTTTCTCTTCGTTTTTTAGATTACTGGGTTTAACACGTTCAGTACTTCCCATCATAGCATCACCCCAATTGATTCTTTAAAAAATATTAGACTACTAGTTTAATCAGTAGTCTTACACTCCAACTTATCTGTAAGTTACTATAATTCTTTCATTTAATTATAACATTTGTCAACAAAAGAAAAAACAAATGTGAGAATTCTAATCTAACAGTAACGTTTTGGTAATCTTAAAATGCTGAAAGTCTTGTAATAACCGAATCACTATTTTACACTGTGCCTCAAACAGTTACAAGTATATTAGAAAAAATTAAGAAAACTTATTCCCAGGAAGGTTGAGAAAGGTCACTCTTTGGTCAGTTCTTGTAGTGCTTCTTTGGCAGCGAGTTGTTCCGCTTCTTTTTTACTTTTACCCTTGCCCTTGCCAAACTCCTTATTGTCAACAATCACTCTTATTTCAAACGTTTTATCGTGCCCCGGTCCTTCCTCCGCAACCACCTCATATTCCGGTATATCGAGTTTATGTGCCTGAGCATACTCCAGGAGAATACTTTTGTGATTATCCAGTGTAGTAATCACCTTGTCAAAATCGACATTTTCCTGGATAACACGTCCTACAAAATCGAAGGTGGGATTATACCCCTGGTCCATATACAGCGCCCCAACTAATGCTTCAAATACATCGGCCAGGATGCTCTTGGAAAATTCAATACCTTGCCCCTGGGCTCGTTCACCCAGAACCAGCAGGTCACTCAGGTTTAGTTTTCGTGCATAAGTGGCGAGGGCATCCCCTTTTACAAGTTTAGCACGGAGCTTGGTCAGAAAACCTTCATTTTTTTGAGGGAATTTCTGGTATATAATTTCTGTGATGATGAGATCGAGAACAGCATCTCCAAGGAATTCGAGACGCTCATAGGAATCGGAAGGCGAATAACTTTCATCTGCCAAGACAGAACGGTGCCTCAGTGCCCTCACGAAAAGATGGGGATCATCAATATCTGCCTTGATGATCTGTTTCAGGTTTTCTAACCTTGTTTCGTGTTCAGAGGCAACTTCACCGGTGGTATGGGTCTTAGTGAAATATGACCTGAGTTTTTTGAACATTAAAAGCTATTCTTCAAATTTCTTGAATACCAGCGTTGTATTATGTCCGCCAAACCCAAATGCGTTATTGAGGGCATACCGAATTTCCCGTGTTTCAGCTTCATTAACCGTGTAATTAAGATCGCACTCGGGGTCAGGCGTCTCATAGTTAATTGTTGGTGGAACGATATCATGATAGGTAGCAAGCAGCGTTGCAACTGCTTCCATGGCACCCGCCGCTCCAAGTGCATGACCGGTCATAGACTTTGTGGAGTTCAGATTTATTTTATACGCATGATCCCCAAAAACCTTTTTAATTGAGTTGGTCTCTGCCACATCCCCAAGCGGTGTTGAGGTGCCATGCATATTGATATGATCTATATCCTCACGGTCTATTCCCGCTGAATCCAGCGCTTTGGTAAGCGCCAGTATGACGCCCTCACCATTTGGATCAGGAGCTGTCATATGGTAAGCATCGGCCGAGAAACCGTATCCCACAATTTCACCGTAAATACGCGCATTGCGGGCTTTGGCATGTTCATACTCTTCGAGAATGACAATGCCGGCCCCCTCTCCCAGCACAAACCCGTCACGGTTTTTGTCGAACGGACGGGAGGCTGTTTCGGGCGAATCGTTGCGTGTTGACATCGCTCTCATCGAGTTAAAACCAGCTACCCCGATCTGCGATACAGGAGCTTCTGCCCCGCCTGATACAGCTAAATCGGCCTGCCCGTTTTTTATGGTGTCGTAGGCAAGTCCAATATTATGCGAACCGGTGGCGCATGCCGACACGGCGCAGTAATTGGCTCCTTTCAAACCATATTTAATCGAGATTTGTCCGGCCACCATATCAGGTATCAACTTGGGGATAAAGAATGGAGATACTCCCCTCGGCCCATGCTTGTAATATTCAATAGACTGCTCGTAAAAGGTAACCATGCCACCAATGCCGGTACCTACGATTACCGCGAACCTGTTTTTATCGACTTCCTCGAGTTTGAGCTTACTGTCCTCAATCGCTTCGTCGGCGGCTATAAGCGCATATTGACACACGCGGTCCAGACGCCGTACCTCTTTGCGATCGAAGTAGTCTTCCTCCTCGTATCCATCAATTTGGGCGGCAAACTTGGTGGGAAACTCCTCTGTATCGAAATGGTCGATGGGTCGTGCGCCACTTTTACCTGAGACCAACCCGTTCCAAAAATCAGGAGCGGTATTGCCAATCGGTGTAATAGCGCCTATTCCCGTTATGACTACCCTACGATCAGACATGTGAATATGGAATGGAGTGAAATATTAGGAAACTTTTCCTTGCAGATACTCAACGGCATCTCCTACCGTAGCGATATTTTCCGCATCTTCATCAGGAATGCTGATATCGAATTCTTTTTCGAATTCCATGATAAGCTCAACGGTATCAAGAGAGTCAGCTCCCAGATCATTAGTGAAGTTGGCTTCAGCAGCTACTTCCGACTCATCTACACCTAGTTTATCAACAATTATAGATTTAACTTTTGCTTCAACGTCTTGAGACATAACGATTTTATTTTTTGCTTCGATTAAAGTTTAAACTAAATGGGATCTATAAAGATCGAATAAAATACAATTTCTCTTCCAAAAAATACACTTATCTACATCGCCATACCGCCATCCACGCGGAGGACATCACCAGTTATGTAAGAACTCAGATCAGAAGCCAGAAAGGCAACGGCGGAGGCCACTTCTTCGGCGTCTCCAGCCCTTCCAAGGGGTGTATCTTCCTTGATTTTCTCCAGCAGGTCATCACTCAGTTCATCGGTCATCTCCGTCAGGATATAACCAGGTGCAACTACATTTGCGCGAATATTCCTGGAGGCCAGCTCCTTGGCATATGATTTGGTGAACCCGACGATTCCCGCTTTGGAAGCAGCATAATTACTTTGCCCAGCATTCCCCGCAAGCCCAACAACGGAACTGATGTTAATGATAGAACCTCCCCGATTGCGCATCATCGGTTTGGCTGCGGCCTTGCTGTAGTTGAACACGCTTTTCAAATTCACGTCAATCACCTGGTCCCACTGCTCCTCGCTCATGCGCAGTATCAGGTTATCTTTGGTGATACCGGCATTGTTAACAAGGATATCAAGTTTACCCCAGTCCTCAACAATTCCGTTAATGACCTCTTCAGCCTTTTTGAGACTTACGGCATCAGCTTGCAACGCTTTTGCCCTGGATCCAGCTGCTTCAATTTCTTTCTTCACTTCATTGGCAGCATCAGCTGAGCTGGAATAAGTGATGACAACATCGGCACCATATTCAGCGAGAGTAAGCGCAATAGATCGGCCTATACCTCGACTTCCACCGGTTACCAGTGCAGTTTTATCTGTAAGTGTTAAACTCATGCTAAATTTCCCGTTCAATACTTTTTAAAGACCACAATTAACAAGCATCAAATTTTAAAGAAATCCAAATCTGATCTTTGTTACTTGTTATTTTAATATTATTGATACCCTTCTATTGATACGTCCATGAGTGTTCGTTTGACAAGTCCCTGCAGAACTTTACCGGGCCCTACCTCAATAAACTGATCAGCCCCATCCTCATGCATATTCTCCAGGGTCTGTGTCCAGCGGACCGGGTTTAGCAGCTGATTCAACAGGTTTGACCGAATATCTTCCGGATCTGTTGTCGGCCGCGCTGTGTAGTTACTGTAAATAGGACAAATAGGTGCAGTAACCTCAAGTTCTTCCAGTTCCTGCTCCAATCCATCGTAAGCAGGCTGCATCAAGGAGGAGTGAAAGGCACCGCTTACAGGAAGTACTTTTGCAAGGCGACATCCTTTTTCTTTGGCTAGTTCTACGGCTCGTTCTACAGCGTCCACACCCCCGGAGATTACCAGCTGTCCCGGGCAGTTATAATTGGCGGCGATGACCTCCTTGCCCAGTTCTTCGCTGGCCTCTTCGCAAACTGCTTCAACCGCTTCATCCTCCATACCGATGACCGCAGCCATTGTTCCCGGATTCTCTTCGCCGGCGTGCTGCATAAGCTGTCCCCTTTTTCGTACAATTCTGAGGGCATCTTCAAATGATACTGCTTCACAGGCAACCAGTGCTGAGAATTCACCCAGGCTGTGACCCGCCACCATATCAGGGGTGGCATCGAGCGTTTTGTAGAGGCCTACCGAGTGCAAGAAAATAGCGGGTTGCGTATACTCGGTCTGTTTCAATTTCTCCTCGGGCCCTTCAAACATGATTGACTTCAGATCAATGCCTAAAACCTCATTTGCACTGTCAGCTAGACCGGCAAACTTGGTGTTGGAACTGTAATGATCTTCACCCATTCCAACAAATTGTGAGCCTTGTCCAGGAAATAAATACGCTTTACTCATGCTCTATAGTCCCCATTTAAGATAGATGGCGCCCCATGTGTATCCCCCTCCAAAAGCAGCCAACACAAGGTTATCACCGTGATCGAGTTCATCTTTCCAATCATACAGGCACAGGGGGATTGTTGCTGCAGTAGTATTTCCGTATTTGTCAATATTGATCATCACTTTCTCACTGCTCAGTCCCATACGGTTGGCCGTGGCATCAATAATACGTTTGTTTGCCTGGTGTGGAACCAGCCAGGCAACATCATCTGCGCTGAGATTGTTCTTTTCCATAATTTCTAGCGAAACATCCGCCATGCCTTCAGTCGCTTTTTTAAAGACCGTGCGCCCGTCCTGCTTAATAAAATGTTGACGTTGAGCCACGGTGTCTTCTGAAGCGGGATTAAGACTGCCACCTGCAGGCTGATACAGTGCACAGTTGGTGTCACCTTCACTGTGTTGAATGGAATCAATGATACCGGTCCCGTCATCGGAAGGTTCCAACAGAACCGCCCCGGCGCCGTCACCAAAAAGGATGCATGTGGAACGATCGGTGTAGTCAACAATCGAACTCATCTTGTCGGAACCGATTACGAGTACCTTCTCGGCCGTACCTGCTTCAATCAGGCTCGACCCAGTTGTCAAAGCAAAAAGGAATCCTGAACACGCAGCAGACAGATCGTAGCCGAAAGCATTTGCTGCACCAATATAATTCTGAACCAAACAGGCAGTGGCGGGAAAGAGGTAGTCGGGTGTTACCGTAGCTACGATAATGACATCAATTTCCTCGGCAGAGATACCCCGTTGATCCAGTACTTCCTTGGCAGCTTCCGCAGCCATATAGGCTGAAGCTTTATCCTCATCTTCCAGTATGCGCCGTTCTTCAATGCCTGTTCTTGTTTTAATCCACTCATCATCAGTATCCACCATCTGCTCAAGATCGTGGTTGGTCAGTCGCTTCTCCGGCAGGAAATGCCCCACCGCAGTTATCTTCGAACGCTTTAGTTCAGCCATGTAAATATTTTAACTATTAAGAGATGCTATAATTTTTTCATTGATATTATTTTCAACACATTTGACCGCATTGAAAATCATATTTTTAACCGCCAGAGCCGAGCTACCGCCGTGTCCTACCATGCTGACGCCGTCGACACCAAGGAAAGGGACACCGCCCACATTTTCGGGATTAAACATAGAGAGTGAGGATTGTATTAATTTGGTGGGTGGGGCCTGCGGTTTTCCACGTTGAGCTTCTTTTTTCAGCTCCGCTTCGATAATCTGTTTGACAGCACCGGGAATTGATTCTCCAAACTTGAGGAGCACATTTCCAACAAAACCATCGCAAAGAAGAATATCTGCTTTGGCAGAAAAAATATCTCCTCCTTCAATGTTACCAATAAATTCGGGGAGAGGACTCAACAGATTATAGGCTTCCTTGACATCCTCTGTTCCCTTTTCTTTTTCTTCGCCCACATTGATCAAACCTATTTGGGGATCATCAATCTTCATTACCTCACGGGCATAGATCACGCCCATTCGGGCAAACTGGTAATACATTTCAGGCCGCATTTCAAGATTTGCTCCCGCATCAACGAGGAGCCGAAATCCTTTTATAGTGGGAAAAGTGGCAGCTATAGTAGGCCGTGATACCCCTTTGAGCTTGCCCAGAATAAATGTAGAAGCTGCAAGCAGGGCCCCGGTATTACCAGCACTGATAAATCCGTTGCACTTGCCCGCTCTCTGCAAGCCCAATCCTACCGTAATAGAGGAGTTTTTCTTGCTTTTAACGGCTTGTGCCGGTGATTCATCCATTCCGATAATTTCAGGGGCGTCCTGTACCGAAATCCGTTCTCTATCATACTCATACTTGTTCAGCTCTTCATTGACCAGCTCTTCAGGACCAAGGAGAATTACACGCAACGAGTCATCTTCTTCAACAGCCTGGATGGATCCCTGGACTGGACTTTCCGGGTAATGGTCTCCCCCTACAGCATCTACTGCTATAATCATGTAATTACAATTAGTTCTGAAATTATTGCTTTACACTAAGTACCTGCCGCCCGCGGTAGTAGCCGCATTCCTGGCAGACATGATGATAGCGGTGGTAGGCTCCGCAGTTTGAGCATTCAGCAAGGGTAGGTTCGGTAACCCGATGGTGGGAACGTCGTTTATTTCTACGCGACTTGGATGTTCTGCGCTTTGGATGTGCCATTTAATTATAAATTTTTGCGTTAATTATTTTTTAGTTTCTTCAATTTTTCCCAGCGTGGATCAGCTAAGTCGGAATCTTCTTCGTCATTGACATCGCCAAACGACTTAACCTCAAACTGCTTGGGATTTCCGTCTTCATCCAAAAACTTAGGATGCAGTTTCTTAATCGGGATATTAAGCATAACCGTATCTCGGACTTCATCCTCAATATCCAGCGTATTTGAGCTGAAGTTGAACCTGCGTACGGCGCCTTCCTCATTTTCAGTCTCTTCCTTTACATCCACCTTGAAAAGGACTTCATAGTCTGCCTCAACAGGGTATTCAAAAGGCTCCAGCGAGCGATCGCAAACCAGCTCGATATCAGAATCAATATGAAAATTGACCCTAATAAAATGAATCGTCCGATAAAAAGACAGATCTATTACGCCACCCAGAAAAGGGTAGTCACCCAACTCCAGGTCTTCAGGGTCAAGCTCGAGCATACGCTCGCTGGAGCCTTCCGGAATTTCAACTATTTTAAACTCAAGTTTTGCCATATTCACAATAGCTGCCAAAGTTATAAATTATTGCGTTCTACTGCAATTAGTTAAACAGGCCAAACATCCGCTGCTCGACCAGCTCTATAACCCTGCCCAGGTCTTCCTGATCGTTCACAAAATCAATGTCATCTGTGTCAATAATAAGCTTTTCATGGGAATAATCCGCAATCCAGTCCTCATATAAACGGTTAAGCCGTTCCAGATATTCGATCCGGATGGAGCTCTCGTACTCGCGCCCACGTGATTGAATTTGCCGGACAAGCGTCGGAACCTGAGCGCGCAGATAAATCAACAGATCCGGTGGACGCAGGTAGTGCGTCATCTCGTGGAACAGTGCCTCGTAATTCTTAAAATCACGGTCACTCATAAGCCCCATGTTGTGCAGGTTCTTGGCAAAGATTTCGACATCTTCATAAATGGTACGATCCTGAACGAAATTTTCGCCCTGATCGATCATCTTGTTTTGATGACGAAACCGGCTTGAAAGAAAAAAGATCTGCAGGTTGAAACTCCACCGGCGCATGTCATCATAAAAATCCGCAAGGTACGGGTTGTCGTCAACTGTCTCGAAAAATGCCTCCCAGTCAAAATGCCTGGCCAACAGTTGGGTCAGTGATGACTTACCCGCCCCGATGTTTCCCGCAATGGCGATAAACTTGAGTTTTTTATTGCCGAATGTCGCTTCATCACCCATGAAATCTCTGTTCTTTAAAAAGGCTGTGCCGAAATATTAAACGATTACCATATACTTATTAATTGCTTGGCCTGTAGAGTTACAGGTTAAAAGTTGAAAGTTACAGGCCACCAAACCTTCAACATTTAACAATTAACATTTAACGTGTAACTTATTTGCCCAGAAGTTTGTACATGGCACTTTTGTAGTCTTCCACCCCGGGCTGGTTGAAAGGATTTACCCCCAGGCAGTAACAGTAGATGGCTGTTACAACTTCAAGCAGGTAGATAAACTCACCGATATGCTGGGCATTAAGCTCTTCCATAATCAGCTTGATGACCGGGACTTCGCCTTCGGTATGAGCCTGGATTGTACCCTCCAGCGCCGTGCTGTTGATATCGTGGAAATTCTTGCCCGCCAGGTAATCGAGTCCATCGATGTTTTTGTCTGACTTTTCGATCTGTTTAGTTGATTCGGCATTTTCAACGATCAGGAAGGTCTCAACCAGGTTACGCTTGCCCTGCTGAATCAGTTGGCCAAGGGAATGGAGATCGGTTGAAAACGTGGAGATGGTGGGAAACATACCCTCCCCATCTTTCGCTTCACTTTCGGCAAGCAGTTGTTGCATCCAATGACCGATGTACTGTAGCTCGGGCTCAAAAGAGGCGATCACTTCGATATCCTTTCCACTTTTGTAGAGTGCATAGCGCGCAGCCGCATATTCTATCGCATCGGAGGGATCCTTTTCAATCTCCTCGTACTTCGAAACCGCTTCGTAAAACAGAGTTTTAATATCTATTCCAGCTACTGCAATTGGCAACAGGCCTACAGGCGTGAGCACTGAAAAACGACCGCCCACCCCATCGGGAATCACAAATTTGCTATACCCATACTCATCAACCAGTGGGTTCAATACGCCACCCTCTTCACTGGTGGTGCAAATAATTCGCTCACTGGGATTGTCGTAGTGATCGTGAACCCAGCTCCGCAGGATGCGGAATGAAAGGGCTGTCTCCAGCGTACTCCCGGATTTGGAGATCACATTGACATAAACGCTTTTGGGCTCCCCATCATCATTAGGCTCCTCCAGATAATCGATAAGCTGATTTACGTATTTCCCGCTCAAGTGATGACCAGCATATACAATCTCAGGTCCATCATTGCCAAAGAATGGTGACAGAGCATCAATCACTGCACGAGCTCCAAGGTAAGAACCCCCAATTCCACAGACTACAAACACATCGGCATCCGCACGAATTTGGGTGGCAAGAGAATCTATTTTCTCCAGCTCGGCATCATTGGGATCAGACAACAGGGTGCGCCAACCCAGCATCTCCGCCCCTTCTCCCTGGCCCGACTTGACCAGTTCAAAACTCTCCTTTGCTTTCTCCAATGCCCCGTTAAATTCTTCATCTGAGAGGAATGACCGGGCCTTTGAGACGTCTATGTTCAACATAATGACCTTTCGTAGTGTTGTTTAGTAACCGTTAAGTTTTAATTAAAATATATTGCCAATAGGTAGTACAAAAATTATTATCATCCGTACGTCAAAGCGAAGAGTATAAAACCTTAATATTCTTTAAATTTCAAGCTAATTTAAGTGAAGAATTTGTTAAGCTACTTAAACTCTTAAATGATTGAAACACAACTAGATCAAGCGACATCGTTTAAACGACGAGGCCGGAAAACACTGGCGGAGATTACCGATCCTGTGTCTGGCCCGCTCAAAGATTTCCGCTCGTTTTATAAACAAGCGCTGCGAACCGATGTTTTCTTCCTTGATAAAATAGTACAATACCTGCTGCGCCAAAAGGGCAAAGAAATCCGCCCTACCTTGGTGTTCATGTCGGCACGTCTTTTTGGAGAGGTTAGTGATCGAAGTTATGTAGCCGCAACCATGATCGAACTGTTGCACACCGCCACGCTAATTCATGATGATGTTGTCGATGAGGCAGACACGCGCCGCGGTTTCCTGAGCATTAATAAAATATGGAGAAACAAGGCAGGGGTGCTGCTGGGTGATTTCCTCCTTTCCAAAGGACTGCTCATCGCCCTGGACAATGATGAGTTCAAGCTGCTAAAGGTGCTCTCAAAAGCGGTTAAGAGTATGAGTGAAGGAGAGCTGCGCCAGTTTAAAGCGGCCAGTCTCTTTAATATGACGGAAGAATATTATTTCAAAGTGATCTCGGAAAAAACCGCGAGTCTTATTGCTGCGTGTTGTGAATGTGGGGCCATCTCTACCAGCGACGATCCCGAAATCCACCAGAAGATGCACGATATCGGTATGTGTGTAGGCACGGCGTTTCAAATTCGAGATGACCTGTTTGACTACGGCATCGATGATGTGGGCAAGCCACGTCGCAACGACATCAAGGAGCGGAAGGTTACGCTGCCCCTCATCAAGGCACTGGAAAATGCCTCTTTTGTTGAGCGAACCCGCATTCGCTACCTGATGCGAAAACGTAAAAAGAAAGATAAAGAAATTGAAGACATTGTCACTTTTGTACATGAAAAAGGAGGAATAGGATATGCTCGCTCCATCATGGAGGAGTATGCGGAAAATGCCATTGAAAAGCTTTCTACTCTCCCTCCCAGCGAAGACCGCAAAGCGTTCAAGGATCTTATCCAATTTATTGTCAAAAGAAAGCGGTAATCCATCGGGCAAATGCAACCACTCCCCCAGCCCTCTCTTTTTCTTTCGGATGTCCATCTCGGGGGATTTTCTGATAAAAAAAACCGACAACTTGAACATGACTTGATCAAGCTGATTGATTTCTGTCAGGAACATGAAATCAAAATTTATATTTTGGGTGATCTGTTCGACTTCTGGATGGAATATCCCGGGCACGTCCCCTCTTTGGGAAGAAAAGTCAACGAACGTTTTAAAGAATATAATGATGCACTCGGTCCCACCCTGTACATAACCGGTAATCACGACAACTGGACACGTTCATATCTCCCAGGCATCGGCTTTAGGATTGAACCCAATTATCAAAGCCTGGCCACTGATGAGCAAAAATTACTACTGCTGCACGGCGACGGACTGCTAACGGAAAACGATGGGTTGCGCCGTCCACCAATGCATCAACTCTTGCGGAACGAAACCTTTATTAAAGTTTATCAAACCCTGCTACCTCCCGCTGCCGGACTTTGGGTGATGAAATGGTTTTCCAGACTTAATCGCTTCTTTGGTTCGTTTAAAGAAGACATCACGTTGCTAAACAGTTGGGCTGAAAAAACCTTGAATGAAGGTGATTTCGATATAATCATCTGTGGGCACGATCATTTCCCGAGAAAAAAAGAATTTGACTTCGGAACCTTTTTAAATTTGGGTACTTTCTATAAACATAGAACGATGGCATTCTACAATAACAATGATATTAATATCGTTGTGTGGGACAGCGGATCCAGACAACTGAATAACTTTTATACCTCCGAAAACAAATATGGGTGACTCTAACAACAGAGATGAGATGGATCGGTATTTCAGCGATCCCGAATATCGAAGAAAAAAGATTGAAGAGCGCAATCAAAGCGGCGGCAGCCAATCGAATCCTGAACAACAGGATAATACTGCACGACAAAAATTGATCCATGCGGCCGGCATTGCAATGTTATTGCTGCTTTTGGGTGGAGGAGCTTTCACCTTCTTCCTTTTCCAGGGACTGCCCTCCATTGAACAGCTTGAAAATCCGGACACCGCGATCGCCTCTCTCGTTAAAAGCCGTGATGGAGTGGTGCTCGATAAATTTTTTTACGAAAACCGGCGCTGGGTGACATTAGATGAAATCTCACCAAACGTTGTAGATGCACTTGTGGCTGTGGAAGACCACCGGTTTTATGACCACTGGGGTATTGATATGGTTCGGACGCTGGCTATCCCCTACCACCTAATGATGGGCCGAATACAGGGGGGATCTACGTTGACCCAGCAGCTGGCGCGAAATCTCTATAAAAAAATCGGTCGTGAATTCTCAGTCATTCGTAAGCTTCGCGAAATGATCACTGCCATCCAGCTGGAGCAGAACTACACCAAACGCGAAATCATTGAGATGTACCTCAACACAGTGGAGTACAGCAACAGCGCCATGGGCATTGAAGTAGCAGCCGAAACCCATTATGGTAAACCTGCTGCTGATCTCACCATTTCCGAAGCGGCAACACTTGTGGGATCGGTCAATGCCGTGTATGCCTACAACCCGCGGTTGTTCCCCGAGCGATCCAAACAGCGGCAAAATGTCGTACTCTCCCAGATGCAGAAGCGCGGCTTTATCAGCGAAGAGGTCTACAACAAACTTGCCGAAGAGCCGATCTCGCTGAACTATCACCCCCCTTCAAAATCCGGCCGCGAAAGCCGCTATTTTGGAGAGTATGTTCGCCAGAGAATCATGGAATGGACCAAGGAAAACGGGTATGATCTTTACAGGGACGGCCTGACGATTCACACCACAATTGACTCACGACTGCAAAAGCATGCCGAACAGGCGTTGAAACAGAAGCTTGACTCTGTTCAATCCAAATTTGTTGATGAATGGACTTCTCCGGGTGGCGAATATATGGATCGATACTGGAAAAAATACCCAGGGTTCCTGCGGGATTATATCCGGGAAACAGACCGCTATAAAAACGCTTTTTCAAACTATAACACCGACCAGGAATCAGTTGTATTTGATACTCTACTAGCTGACAGCGCTTTTGTGGACTCTGTAAAAAGGGTTAATACAAGGCTTCAAGCAAGTTTTGTTTCGATCAATCCCAAAAATGGTCGAATATTAACGTGGGTTGGAGGCTATGATTATGGTAACGTGCAGTATGACCATGTATACCAGTCAACCCGACAGGCCGGCTCTACATTCAAGCCTTTTGTCTATGCCGTTGCTATCGACAATGGATACCGGCCATATCATAAATTCTCTAAATATCCCAGCAAATTTATCGATCGTGCGGGGCGCACGTGGGCTCCCACTGATCCCAGTTTGCCTTCAGGTCCGGAGATGGTACCCCTTCGCCAAGGTCTGGCACGCAGCCTTAACAACGTAACGGTGCGTTTGCTTCCAGAGATTTCAGGACATCCCAACACCAATAAACTCGCAGATCTCGAGTCAGGTGCTGAAAAAATTAAGTCTATGGCCCAGAATATGGGCATCGATATGAGCGGTGTGAAGCCCTACCCCTCCATCGCACTTGGTACCGCCGAGGTTTCGCTGCTGGACCTGGTGAGTGCTTACACCACGTTCGCCAACCAAGGAGTGCATATAAATCCCATTGCCATTACACGAATTGAAGACAAAGAAGGCAACGTGCTGGAAGAGTACCATGAAGAATATCCGCAGGAAGTAATCAGCAAGGAGACCGCCTACATCATGATCGACATGATGCGGGGAGTTATCCGGGGCGGCGAGGACTATCATGGAACCGGGGTGAGACTTCGCAATGTTTACGAGGTCAATCAAGATGTGGCTGGTAAAACCGGCACCACGCAAGATGCTGCAGATAACTGGTTTGTAGCTATGATGCCGCATATCGTAATGGGTGCATGGGTCGGCGGAGAGGACCGAAAAATTCGTTTTCCTGAAAATACATACATTGGTCAGGGGGCCCGATCTGCCCTGCCTATCGTTGGTACTTTTATTAATTCAGCCAAAAATGATCCGGAAGTAAACTGGAGCTATGATGCATTTGAGGCTCCTCCGGGATTTACCCAGTCCCTCCTCTACGATCCAGAAACATCGGAAGAACAGCCTATCAAGGATGGCAGGAAGGGTCGCATCGGGTGGTAGAATCTCGAAGTACCTTTGCTAATGAAATATTTTCCAGCAGTATCAATATTTAAAGATATTATAAATGGGCTGGAATGAACTGCTATGGATGTGTTACCTCACTGACTATAGGCTTGTAAAAAATATGCGTGAGTTATCCTGATGCTTTTCTCATGGAAAACTGATCCAGTTTTTAATAGCTATATCTGATATCTGGCCCATATTTAAGATTAAGATTTCCTCATATTGTAGCATCTCATCAGATGATTAATGAAAATATACTAGAGGTAGTACAAAAAAATACGTATTAACTCAGCGTTAAAAATGAGAGAGAGTCATCGATTTTTCAAAACATATGGAAAAGGCTATGGAAGAACGACTATTCAAAGCTCTGAGACAACAACTGGTCCATGAAATCACTTTTGTAAAACAGGTGACCCAACCCTACCAGTGTGCCCGGAATACCATTATAGATTTTGAGTATCGGGGAAATCCTTGCAAGCTGGTTTTAAATGGAAAACTGATGCTGGAAACCAATCGGGAAAAAGTCCAAATTGAGTCTTATCAAGATTTAATTCAAGGGTTGATTCAACTGAATTATTCAAAAAAAGAAGCCATTAAATAGTTGCTTGACTTTAGAAATGAAGCCTTGAACGTACCCAAACAAAAAAAGGAGCTCCTGTTTCCAGAAACTCCTTAAATTAAAAACGCTATTTAATAACTATTGCGTTGAAACCGAGAAGTTTGCAGCAAGTTTAATGCGGTTTTCTGCGCGTTCGAGCGCTTTGCGAGCCCGCTCTTTATCAATGGAAGAATCATCTGATTCGAGGCGCTCTACCGCACGTTCCTTTGCCTCCTTGGCACGCTCTACATCAATCTCAGCGATCTGTTCAGCTGCTTCAGCCAGCAGGGTTAACTTGTTGTCGTGAACTTCCACGAAGCCTCCGCTAACTGCAAAATAAAGCTCCTCTCCATCCGCCCGGCGGACGAGAATACGTCCGATCTCGAGCGTAGAGATAATGCTGGCGTGCAATGTCTTTATTTCGAAACTGCCCATAGCGCCGGGCACCTGTACACCCGTAACCTGATCGTCAAAGAGCGACCCCTGTGGCGTTAAAATCTGTGCTTCAAAATTATTCATTGGGATAAAGTGTGTTAGAATCAAGCCTCCAGGATTTCGAGAGCCCTGGAGGCTTCAATTTTCTTTATTACTCAGCCGCTTCCGCTTCTTCAAGCAGGCGCTCACCTTTCTCTTCGGCCTCTTCAATAGTACCGACGAGGTGGAACGCATTTTCCGGCAGGTGATCGAGCTCACCATCCAGAATCTTCTTGAAACCTTTTACCGTGTCTTCAACCTTCATGTATTTACCAGGCTGGCCGGTAAACTGCTCAGCTACAAAGAATGGCTGACTGAGGAAACGCTGCACGCGTCGTGCACGGGCTACAGTCGTTTTATCTTCATCAGAAAGTTCATCCATACCCAGGATCGCAATAATGTCCTGCAGGTCTTTGTATTTCTGCAGAATCTCGATTACACGCTGGGCCGTGTTATAATGCTCTTTTCCAACAATCTTTGGATCGAGGATTCGGGAAGAAGAATCCAGCGGATCCACAGCTGGGTAAATACCGATCTGTGTGAGTGCTCGACTCAATACCGTCGTAGCATCGAGGTGTGCAAACGTCGTTGCCGGGGCGGGGTCTGTCAAGTCATCGGCCGGAACGTAGACTGCCTGTACAGAAGTAATCGATCCGTTCTTGGTTGATGTAATACGTTCCTGAAGGTCACCCATTTCGGTAGCCAGTGTCGGCTGATATCCAACCGCAGACGGCATACGTCCCAACAGTGCGGATACCTCGGAACCAGCCTGGGTAAACCGGAAAATATTATCAATAAAGAAGAGAATGTCTCTGGAAACTTCATCACGGAAGTACTCGGCAACCGTCAGACCGGAAAGTGCTACACGGGCACGAGCTCCAGGGGGTTCGTTCATCTGTCCAAATATAAAGGTGGCTTTGGAATCTTTAAGCTTCTCCATATCCACTTTCTCGAGCTCCCAGTTGCCTTCCTCCATCGACTCCATAAAATCTTCTCCATAGTCGATAATTCCGGCCTCGAGCATCTCCCGCATCAGGTCATTACCTTCCCGCGTTCGTTCACCAACTCCGGCAAATACCGAAAGTCCACCGTGCCCTTTGGCAACGTTGTTAATAAGCTCCTGGATAAGAACCGTTTTACCTACACCGGCACCGCCGAAAAGGCCGGTCTTTCCACCCTTTGCATATGGGCACAGAAGGTCAATAACCTTGATTCCCGTTTCGAGCATCTCGGTAGAAGTGGCCAGGTCTTCAAAACTAGGAGCTGGGCGGTGAATAGGATACCGCTCTTCCCCTTTGGGCGGCTCAAGCCCGTCGATAGGCTCACCCACCAGATTGAAAAGCCGACCTTTGATATCTTCGCCGATAGGCATTGAGATAGGAGCACCGGTGTTCACAACTTCCGTCTCGCGTACCAAACCATCGGTGCTGTCCATCGCAATGGTGCGTACACGATTTTCACCGAGGTGCTGTGCTACCTCAAGATATAGTTTAGATCCATCTTCTCGATCAATATACAGGGCGTTTAGAACCGGTGGGATATCTCCCTGGTCAAAGTCGACATCGACAACCGGCCCAATAACTTGTGCAACGGTTCCTTTATTCATTTAATTGAAATTGTTGATATGGTTAGAATTTTTAGAACTTCTGGCACCATATTCCGCATAAAATGCCAGTGCATCTGAAGCGGCGAAAGTTAGCAGTTTTGCCATGAATTAACAAGTAAGAAAACAAACTACCTCTTCAGCACATCAAGACACAGATGAGAAAACTTCTTCTTGCCTTACTCGCTATTTATCAGTTTACAATTGTCAACGGAACACTCTGGATTCCCTGATCAGTTTTAAGTCGAGCAAAATAGATCCCGCTGCTCAAGTTACTCCCCTTAAAATCGGCCTTGTAACACGACTGTGCTTCTAAGTAACGATCAACGAGCGTCCTCACTTTCTTTCCCAGTATGTTATATATCGCAAATTCCACATGGCTATCCTGCCTCAGATCGATGCAGAACTCTGTGGACTGAATCGAAGGATCGAAGGGATTCGGGTAATTTTGATACAGTTTATCTCGCATCGGGGGTGTAAAAGAGGAGGGCCTTGTTCAGATCAACTGGTTTTCCATAACTCATAACTGAAAGACCTGCATCTATGTACTGTCCCCCCTCCGTTTGGTTGCAATGTACAGCAATTACATTTCTTCCATTCGTGTTGATAGCCTCTTTCGCTACATCACTGATCGGGATCATGATGTAATCTGTTGTGAATCCCTCAAGATCTGCTGCCTTTACCCCATTGATATAAACTTCGGTAGCTTCATCATGATGAATATTCAGGACCAGGTTGTTCCTGCTTTCTTCCAAAAGATTCTTGAGGGTGAATTCCTGTCTCATCCAGATGTCACTTGTATTCCAGACTCTGCGAACGACCGTACCGGGCGTCTCCTCTGTTCCAAATCCCCCCTGACCTGTTTGCCATTCACTAGTGTCAAAATTTGGAGCATACCAGTCGGATGAAGCTGGCCGGTCGAAGTATACGCCCAGGTTCTTCCCTCCACCTGAGATGTAGGCAGAAGCTCACTGAGATACAGATTCCGTCTAATAACGTCCATATTGGATTGTTTAATCTCGCTCATATCTCCCTTTATTACTGCGCGATCGTAGGTCATCAAGCCGTTCAGCTCTGTTTCTACATCGGTGGTTTGAGTATAGACCGCCTCACTTCGGCCATCATTAGTTTTAAAAGCGGTCAACTGTTTTGCAAACCGGTCATAAAGCTCGTTGTATTCCCGATCACTGTCGACCTTCACATAGCCAAAACCGTCCTGCCACAAATGGCCTTCAATCCCATACCCAATTCCGCCGTATTCTCCAACAGCCTTGGCCTGGGTATCCGTGTCTGGACTGGCGGGCGCAGGGTAACTGTGGATGTCCAGCACATCTCCTTGCCCAACATGATCCCACCCGCTGGCCTCATAGACTAGGCGCGATGAATCAAGCTGCTCAACCTCCTGTACGAGTTCTGCTGTCTTATGCTGTCCCTGTCCTTCATTAAAAATAACCCACATTATAATTGAAGGAGAATTCCAGTGGGTTCTGACCATTCGCTTCAATTCCCTTTCAAATGCCTCGGTTTCAACTGGTGGAGTGTTCGGAGTGTATGAATTGGGAGAAGGCATATCCTGCCACACCAGCAGCCCCAGCTTATCGGCCCAGTAGTACCATCGCTGTGGTTCAACTTTTAGATGCTTTCGCACCATGTTGAATCCCAGCTGCTTGGTGACTTCCAGGTCATACTTCAGGGCTTCATCCGTGGTAGCGGTATAAATCCCGTCGGGCCAATACCCCTGATCCAAAGGCCCCATCTGGAACAGGAATTCATTGTTCAGGAACAGCTTTTTCTGGCCATCTTCCTCCTCAACTGATATTTTTCGCATTCCAAAATAACTGGATACCTGATCTACCGTGGTGCCATTTTGCATCAATGAAATCTCTAGATCATAGAGGAACGGGTTATCCGGCGACCAAAGCTTTTGGTTGGGGATAGGGATCCTGAGTTCCGCGTTAGGCTCTCCCGAGGCACTCTGTATAGCCATATCTCCATCCTTAACCTCAGCCTGCACCGAATATCCTCCAGAAGGCCCTGAAGTATTTACTTGTAAGCTTGACCTCCGAGTTATCGATGTCCGGTGTTATATTAACGTCATCAATACTGGTTTGGGGAACCGGTTCCAGCCAGACTGTTTGCCAGATTCCTGTGGCCGGGGTATACATGATTCCGCCCGGGTTCAAGCTCTGTTTACCGCGTGGAAATCCCGCGTGGTCAGTGGGATCAAGACCCGAACCGTCACCTGCTGCTCACCACTGCCGGATAACTCGGATGTAATATCAAAGCTAAACGGGTTGTATCCCCCTTGGTGCGTACCTACATATTCTCCATTGATAAAGACTTCTGCTTCATAATCCACGGCGCCGAAATTCAACAACACCCTATCGCCCGCCCAATCATTGGGAACTGTGAATGTACGGCGATATAGAATGCACTCGTGATGCTCCATAATCCCTGAAACTGCCAAAGGCCGTTTAAATTAAGCCACTTTTCCCGCACCATCTGTGGGCGGGGATATTCGGGCAGTACATTTTCATGGTCCAGATCATCCGCAAAGACACTCATTAAGGGTGCCTGTTTAGGCTCCCATGTTTGTGAAAAAACTACGAGTGGTAGAAATAAAAAATAGGCTAAAAAGAGTAGTCTTTTGAAAGGTGTCATTGGTGATAGGGATAAATATTGATGCTTGATGAGACCCAAAGGATCAGGTCTTCAGGTCTCATGCAAGACTTCTTACATCATCGAAAATGAGGTTATTCTTATGCAAGCCTTCCTAATGAATTCTGAAATTGGCTTGTCTAATCAGATGACTTAGTTCTCTTCGTTAATTCTTTTTATCAGTTCAATTTCAGTGGTATCGAAGGCAGACCCGTCGCGACGAAAGATATCATGAAACCAAACATCCGGTTCTGAAGCTTTAAGATGATCTTCCCAAGGGTATACTTCTCGCACCTCTTCTCTCCACCGTTGATAAAATCCTTCACCGTAGCCTCTGGGAGAATCCCACGAATAGATGGTTTGCGTTTTCCCGCTAACCAGGCCCCAGTTGATGGCACCGATGTTCTGCTCGGCAAAATACGGGAAGTGCGTCTGGAACTTGCTGCCATTGGTGCGAGCCATGTACTCGGTACAGATCATCGGGCGATTATGCTCGCTTTGGAGGCGTTCAACGACCTCTTTGGTTTGATCGATCGGATTGTAGTCATGGAATGTGATGATATCGGAATTGGCGGCTGAAAATTCGTTGAGTTCATCAAAACTGTCATTCCAAATCCACATGCCAATCGTTAACGGTTGGGTAGGATTTACATCACGGGCCCACTGCGTGACATTCTTCAGCAACGGAAGTGAGCTTGCCGGTGGATTCTTTCCGTTCCCTGGTTCGTTATACAGATCCCACATCAGCACGCGATCATCACCGTCAAAGTGGCTGATCAGATCCTGTGTATATGCTTTAAGCACTGGATAGAGTGCCTCATCTAGCCGCTGATCATGCCCCGGGCTTTCTACCCATGCACTGTTATGCACCCCGGGAATAGGGTCAGGCTGTTCCCCCAGGTTTGGGTCGTTTCCCCATACGTCATCAAACAGCACAAACATAATTTTGATGCCGTGACTGTCGGCGATCTCCAGGAACTGCTCCATCCGGTTTTTAAGGCCCTCCGGGCTACGTGCCCACACCAGGTAATGCAGGTATACCCGCATAGTGTTGAAACCGATATCTTCTGCCCACCCTAGCTCACGGTCAATGGTTTCAGGATCAAAACTGAAATCCTGCCACATCTCAATCTGGTTGATCGAAGTACTGGGATTAAAATTGGCCCCGGAGATCCAGTCGTGTTGGGCATACCAATCATTGGCTTTCTCCACTGACCATACATCACCGATCACCTCTTGGGCCGAGGCTGTATTCAGTGAGTAAAACACCGGCACCATTAACAACAAGAATCCAATTTTCTTCATCTTTTGATAAAACATAGTGATTTGATAATGATTTGAGATTGATACCTTTGTTTATCCAGAAAATCTTATAGATCAGTAGCGGTAAATTCGCGATTCAGTGAGGCTGGAACTCCAAAATCCGGGAGCCCCTCCTTTGTCCAGGTAAATGGTTGAATCCGGGTACTTCTTCCCCTGCAGGCACCGTTTGCTTCCTTCTTCGCATGATACACAATCCAATCTGTACCCTTATCATTGGTCACAAAGCTGCAGTGGCCCGGACCATAAACGCTATTCTCTTCTGATGTCTGCAACACCGGCTCTGGAAGTTTACTCCATGAGGTAGGATCCATTAAATCGGAATCGCTGGAAGCCACCAACATTCCCAAAGCGTAGTAATCATCCCAGCAGGCGCTGGCAGAATATACAATCCCAAGTTTGCCCTGTTTTAATTCCAGGAACTGGGGAGCTTCACAGATCGCACGATCTTCATATTTTTCCCACTCATAGGTTGGACTTGCAATGATAGACTCTTCCCCTTCCAGGGTCCATGGATTTTTCATTTTAGATATATTCAGCACACTTTCTCCATCCTTATAAGCGGAATACAGGTAGTACCGAGTTCCTCCAAATTCAAATACCGATCCATCCAGCCCGCTGTATTCAGTTTCAATAGCACCTCTATCAATCCAATCGCCGGTCAGAGGGTTTGAGGAGTTGTTCTCTAGCACAAACACTTGCCTATTGGCATCGGTGGGAGCTTCTTTGTCCACTGCGGTGTAGTAGATATACCACTTGCCATCCAGGAAATGGATTTCTGGCGCCCAGATGTTACTGCTGTTTGGGCCGCTATCCGGCGGTGTCCAAACCGTTTTTTGCTCGCCGTCAGAAATCCCAGGCAGCGATTTTGAACGCCAAAGCGTCAACCGATCCCCACGCGTTGCCATATAGTAATAATAGCCGTCGGTGTGCTTGTATACCCATGGATCAGCCCCATTTTCCATAATCGGATTAGTAAAAGTGCTTTCGCTTTGGGTAGTGGCTGCGGATTTAGTTTCTTCCCGGGTAGACTTGCCACAACCGCCCATTGCCAGCCATAAACAAGCCAACGCCACGTAAAAAAGAATTTTCGGTTTATACATATCTGTCGAAATTATTCACACTGTCCTGATGGGACGGGAATAGGCGTGCCCGGCCTCACCGGTGTACCAAAATCAGGCGACCCGTCTTCATTCCACCCAAAAGGTTGCATGCGGATATCGCGATCCCATCCAGGTTCGGTCGATTTCTTAGAGTGGTATAATATCCAGTGTTCGGTGCCGTCAGGTGATGTTGTAAAACTGGCATGGCCGACTCCGTGGATATTCTCATTCCCTTGGAAGACCGGGCCTTTCTTAGTCCAGTTTTCAGGATTCATTGGGTCGGCATCCGGACCGCTAAGCCGCAACTGCCCCAGCCGGTAATACTCCAGCCATGATTCTCGCGTAGAATAGATCACAAATATAACATCTCCATTTTTCAACACTTCCGCCCCCTCGTTTATCCCGAACTCAACCTCATTACCAGTCTCCCACGGTTCCTCAGGTGATGAGATAAGTACACGGTTTGAGCTGACCGTCCAGGGATTTTCCATCTCAGCGATGTAGAGGTGCTGAGTTGTGGCGTCGTCATTTCGATTCTGCTTCCAGCCCGACCAAATCCCATATAATTGATCTCCCACTTGTAAAGGAGTCAAGTCAATCGACCAGGTATTATTAGCTTTTGATGTGATACGGTCGCCGGTATAAAGCTGCCCTTTATCAACGAAGGAATCTTGTGGATCCTGGCTCGTTCCCTGTAAAACACCCGAACGCTGATCAATAAAGGGTGGGCCGGTTTCTCCTGCGGTGTAATAGACATACCAATTGCCATTGAGGTAATGAAGCTCCGGGGCCCACAGGTGCGAGCTATTCCATCCCTCAGTAGGCTGTTGCCATACCAGCTGCCAGTTTTTGGGATCCGTGAGCTTCTCGGTCTTTGCAATATGAATTCCTCCATTGCGTGATTCGCAAAAGTAGTAGTACCCATCTTTTTTAATCACCCAGGGATCAGCCCCGTCCATAACGGGATTGGTAAAGGTGGAGTCACAAGTGACAAAAGCTTCCGTTTGTGTGTTATCGGACTCTCCTTCCTGTTTGGCCCCTGTACAACTACTTAGCAATAAAACTATGCTCGCAAAGAAGATTGAGAATAGTGAACTCATAAAATCATCTTTCAAAAATTGAAATACTTTCATAGACCTCCGTCCTGCACTTTCCATTTTGACTATGGCTCCACTATAAGCGTACCCTGCATGCTTCTCCAGTGACCCGGAATGGTGCAGACAAAACGATATTCTCCTGGTTCAGAAGGCACTTCGAAGACCAACTCTGCCGATTCACCAGGCTGAATGATCGCTGTACTTGCCACTACATCAGGGGAGTCAGGAACGTAGTTTTGATCTCGTCCCTGCGAGGAGGTCGTCATTTTATCGGCCATCGTTCCGATCTCCTGGAGCGAGCCCGGTGTGATGAACAACAGGTTGTGTTCCATATTCCCGGTATTGTTGAACGTGACCCGGATGGTCTGCCCCGCCTTGGCCCGCAACTCTTCTTTATCAAACTTAAGCACATTTGGAGTTACGCCGAGCTCCAACACCGCATCCACATCTTCTTCCGGCAATTCTTCTGATTGGCCGGAGCTGGCACTGGCCTGGAATCCGGGATTATCTTCAGCAACCAACTTGATGATGTTATTCAAGGTACTGGCCGGATCGACTTCTGCGTTATCTGACATAGCCTCAGAAAGCGTGCCTGCTTCATTTGCCGAGTTTAAAAAGCCATCACTATGGACCGATGCCGCCAAGGCTCCTGCTTCTCGCACCCAGCGGTCAGTTATATTGTCTTCTGAGCTCAACAGGTCATATATAGCTTCTCCTACTAATTCACTTTCCGGCATTTCGGAAAGAGCAATCAGGGCATCGCGCCGTACCTTTAGATCCTCATCGTCTAATACGCCACTATCCAGTATAACTTGCAGTGAAGACCCATTGGTTGGTAACACTTTAACAGCATTTTTACGAACACCGGCGGAGGGATGCGCCAGGGCATTTTCTATCGCGGAGAGTGCGTCCTGGTTACTGCCATCAAGTGCTCCCAGACCGTGCAACGTCCACATGGCGTGGATTGCACCGGGGCTCATCCCAATCCCATCCACAGATTCATCATTCACCAGTTCAATCAGTTGCGGGATAGCAGATGAATGATCACCATCAACCAGCAGGCGCTGGGCATGTTTGCGCCACAGCATGTTGTCATGACTCAGCGTCTGAACCAGCTTCTCTGGTGAAGCGTTGGCAAGGTTCAGGTTACCATCCGGAGCGCCCTCTTTATAAACGACCCGGTAAATTCGACCGTGTGTGCGATCTCGCAGCGGGTTCGCGTATGCGTTCCCCGGCGTAGGCTCCTGCCGGTCACTCTCGGCATTGTGCTGATTTATATAGTTGTACCAGTCAGCAATCCACACATTGCCATCCGGACCGACCTCGGCGGCTACCGGTGAAAACCATTCGTCATCACTGGCCACCAGGTTCCGTGGATTGCTGGCGGTGTAGCTGGATCCATTCTCTTCAAAAATAAATTCACCGACGGCCTGCATAGTTGCTTCAGTCACGAACGCCCGCTTATTCCAGTATTTTTGGGGATAGTTCCTAGCGGTATAAAATTCGTGGCCTGCTCCGGCGGTGTAGGCTCCAACCCAATCCACTTGACGGAAAAGGTTCGTCAATGTTACTATCCTTGCCGTATTCGTCAGGCGCTCAGTAAGAGGGTCATCGAGGCCTGAGAGTTTATCATAATGAACCTGCGAAAACGGGCTGTAGGTACTCGGGTTTCCATTTGCCGTAGAAGTAAATGCTTCACCCGATTCGGTAAAGCCAAAGCCCCAGGTATTGTTGTTGGTGCGATGTACAAAATCCAGTTCGGAGCCATCCTTTTTAAAACGGTAGGTGCCCATTCTGAATTCGTGCTTTTCTCCTCCGACCGTACCTTCAAAACCCGAGTATCCAAGTGTGCCCCAGATCCAGTTGTCGAGTCCGTAACTTAAATTGTTGGGCCCGGCATGCGTGTCGTACTGGCTCCAGCCTTCGAATAGCACTTTCCGCACATCGGCTTTGTCGTCGCCATCAGTATCTTTCAAGAAGAGGGTTTGCGGAGCCTGTTGTACAATGACGCCACCATTGGCAAACGTAAGGCTGGTAGGGATATTCATACTGTCGGCGAACTCAGTAAATTTATCCGCCTTGCCGTCATCATCAGTATCTTCGAGAATCATGATACGATCTTTACCACCACCATCAGGCCAAAAATCCCGTGGATACGGATACTCAATCGATTCAATCAGCCACAGGCGCCCCTGCTCATCCCAGTTCATGGCAATCGGGTTCACAATTTCAGGTTCCGAAGCGAACAGCTCTACATGGAAGCCGGGCGGTGTAATCATTCGCTTAATGACCGTATCAGGATGCACGGCTTTCTGCTGCTTGTAATACATCGGGTAGTTTGAGCCTCGATCCATGGGACCGACCTCCTCTTCGTATCGCACACGCTCCTCATGTGGAGGAGGAAACGGAACATCCAGCACCACATATTCGAACGGATTTTGGATCTTTCGCGAAGCCAATGCCTGTTGTACATCTTGCCCTGCAGCCCAGCGAATGCCGCGCTCCAACAGGTCGTGGAAGCCTTCATTGCGCCAAGTTCTGTTGTCATGTCCCCATGCGGTATAAAAGACCCGTCCCTCGCCCTGGGTTCGTACCCAGGTCCACGGCTCGTCATCCCGATAACTCAACACCGTCCTGTTTTCGGGATTATGCTTTTGATGGACATAGGTCTCATCCCAGCTTTCAAACCCTTCAAAACCCTGCATGACCGGGTGATCGGGCTCGGCAATGCGGGTGGTGAAAGTTCCAGTACCGTGACTCTCAAACGCGGCGCCGACCAGGTTTATAAAAGCTTCGGAGTTCCGGAAATTGCCGGAAGCCGAGTGAATGGGAATAAAGCCTCCGCCCTGTTCCACGTAGTTTACCAGCGCCTGTTCTTTATCTTTGGGGAGCTCTTGGTATGAAGGCGGATGGTAGTTGGCATACAGGAGAACGGCGTCGTACTTCTTCAGGTTTTCCAGCTCGAGCTCGTTGATATCTCCCGAATAAAAGATGTCGATGCCGCGATCAAGCATCGGCCGGGCGATATCCCGAAGCCGCTCGACCGGGTTGTGATGACCGTCATCCCCTAGAAATAGCACTTTGAGATGCGGGTCTCGTTCTGAAGTGTTCTCCTCTGTGGGTCCACACGCCGATAACACCAAAAGAAGTGCAACAAGCATACTGAGACCACTGCCTATTTTATGCTTCAACATATCTACCTGTGATTAATTGAGTTATAAACCTTCTGAAATTTTTAATACCAAGAGCCCCAAAAAAGACTACAGGCTCAACTCTTTAAATGTTCGGGCTTGTTTCTCGATAGCCGCTTCTGCCGCAAGCCGCTCAATACTAGATGCGCCAAAAAAGCCGGCAGTTCCTTCTGTGTGATCAAAGATATACTGGGCATCCTCCGGTTCAGCAATCGGTCCACCGTGGCAAAGGACAATAACGTCGTCGCGTACCTCTTTGGCGGCATCATGCATCTCCTGGATCCGTTTGGCTGACTCCTCGAGCGACGGCGCCACATCGGAACTCACCCCGATTGAACCTTTGACCGTAGTATTCATGTGAGTTACGATCATATCGGCCCCGGCTTCAGTCATTTTTACGGCCTGTTCCACATCAAAAACATAGGGACAGGTCAGCATTTCCATCTCGTGTGCAGTGCGTACCATCTCGATTTCCAGGTCAAAGCTCATCCCGGTTTCCTCCAATATCTGACGGAAATTGCCATCAATGACTCCAACGGTGGGGAAGTTCTGGATCCCGTCAAAGCCCATCTCTTTGAGCTCTTTCAGAAATACCGGCATCATGCGGAAGGGATCGGTTCCGTTTACACCGGCAAGTACGGGCGTATCTTCCACCACGGGAAGAACTTCGCCCGCCATGTCAACAACTATTTCATTGGCGTCGCCGTATGCAAGGATTCCGGCAGCACTTCCCCGGCCCGCCATGCGATAGCGACCAGAGTTGTAAATGATGATAATGTCAACGCCGCCTTTTTCAGCAAATTTGGCGGAGATTCCGGTTCCGGCTCCGGCACCGATGATCGGCTTATTCTGCTCTACCTGTGAGTGAAGGCGATTCAAACATTCTTCGTAAGGAATAAAGGGCATAATGTATGTGGATTTAGTGTAGTATTTCTTGGTTCAGTTTATTCTAAATATTTTAGTACCTGTTGTGCAACTGCGGCAGCAAAGTCCGTATCATTTATGTGCAGATCAAATTCTTTGATTGTGACGTTGGGTCCCGCATGCTTCTTAAGTGACTCAAACAACGCCTGGTCAGCTTCCAGATCATAAAACGGTTCACCTTCCTTGTCGATCTTGCTTACTCCTCTCAAAGGAAGCATCAACGCCGTTGGAGAGGAAGAAAGATTTAACTTTTCGGCAATCCGTTTTCCAATCTCCTTACATTCAGCGGGGTTCGTCCGCATTAACGTTACATTTGAAGTGTGATGGTGTAAATTCCGAGATCTGAACTTTTCCGGGACGGTATCGAGCGCGTGAAAATTGACCATATCGAGAGCGCCGCATGACACCACTTGCGGAATACCCATATCGGCCGCAGCTTCCAACCGATCGTCGCCTGCCGACAGGACGCCCCCCACAACTTCATCACACCATTCCGTTGTAGTTATATCAACCACACCACTAATATGTCCCTCTCGCACCATCGCTTCCAGGGTACGTCCACCGGTACCTGTCGCATGGAAAACAACAACTTCATACCCGGCCTTTTCCAACTGCTCACGAACCGCTGTGACACAGGGCGTGGTAACACCAAACATGGAGGCCGCAAGCAGAGGTTTATCCTCATCTGCGACTTTCTCCTGGTTTACCATTCCACAAACAGCACCGGCTGCATTGTTCAAAATCTTCCTTGAAATACGATTCAATCCCGAGATATCAGCCACTGAGTACATAAACGTGATGTCGCTGATATCCACATAGGAGCTGACGTCGCCTGAGGCTACCGATGAAACCATCACTTTGGGGACCCCAAGTGGGAGTTCCCGCATCGCTGCCGTAGCCATGGCCGTTCCGCTGCCGCCGCCGAGGCTCAGAACGCCATCAAATGCGCCCTCTTCATAAAGCCGGGGCGTCAGTTTTTGGATGCCGTTGCTCATCACCTCGAAACTTTCGGTGCGGTCGGCTGAAGCCCGGAGTTTTGAAAGGGAACTGCCGCCCGCTTTAGCCACTTCTTCAGCACCAATCTCAGGATCAAACGGGGGATCACCTAAAATGCCGATATCCATCATCAAAACGTCATGACCATTCGCCTCAATCAAATCGCGAACAAAGGCGAACTCCTCCGCCTTGGTGTCGAAAGTGCCAATAAGAAGAATTGTTGCCGACATTTTAAATCGGTTAAATTATTAAAATTATGTGCCTCATTTTTATAAGCTTGCGTTACGCAAAGAATACACAAAGGGTCTCAAAGTCCGTATCAACCAATCAGCTACCTCAGTTTGCACCATGGTTCTTCGTCGCTCACATCTACCATTCCTGATCCTTCCAGGTCTTTGGCCGGAGAAAGAATAGCAAGGAAAACCAGTGGCTCGTCCCCCGCATTAAAGGTCGCATGTACCATCTTTTTAGGAATAAAAACGGCCTCGTCCTTTTCAAGTATTTTCGATTCCTCTTCCAGCCACTGTTCCGCTTTTCCCGATAGGACATATATGATTTCATCCATATTCGGGTGGTGATGAAACGGGTGCCCGTTCCCTGCTTCCACCTCTACCCTGACGGTGAGGAGTTGGTCGCTGCCGGTGGTTTCCGGCGATGATAACCAGTGATGAATGCCCCTTGGTAGATTTTCAGTGGGCACTGTCTCCTTAGTCAAAAAGTGCTTTTCATTTTCTGCCATTTCTTTATCGCTATTTTAAACTATCCGATGTTTCTGATTTCGTTATTTAGTTTCTAATGGCTCTTCCACCTCTTGTTTTTCGAGTCGCACGGCTTGGTATCCACCTTTCTTTTTGTCATTGATAAATAAAATGAGGAATACAATCGCCACTAAAAAACCGACCGGTCCGATCCAGTAGAAAGACATCCTTCCGCCGTAATTATCAGCCGGACGCAAAACAGCTGAGGCGGTGGTAATCAGCTCTTCTTCCTGGCTGACGCCGCTGTCAACAATGGCCCGAAGCGCATTACCGGTACTAGTGCCGTCAAAAGCATTATTTCCGCGGTAATATTCTAACGCATTTTGCGTATGATTCAGGGCATTTTGTACATCAACAGCCCGGTATCCCAGATCTGCGAGAGCTTCCATATTCCCGGAAACTGCTTCCGCCTGTTCAACATAAGACGGATACCGCTGCTCAACCTGTTCCAATACTGAAATTGTTTGCTGCTTGTCAAGTCCATCGGGAAGATAGCTGTCGGCAATTTCCCCCATAATAGCGTTGGATCCACCCGCAGCCAGAAACCCCATCCCGATCATCAGCACGATTCCAAGCGAACCCGCTTTGGGGAAACGTTCGCTCATCAGGCCAACCATGGTGGGGAAATAAAACGCCACGCCACAGGCAAAGACGGTACCGGCCAGCATGAGTGGTACCAGTCCACTTTCGATGAAGGCAAACATGAGCAGTCCACTGCCTGTAAGGACAGAGGCACCGAGCAGCATGCCGGTAGGTGAAAATTTTTCGACAAACGGGGCTGCAAACATGCGGAGCACCATCATTAGTCCACTAATCCAAACAAATACCAGCATTCCGTGTACACCGGCCGCCTGGAGCACTTCCGGAATCCAGCGGCTTGGGCCCATTTCAATAGACAAAGTAACCATTTTAAGCAGAATTAAACCAATAACGAGCGGATGGGTGAATGTATATTTTACAACCTCCATAAATGGAATTCCAGCTTCCTCGGTCTCAGATTTGGGAAACTTTTCCGGTAAAATCATGGCCCCATAAGCGAAAATGGGTATATAGATGATCGCAATTTGCAGGGTCCAGTGCCCGATATTAACCGGTCCGATAACACCGATTTGCGTCATTACCCAGCCCAGGAGCCCACCAAACACCATACCGCCCGGGAAAAATGCGTGGAAGTGGTTTAGTTTTGTCGTTTTATTCTTGGGATACAGGGAAGTAACCATCGGATTTCCAGCAACTTCGATCATGCCATTTCCGGCACCGAAACCGATGGCTCCCAGGAACAGGATCCAAAATGCGTATGGCTCTCCGGCAAATGGATAGGCCGCCAGGAACAGGGTGACTCCTGCCAGGTGTCCCACAAACGCACCCTGTGTAGCTCGTTTAAATCCAATTTTTTCCAGGAATGGTCCGACTGTTAGTAGTGAGACCGCCATCCCCCAAAGTGCCGCACCACCAATGTAACCAACCTGGCCATTGGTAAGAATAAACTCTGTTTTAAGCTGATTTAGAATATTGCTAACCAATACAAAAGAAAAAGCCGTGGGAAGCAACGCCAGGCAGATTCCCCAAAAGAGACGTTCCCGGTTTACAGTGTTGGATGCATTACCTTCAGTCATTTATAGTTTCTACCCCCAATTTAATACTCAGTGAATTATCCCTGTGATTAGTTGTTGGCGTTGAGCCATTCAATGCTATTTTTCAAAATGGTACGATAAGCGTAGTGATAGTGCGCTTTTGCATCATGTCCCAGCGTAATCGCTACAATTCGCCCATCTCCATGCTTTAGTGTCCAGGCAATGGGATATTCTTCCCCATTTCCAGGCACAATACCCTTCGCCAGCACATTGATCTCTTTGGCGGAATCATCAGGCTGGAAATGGTACAGCTCATCTACAATGCTAAATGAACTAGGTACCGATTTCATGATGGGATGGTCAGTTGCTACGACCTCAACTTCAAATTCACCATATTCTTCATGACTCCTCGTACCACCTCCGACCAATTCCCGGTTGTATTCCGGCCAGTCGCTCCAATTGTACCAAGTAGGGGCGTGAACCAGCAACAATCCGTTACCCGATTCCACAAAATTAAACATCGAATTCCTAAATTCTTTCGTATTAGGAAGAGGTTGGTTGTTGCTCAAATAAAGTATATCGAGCTGAGGCAACAGCGGCCCGACATTCTCCGGTTGATCTGTATAGCGTACAAAAGCCCCTGTTTCTGCAATAATCTTGGAATCCTCGAGGTTAAACCAGCGGTCAAAATCGTGAGCACTGCCTCCTCCAACAATTAGCACATTACTTGTGGAGCTCGTTTGTCCCATTACTGGAATTGCTATAAATCCAATTATTACAATGGGCAGAACATATCTTTGAATCGGTTTGAGTATAGAATTAAATGACATTGTTACCCTTTTTTATAGTTGTATCATTGAAATATTGCACCCTTGAAATGTGTGGGTATCTATTTTATACATCATTTTTTATTGAAAGCCCAAATCGAAGTTGTAAATAACTGTTGGGCAAGAATAATAGTGGGGAATGATCATTCCCCACTATAGAAGGGGGAGGGTTCTATGCTTGGAGTCTATGTGACTCCAGCAAGCTCGTTAATAACTCGGAAAATCGTAATTCGATTGTAAATCTTGAATCTATCATTTCACCCGCCCCCAGGTATATTAATTTATCTGCATTTTCTGTATCTGTGAAAAGATCATGTCCTCCACGGCAGTGGTTTTTACCCCTACCCGAGCAAAAACATAATCCTGTGTCGGCGTCATAGCGGGCACATCCACACTCAGGTTGATGTCGCTCATATCGTTGATGTCTCCACTGTTCATGGTCGTTGTGCCGATACTGGTGCGCGTATCTACATAGTTTGTTTTGCTTACATAAAGTTGTACAAACTCAACATTTTGCGCATTTGCACCGGTTACGATTTGCTCGACGGCAAAGTTCGCTGACACAGTTCGACCCGAAGTAGAAAATTCTGGATTTCGAATCATAAAATAGGGTGTAATCTGGATATCCAGCTTTTGATCACCCTTCAATTGAACTTGCAGGGTATCGGACCCACCTTCTCCTATGCCACTACCGATGAAGGGACCCTGCCCCGGTGGAATCACCAGCCGGTATTCCCCATCGAACAGCACAGCTGAATAGGAACCGTTTTGGTCAACTGTAACGTTGATCGGCGATTCCGCGCCAAAGCCTCCCTGCCACAATTCAAATGTTACGTTGTTATAGCTCACCCGCACAGAATCTCCGTTATGGAGAAAAGCGCCTTCCAGTGTGGATTCCGGCTCGTCGTAGTTGTCGTAGTTATTGAGGCTACATGCCGTAAACAGAACCACCGGCAGTAACCATACTATGTGTTGAATCTTCATTGTTATCACCTTTGAGTTTTGCATGGAAATTCTTACTGATTAGGATTCTGGACTAATTCAGGATTGCTGGACAAAACACCGGCATTAATCCGCGAGTAGTAATTGCCCAATCTGAATGTGACCGGGTTTGTCACAACGCTGGGAACCCGTTCCACGAATACCCAATGGCCGTCGTCTGCTCCCCCGGGATCATGAATTTTGTACGGCCAGAGTCCAATAGGGCCAGCACTGGGTGCAGTGGCATCACCAGGAGTGTCAGCATCTATGTCAAGAGGAGCTCCATTCCATACCTGGTGGGCGATGCGCCAGCGTTTGTAGTCCCACAGCTGGTGACCTTCGAACGCGAGCTCTACCTTGCGTTCGTGCACAATCCTGTCAAAGGTGATTTCGCCGGGGTCCAGGTCGTCGGTAAATCCAGCTCGCTGGCGAACCTCATTGATGTAGTCGGCCGCCAGGTCGTTATCACCAAGCTCAAAGGCCGCTTCAGCAGCATTGAGGTAAATTTCACCGAGACGATAGTGAATCCACCATACATCGCTACCGGTACCGATACGTCCGGCTGCCGGTGCGGGATCGAGATACTTGCGAATATAGAAACCGGTCTGCGTACCCAGCTCCAGCTGATCAATAGGACCATCAAAGCCTACGACCTGCTCAGGTTCGGATTCGCCCGGCAGCATTTTCTGCTGGCCGAATTGGTCACCTGTGGTGATGGTTCCATCCGACTCCATGACACCAGCCCAGATGTCCAGGTCCTGGCCCTTGAACTGAGAACCGGGCAGCATCACCGTGCCGGCCAGACGCGCATCCCGGTTGGCAAATATTTCACTCTTGTCTTCGTACGCAATAAGATCACCATTGGAATCCCGGTTTGGCAAGGGAGCAAAAGTGTTATCGAGCAGTTCAAATTCTTGTACCAGGTTTAACGTCGGGTTAATGAAACCGGCAACAGCGCCCTCCTCGGTTAACGATTTGGGCTGACTGTTAACCGTGAACTGGTGAGTTTCACTTTGCAGCAAATAATCCTGGGCCCAGATCACTTCCGGGTTGTCCTGTTTGTCTTGGAACAGGTCGTTGAAATTAGCGGAAAGGTCATTGGGATTTCTCATATACAATGAATACCGGCCGCTTTCGATCAGTTCGGTTGCCGCATCCAGGGCCGTTTGGTAATATCCCTCTGCACGGCCTTCAGGAATGCCCACTACGCCATTGGATAAGGAAACCGACGGAGTGTTTGCACCATAACGGGCAATAGACCCGGCATAAAGTGCAGCCCGGGATTTAATAGCCAGTGCAGCTCCCCAAGTAGCCGTGGACTTAATCGTGGGATCTGTCGGCAGATCAGAAGCTATCGCATCTATTTCAGAGATAATGAAGTCGTAGACTTCTGCTTCTGCAGCCCTTGGGGTGTACAATGGTGCAGGATCTTCACCGACCTCGTAACTGAGCGTATCAGTTAAAAGCGGCACCCCACCCATACGTTTTACCATCTCAAAATAGACGTTGGCACGTAAAAACCTGGCCTCAGCAATGAATTGGCTCTTGTCCGCTGGATCCAGCTCATCGGCGTTCTCGGCACGTGTTAGGAAGAGATTGATGTTATGGACATAGCCATAATCCCAATATTCCCAGGCACCATAATCGTAGTTTTGTCTCCGCACTCTCCAGTAGTCTCCATTCCTGGAAGGGAATGCTTCATCAAAATCGGTAAAGTTCCAGTACTGCTCCAGCTCCTGATAATCAGGTTTGTTGTCATACAGGCTGGCAAGGTTCGACCGCACAAGGTCGGGATTGGACCATACCTGATCTTCAAGCAGTACATCTTGCGGGCTACGGCTCAAAAAGTTGTCATGATCACAACTGATGAGGCTCACAGCCAGTATCACACTCAATATTAAAATATTATACGTTTTCATGATCAGAAATCTTTAAGAATTACAAATTACGGTTGATCAAAAGGTCAGGTTGACACCGATGTTCAATGTTTTCATCTGTGGATATTGCAGACCGTTTTCATCGGCTACCTCGGGATCAAGGAAACTGGCCTTATTCTTCAGGTTATCAATGGAGAACAGGTTATAGGTATTGACATAGACCCTGGCCCGCTTCATGGCAAGTTTGTTGGCCCACTCTGTCGGCAAGTTGTATCCCAGTTGCAGCGTTCTCAGGCGAAGGTATCGTATATTGATCAACCAGTACGTAGAATTCTTGTTATAATTACTGTGGCCGGGTTGATTGTAGCGGAGTGCAGGATATTTACCTGAAATCCACTCACTGTTAGGATCAAACACATCGGCCCGGTGCCACGCGTCCTGGAAAGATTTCAGGAGGTTCCCGTTGTTCTGGAATGGCCAGCGGGCTTCCCAGTTTCGGTTGTAAGAGTACATACCGCCAAAGGAGAAGTTGGCTGTCAGGTCGAAGCCTTTCCAATTCGCTGAGAAACCAAACCCACCATACAATGAAGGAGGTTGACCTGTATTGTACCCTATCGGGCGTTCGTCGTATCCGTTAATTACGCCGTCTCCGTTGACATCTTTGTAGATAAAATCGCCGGGCAGCAGCGTAGTATTACCCTCTCCATCAATGTTAACATCGTAATTGTTAATCTGTTCTTGCGACTGGAACTGTCCCGTCACTTGATAGCCCCAGAATATGCCGCTCCACCGGTTTTCGCTGGCAGAACGATATTTATCCCAGGAGTTACCATAGCGGGGCCGGTATCGCTCCAGGGTCTTGTGCCGGGAGTAGTTTACATTCCCAAATATGCTGTAGTTTACTTCTCCGCTATTGCCATTGTATGTGAGTGCTAACTCGCCTCCCATTTGGGCATCGCTTTCAAGGTTTTCCGGGGGAATACCGTAGCCCAGCTCGGCGGGTAATAGCACATCATTTCGTGCGGCAAGCAATCCATCACGCTTGCGATAGAAATAATCCAAACTACCCTCAATGGTGCCGCCGAGAAATTCAAAATCAGCCCCGATATCGGTCATTTCACTTGTAAACCAAGTGATATTGGTAATAGGGAGTCCCCGGTCAGCGGAAGTGGTCACAGCTGAACCATCATTAATAAAGGTACCTGTAGCGTAATTATACCCTGCTACATAAGCATAATTACCGATAGCCACCTCGTCATCACCCAGCACCCCATAAGAGGCTCTGAACTTAAGATTGGTTAAGATATCCTCACCGACCAGATCCTGGAAGAATGGCTCTTCGGTAATTCTCCATCCCACTGAACCTGAAGGGAAAAAGCCCCATCGCTTATTGGGCGGCCATTTCCATGAGGCGTCATATCGACCGGCAAACTCCAGGTAATACTTATTATCATAATTATAGTTCAGGCGACCTACATACCCGATACGGGCCTCTTCATTTATCGAGTGGTCATATGTATCCATATCTTCATACTGGATGATATCCAGCTCATTAACGGGTGGGACGTTGTGTTCCCACGTAAGACTTTCATCCCGCTGGAACCACTCCGAGACTGCGGTAGCAGCAACATTATGATCTCCAAACGAATTATTATAATTCAGCTGAACCTGGACGTTATCCTCTGTAATCAGGTCCTGTCCGCGTTCCTGCCACGGGTTGGTACTTCCACCGGTACGATTATAGGTATCAGTACTGGGGTCATAAGTATATGCATCATAGGTGAACTCGTGATTGTTCAACAGGTTGGTAGCATAGTAGTACGAATAGTTTACGCGACCTTCCAACCCTTCAATCGGGAAATCATAATCGGCATGAACGTTGGCCTGCACCGCACGCCAGTCGTTCGACCATTTTCCGGAGGTCTCATAGTTCCAAAGACCAGCATTGGTCTGCGTGTGACCTATATCATTCAGGTAGTTCGGGTTGTCGTTCGCATAGGGTCCATAGGTGGGACGGTTGCGCATAACGGAAAACCGGGGCAACCAGTAATCATCAAAACCAGGGATCCCGGGTCGCCTCCGTGATTCAACCCGGCCGTTAATATCGAAACCAACTTGTAACCCCGCTCCTACACGTGTATCCACATTCGCCTGTAGGTTGGTGCGGTTGAAGTTGTATTGCTTGCAGACCGCATCCTGGTCAAAACGAGTGACAGAGAAATAGTAGTTGGTGTTTTCACTACCACCTGAAACATTGACATTGGCTTGGTACTTCGGGGCATAATCCCGGTAAATAATATCTGCCCAGTCATAGCTCTGGTAGCCATATTCCGTTCCCGCTTGCCACTTGTCGAGCTCTTCCTGGGTGATACTGGTATTGCCATAGCTGTTAATTTCGGCACGAGCTCTGGCACGATTATACTCAAATCCACTATCCAGCACATCATTCGGGAAACGCGTCATCCGCTGGAATCCGTAGTAGGTGTCCACACCTACCGTAGGAGCTGAGTTGAGGCTTCCCCGCTTTGTTTCCACTACAACCACGCCGTTTGCAGCACGTGACCCGTAGATAGCTGAAGCGGAGGCATCTTTTAATACGGAGATACTTTCAATATCGCTTGAAGAGAGGTTGTTGAACTGACCTTCATCCTTTACGATACCATCAATTACATAGAGCGGTGTCCCCATATTACGAATCTCGATATTAGCGCTTGACCCCGGGCGACCTTCCGCCTGCCGAAACGATAATCCTGAAACTTTGCCGGCCAGGGTAGTACTTACGGTTGCTCCCCCCTTTACCTTGCCAAGTTCTTCTGAACCCACACTTGAAATTGAACCGGTGATAGACCCTTTTTCCTGCGTACCGTATCCTACCACAACAAGCTCCTCACCAGCTATGGTCTGGGGTTGCAATGCAATATTCAGTTGTGTACGCCCATTGATCGGAACTTCTTGCGTCTGGAACCCAATAAAGGAGAAGACCAGCGTGTCCTGAAGCGAAGGAGCATTAATTTGGTAGGAACCATCGGCATTTGTGGATGTACCGGTAGTGGTCCCCTTAACGGCAATATTAACCCCAGGTAACGGTTCATCGCTACTCGCATCTGTCACCTGTCCAGAAACCTGTTCAATGGTAATCTTTTCCTTTTGAGGTGCTTGATTCTGTTCCCGGAAAATTCCATATGTTTTCGGATTCAGGTATTTGAACTTTAACCCCTGCCCTTCCAGCAACATGGTTAAAGCTTCTTCTATATTATTCTTTGGCAACTCTTGCCTGGCCGAAACCTTGTGGCCCTGCATGGCATCGGTTCTATACAAGAACACAACATTGAACCGCTGTTCCAGTAGCTTAAGTGCGTTGCTGAGTTCCGTTCCCTGCTCAATACTCAGCGTATTTTTCTCAGACGGGGTGTAAAGCGATCCCAATGTCTGTGCCTGCCCTACCCTGCTAAGCAGACAAATTCCGACAATGAGAAAGACATATTTAAGGTGATGCATTCTGAAGCTAATCATGATCGTATCCCTTTGTTCATTGGTTAATTTTATCCTGTTTTTAGTTCGTATTATGCATGTTACCGATATATACCGTCTCCCCATCCCCCGATTGATAGACTGGTATATTCGTGATGTCTGACACAGATCGTACCAGACCTTCCAACGACTTGAAATAAACTGCACCCTCAAGTGTTATCTCGGCCACCTCTTGATTTGAAATTTCTACATTCACCGAAAAACGGTTCTCAACATACTCGGCGAATGTGCTTATTTTGGTTTGATCAAATTCCATAGAACCTGTAGCCCACGAGGTATAAAAGGTGGAATTAACCGTTTCCTGGCGCACAATCCCTGTCTTACGAAACGCTACCATTTCATTCTTTTTAACCTGAAACTCTTTGCTCTTATCCCCCTCAACCGATTGGACCCTTACAATACCTTCCTGCAGAACAACGCGTGATTCTTCTGGCTGAACAGTGACAAGAAACTCAGTTCCCAGGTCTTCAATAACCCCATCCGGCGTAGTCACTGAAAAGGCAGGTTGCTCGCTCGAAAATCCTTTTTCCACATCGAAGAAAGCCTCTCCCTTTAGCGTAACCTGAATCGGTTGGTCATGAATCAATCCCATACTATAGGTGATGGAAGAATTGCTGTTGAGCACAATCTTGGCCACCCGGGAATTACTGGTAAAGGTGAGTGCTTTCTGTTGGTCCGGGCCGGTTTTGACCGTTTCCTTTTGGGTGATCTGCTCCAACTGGGTACCAGTAGAACTATTACCCGACTGCAAGTAAAGGGACCATACTACAGTTCCAGCTAATAAAATCATTGCTGCAATCCTGTAGACCCATCGAATGGTGGAATCTTTGCGATCTGTTCTTAACGTATCGCCTTTACTCTTTCCCATCGTTTTGTGAAACAACTTCTCCCACTCCTCATCAGAATCAGGTACATCAGCCTGGCGAAAACCAAATCCTGCAATTTCAGACAATGCTTTTTTTGCCTTCTCCCTGTTTTGGTCAGATGCCTCCATCCACTGCGACCACACCTCGATCTCATCAGGTTTTGCCGTGCCATTTGCCATTCTCCTGAATGATGGATTGTGTATCAGTTCTTCAACTGTATAGTTTCGTTGTTCCACTAGTTCACTGCTTTATTCTTGGGTGAAATCTTAAAAATTCACTGAAGGAGAGTGGCGATCACATCGAGCGTACTCAATTTTTTTTGGAAAAAATCAGACGATGTACTTGACAGGCAATAAAATGTGAAAATATGGAGCCATACGGTGATAAGAACACTTATCCCATTAGTAAACAGGTAGTACGGGATTTGGCAGGCGATCTATTGACAGTAATACAAAGAAAGCAAGTATTTTACTGGGAGACGATTCAGCAGGAGAATAGCATTGAGCTAATATTACAGTGGGTATTAAAAATTATCTCAAAGTATTCTGTTGTTGGTTTTGAGGGGTAGATTCTCAAAGCCAATCTACAACTATAGGAAGAGGGATATTGAAAACTGGAACGTAACCAAGAGAGAAATGACCAACTTCATAATTTCATTATCCAACAACTCACGGAGCGTTTGCATCCCCCGGTACATATGGTTTCTGACTGATTGCCGTTTTATGGAAAGTATGTCCTGTATTTCACCGTAGCTCATACCATTGTAGTAGTGGAGATAGATCACCTCTTTTTGCCGATCCGATAACCGGTTGAGGGCCTCCTTCAATTCTCTCTTATTACTATGTTTAACCTCATCGGTGATTATTATTTCTTCAATACTAAAACTGGTAAAAGAGTCTTCATTGACTTCAGATAGGTCTCCATTAGCTTTATTTTCTCGCTTGACTGCTTTTAAAATTTTTCGGCGAAGCGAGACAAACAGGTATACATTCGGGGAGTCGATATGGTCAAGATCATCTCGCCGTTCCCACACCGCTTTAAAGAGGTCCTGAATAGCATCTTTTACAATGGAGGGCCTGTTGCACAGCTTAATCCCATACCCGTACATCTCTTCAAAATAGCTTTCGAAAAGTGGTTTAAAACAGTGATAATTTCCGTTAACAAATTCATCCCAAATATCCTCCCTGTCCAAGGATACCCATTCATCGTTTTTTCTGTGCATAAACCATTTGTGATTAACCAGGCCTTCAACCCGGATATTTCCCTATGCTAATTCCCCTCAAGTAACGAAAAGTGATAAATGTGCAACCCATTTTTAGAGCAACAATATAACTCACGAATGTTAACGATAACATATAGAAAGATAATAATCAACCCTTTTATTGCAATAATTAAACCCCACAGGCGATTGACTTCTAATTCAAAGAATTGTTATATAAAAGTTGTTTTTAAAAAAAGGGTAAATTACTAGTATTTACTTTAGGATTAGCCAGCTGTTTTTACAGAAAATACATCTAAAAAATTTGGACAGAAAATCGAATACAATCATGGGCTTTGCACACTGGCTAATAAAAAAACAGAGCCATATTTTTTTATGACGGAATGTTAACGATAACAGGTTTAGTTGCAGCTCAGCCTGATGCCAGCCCTATTCAAAGTCGGTCAACCCTGAACAAATTGAGACACATAATCAGACAAAATGAATTATAAACTCTCTTCCCTGCTATTAGCTTTCATTGGAATCGTACTCTTTGTCGGTGCTCACAGCCCCGATAACAATCCCTTTCCCGATTCAGAATTGAAACCAAATGTCACATACACCTCATCCGATGCAACCAAAGCATTTGAAGCCTTTAATGAACATTTCTACAGTCAGGAGGCCAACCTTTATTACAGCACTACTGAGCACAAAGAGCTGGGTTCCATATGGACACAGGCCATTTTCTGGGATATTGTCATGGATGCCTACCAGCGAACTGGTGACCCCGGGTACGAGGAAATGATCCACGATATTCACAAGGGTGGATTCAATGAATATGCCGGTTACAACTGGGAGAACAAGGAGGAATGGTTCATCTACGATGACATCATGTGGTGGGTTATCGCCCTGGCCCGGGCACACACCATTACAGGCAAAGATAAATATCTCAAGCAATCCATATCAGGATTTGCCAGGGTTTGGCGCGATTCCTATGATCCCAAAAATGGTGGCATGTACTGGTCGCTCGATCATAATGGCAAAAATGCCTGCATCAACTACCCGACTGTTATTGCGGCTATGCGCCTCCATCATATCACCGGCGATAAGTCCTATCTTGAAAAGGCGAAAAAGATCTACGGCTGGGCTCGGGCTAATCTATTTAATACCGATAACGGCAGAGTGGCAGATCACAAGGTTGGTGATGATCCTCCCGGCTATGAAGACTACACCTACAACCAGGGAACAGCCATCGGTGCCGCAGTAATGCTTTACAAGGAAACCGGCAACAAGAAATACCTGGATGACGCACTCGCATCTGCCAGCTATACCAAAAATGTAATGTCTGACGAGAACGGTATTCTCCCGGCCGAAGGTGACTGGAATGAACAGGGGGTTTTAAAAGTAATTTTTGTGCGCTACATGGATATGCTTATCGAAGAAACCGGCCAGGATCAATACCTCCCCTGGCTACAGAAAAATGCTGAATCAGCCTGGCAAAACAGGGATCGAGAACGAAACATCATGTTCCGGGATTACTCGATTCCAGCTCCAAAAGGCAAAATTCAATCCTATGAGGCCAGCAGCGCGGTTGGTTTTATGCAGGTGCTACCGCCAACTAACTAACTGAGGTTATTCTACAGATGAACCCGACCAAGACCTAACTAATTAAACAGATGCTGGCGAAATGTCGGCCTGCTACGTGTTTTATTGCGATGGAATTCTGGGCCCCGAGGACCTCGATCTAACAGAAGTACAACTTGATATGGGACAATATGCTTGGATTGAACGTGCTACTTGACGAGATAAATCAAACTGAGGTGGAATACTATCCGGCTCAGCAAAATGGAACAACCCCGTTAAGTCATCTTAACGAATACTGTCTCGGCAGACCTCGTAACTGGACATGGCTGCATGAGATTTCACTGAGATAAGCGCTGGTGACAATATTCGGGGTCGCGCTACGTACATTAACTTTACGAACACCGGTATCTATATGCTTTGTAAAATTTGGGAAAGTTATCCCTTGCGTTCGAACTCTCGTAAATTTTAAAATTCAATGCTAATTAGTCCCATATCGATTAGCAACTCCACCAGCAATGCTGTATTTTCGATTGTCGATATTACCCGATAGATTCAATTAGCAAATTGAATCATTTTGCAGTATCAGGTGGAACCATGAATGCCGAACTAAACAAGCGGCATTTTCTTTTGTAATAGATGATAAAGTTAACCCTTAAAATCAGCGACTATCTTGGAAACTGAAGCAACTGCACGATCTGTCAGCATTGATATACTAAATGAATTTGATGAAACTGATTACCTGGATTACTCTTCTGCTGATGATCTTGATCAGCGCGACCGTGCCGAAGTACGTGAATATGTGCAAAACATCCTGCGCAGACGCTCCTATCTCGACTTTTTGATTAGCCAATTTGCCAATGTTAGTCTTGATGAAATGAAGACGCAACTGAAGAACATCCTGCGTCTCGGGGTCTATGATATGGTCTTCATGGACAGTACCCCGGATTATGCTGCCATTAATGAATCTGTTGAAATTGCCAAATATTCACTTGGATCACGCACAGGAGACTTGGTAAACGCCATCCTGAGAAACCTGCAGCGAGAGAAAGAGAAAGATCAGCTACCCAAACCAAACTTTAAAGACCGTACCAAGCTGATTGCCACCACCTTTTCGCATCCCAAATGGATGGTAGAACGATGGGTGAAACGGTTCGGCGAACGAGAAGCTTTTCAGCTGATGCAGGCCAATAACAAGCCCCCGGCCAACTATGTTCGCGTAAATACACTGCGAACCAAAGCCGAATATTTTAAGCTCAGGATGGAAAAGAATGATGTCGCTTTCAGGGAGAGTGACTGGCTGCCGGGATATTACGAAGTTGACAGTGTAGCACCGTTCATTAATAAAGGGTGGATTAAAAAAGGTTTTTGCTGGATTCAGGACATTGCAGCTGGATTTGCACCGACTGCTTTAAATCCAAACCCCAATGAGTCGGTATACGACTTTTGTGCTGCCCCGGGTACCAAAACCGTCCTCCTGTCTGGACTGATGAATGGTGAAGGTGAAATTCTGGCTGTTGATATCTCTGGTGACCGGCTGGAAAAACTGGCAGAGAATGCCCTCGCATTCCAGGCTGAAAACATCAAAGTACGACGCGCCGACGTACGAGAACTCGAGCTCCCGGAAACCGATGCCATTCTGCTGGACGCTCCCTGTACCGGAACGGGTGTACTCAGCAAAAGAGCCGATCTTCGCTGGCGCCGCGATCTCGAGGGATTGCAAAACGCCGTTGAACTGCAAAAAGAACTGCTGGATTCCTCTGCAAAAATGGTTAAACCGGGCGGGCGACTGGTATACAGCACCTGTTCCCTGGAAGAAGAGGAGAACTGGGGGCAGGTAACCAACTTCCTCGAACGACATGATAATTTTGAACTCGAAAGCCTGGAAGGATACCTGCCGGACGAGGTTCTTGTTGAAGAAACCAAAGCTTATCAAACGTTCCCGCACAAGCACAATTGCGATGGGCATTTTGGCGTGCGATTAAAAAGAGTAAACTAATTCCGAGCCACAGATTTACACACTTTAAATAGCAGTGTAAATCTGTGGCCTTTTATTACACCCTTCTCTCCTTTTTGTTATCTTTTCCGTTTTGAAATAAGGAAAATCAACCGGGGAATTACCGGTTTTCCAATTAATCAGTAAATAGAAAACGAACAAATTTTGAGTACTTCACCAGCATTGCAGGACATTCCCAAAAAATATGATCCTTCGAAAGCGGAGGACAAATGGTATAAATTTTGGAATGACTCGGGTTTTTTCCATTCCGAGCCCGACGAACGCGAATCCTACACCATCGTGATTCCCCCGCCCAATGTGACGGGTGTCCTGCACATGGGCCACATGCTTAACAATACGATCCAGGATGTGCTGGTACGGCGGGCCCGTATGCAGGGCTACAACGCCTGCTGGGTGCCCGGGACTGATCACGCTTCAATAGCAACTGAGGCCAAGGTGGTGAATAAACTCCGGGAAGAAGGCATCACCAAAGCCGACCTGACCCGCGAGGAATTTCTTGAGCACGCCTGGGACTGGACCCATGAGCATGGGGGTATCATCTTGGAACAACTGAAAAAGCTGGGCGCTTCCTGTGACTGGGAACGAACCCGGTTTACACTTGAAGATGACCTGTATGAGTCGGTCATTGATTGTTTTATTGAACTGTATGAACGCGGCTATATCTACCGCGGGAAACGGATGATTAACTGGGATCCCGAGGCTCAGACCGCGCTCTCGGATGAAGAGGTCATTCACCGTGAGAAGCAGTCCAAGCTCTATCACGTCAAATACGATATTGCGGGTGAGGATGCGAACGTCGTAATTGCCACAACCCGTCCAGAAACGATCCTGGCTGATACCGCAGTCTGTGTAAATCCAGATGATGAGCGATACCAGGATCTGATTGGAAAACAGGCGATCATTCCCATGGTAGAGCGAAAAGTGCCTATTATAGCCGATGAATACGTCGACCCGGAATATGGAACCGGCTGCCTGAAAATTACGCCTGCCCACGACGAAAATGACTATCAGATCGGACAAAAGCATGAGCTGGAGATCATTGACATGCTGAACAGGGACGGCACACTAAACGAAGATGCCCGGTTTTACGTGGGGCAAGATCGCTTCGAAGCCCGTAAGAGCATCCTGAAGGATCTCGAACAGCAGGAGCGGATCGTCAAGGTTGAGGAGATGAGCAACAAAATCGGGTATTCTGAGCGGACTGATACCGTTATTGAACCGCGGCTCTCCCTGCAGTGGTTCTGTAGCATGGACAAGATGGCCAAACCTGCGCTCGAAAATGTAATGAATGATAATGTCCAGTTTCACCCGGCCAAGTTTAAGAACTCCTACCGCCACTGGATGGAGAATATCCGCGACTGGTGCATCTCTCGACAGCTCTGGTGGGGCCAGCGGATACCCGCTTGGTATTTTGGGGAAGGCGCTGAAGAATATGTCATTGCCAAAACTGAGGATGAAGCTCTCGAAAAGGCTCGCGAAAAATCAGGGCGAGATCTTACTAAAGAAGATATCCACCAAGATGTAGATGTGCTGGATACCTGGTTTTCCTCCTGGCTCTGGCCTATCACCGTGTTTGATGGCATTCGGAATCCCGACAATGAAGAAATAAACTACTACTACCCGACCAACGATCTTGTCACCGCGCCGGAAATCATGTTTTTCTGGGTGGCTCGGATGATTATGTCGGGATATGAATTTCGCGGAGAAAAGCCGTTTAGCAATGTCTACTACACCGGCATCGTTCGCGACAGCCAGCGACGCAAGATGTCCAAATCGCTCGGCAATTCCCCTGATCCACTGGATCTGATCGACCAATATGGTGCCGATGGGGTCCGGGTGGGTATGCTGTTCACCTCTCCTGCGGGGAACGACCTCTTGTTCGAGGAAAATCTGTGTGAGCAGGGGCGAAATTTTGCCAATAAAATCTGGAACGCCTTCCGGTTTCTGGCGATGAATATGGAGGAAAGTCAAGATTACAGCACAAAGCTTAAGATTGATGAAGACAACCTGGTTGACCGCTGGATGCTGGCCAAAGTTCACAGCACGATAAAAGGTATTGAGGAGGACTTCAGAAAATTCCGGATAAACGAGGCTCTCAAAAAGATCTACTCCCTGATCTGGGATGACTTTTGCGACTGGTACATCGAGCTGATAAAATCTGATGAACAGGGAGCAAACATACCTAAAGAACGACTGGAACGTGGGCTCAGCATCTTTGAGGTCCTCCTCAAGCTGCTGCATCCTTTTATGCCATTTCTCACCGAAGAGATCTGGCAGCTAATGCGAGAACGCAAACAGGACGAGGCGATCATCGTTGCTCAGTGGCCGGCAGCTAATGAAGAGCTTATCAAGGATGAGGATATCGCCCTTTTCGCTAGCATTCAGAGCATGATTTCATCAATTCGTAACATTCGTGCCGAATTTAATGTGCCTCAACGGGCCGACATTGCCCTGCTCATCAAAGCCAAGAATGAAGATTTGGTTGACAGTTTTCAACAGAATGAGTGGATCTTCCGAAAGCTACAGGATATTGGGTCATTTGAAGTGGCTGTTGACCTGGAGCAGCCGGAAGCATCGGCTTCTGCCGTCGTTGAAGGATCCGAAATCTTCGTGCCGCTTGAAGGCTTGATTGACCTGGAAAAAGAACGCGAGCGTATTGAGAAGGAGATCAACCGACTGGAAGGATTCCTGAAATCGGTTAATGGAAAGCTGAATAATGAGCAATTTGTTGAGAATGCACCGGAAGATGTGGTTCAGCGTGAAAGGGACAAAAAGGAGGATACGGAAACTAATCTCGACAAACTTCGGGGTATTTTGGGTGAGCTGAGTTAGGGCTTGGGAGTCCTTTTTAAATCCCGCGTAAGGTTTGAGCTGTGAGTGCAATAAGCTCTTCTGTTTGAATTGGTTTTGAATATATCTTAACGGGCTGAAAAGCAAGGCAAGGAGAAGTTTCCCAATCGATATCCATCTTAACTCAAAAGTCAAAATTATACGCCCCCCGCTCATTAAACCCGGGAAAATTACGCATCGGACTGTATCGGGGGTAGCTTTCGAAAATCTGGAAGCCGAATGCGCGGGGATCATTTTGGGCGGTCAGAATACTGTCCAGCTTAGTACTTAGCTCGGTTTGAACCGCAGCATGTCTCGGTAGACCAGCTAAATTATTCAGGCAGGCCGAATCCTTTTGAATGTTGTACAGCTCTTCAGCAGGACGTTTTTCAAATGCCAAATGAAAAAGTCGTTTTGCATCCGGCTCTTCCCGGTTTTCAAGCATCCAGGTTTTGGTGGGAGACCCATCGATATCGGCATAACCCCGGCCAAACGATTTGAAGTCACCTGTTGTCATATCGTCCCTGTTTTCCGGCCTTGGGTTCCCGGCGGGCCAGCGATCGGGCCTGAAATTCCTGATATACAGGTATTCCTGGGTACGGATTGAACGGGATGGATATCCCAGGTTATCGGGTCTTGCGTGTGTGTGGCGCTCTCTTCCAGTCAGCACTACATCTCTTTTACTGTCAACAATACCTTCCTCGTCCGATAAAAGTATCTGCAGCAGACTTCTACCCGATACTTGCTTTGGTATCTCTGTGCCAACGATGTCCATGAATGTTGGGAAAAAATCTATGGAACTTACGAGGTCTTCCACTACACGTCCGCCTGGAATTTGGGAGGGCCATCGGATAGCCAGCGGTATGTGGGTACCAAACTCATATAGATTTGCTTTGGCTCTCGGGAACGGCATGCCATTATCTGAAGTGACGACCACAAGGGTGTGATCCAGTTGACTATTTTTTTCCAGCAGACTTAACATCCGTCCCAACTGTTCATCGAACCACTCAATTTCCAAATAATAATCCAACAGGTCACTTCGGATGCCGGGAGTATCCGGGAGAAATGGTGGCACCTCTACATTCCCGGGATTTTTCCCGGCTGCAATACCCGCTCCCTCCTCATAAGTTCTATGGGGCTCATAGGCACCAACCCAGAAAAAGAACGGCTTTCCTTTGTCTCGATTCGCCAGGAAATCCTGGAAATTAGCGGAATAGTCTACATCGCTCACTGATGAAAAGGGCTTTCGACTTATTGTTTTATCACTGTATTCGTTTCCCACGGGATTACGTTGCCAGCCATTAAACTCCCAGTTACCCGGTCCCCATCCCTTGCCTGTATATCCTACTTGGTACCCTGCCTTTTCCAGAAGATCAGGGAAAACCTGGAACTTTTTGGGGAAATTGCTGGCATGGGTTCCCGCCTCCTCCAACTGCCAAATATTTCTTCCAGTGAGGATCGCCGCCCTGTTGGGACTACATTGTGGGGCCGCAGCGAATGCATTGGAAAACAAAACCCCGTCTTTGGCGACACGGTCAAAGGCAGGCGTGGCTATTTCTCTGGGCCCGTAAGCCCCCGCGTGAGGCCAGGATTGGTCATCAGAAATGACGAAAAGAATGTTGGGCCGTGTTTCAAGAGCTTCTACCTGGCCACTACCGGTAGTTGGATTCAACATCAATAAACATACGAAAAGACAACAAATTGACACTTGGACAGGCTGATCAAAACATTCCTTAAAAAACATGCACTTTCTTATTGTTTGATTACTTGATTTAGCACAGAAGTTATTTTCCAGCTGAGGATAACTTTAACCAGATTCAAAACCCGGCAAACACGTTTACAAGTAAAAGATATTGCAGCTAAATCTCAGGAATATATCCATCCGGGAGGAATTCTTTATTTCAAAACCACCGGGTCATAGTGTTGGGGATGTGCGGCATCACCTTCAAAACCGGAAACTTTGAGCCCGGTAACACTTTCTGCCAGGATAGCATGTGTGTAATACTTGCGTGGATTTTGAGCCCATTGAATACTGCAATCGCTCAATGTAATATTATCGACATATCGAAGACTGTAGCCGGGGATATCACACGTCTCTATTTCATCATACAGCTGTGTCGGACGATTATCAAATCTGCCCCCCTTGTATTTGGTATGCCGTTTCATCTGGATATCAACGTCATTCAGCAGAATATCCTTAATCCTGCTATCAGGGCAGCCATTCACTCGTATACTGTTTTCTGCCAAACCTTTTATGTTTATCAACCTGACGTTTTGTATACCGCCCACATCACTGCTATAAGACCGTGGAAATGAGGTTATCGATATCCCCTCACCCAATCCCCACCAACTGGAAGGGACTTGCCTAATGGTAAAATCTATATCTCTGAATTCAATGTTATAAACTGCTCCCTCATCTCGCGATTGAATGGTACAAGCGCGATTGCTGTCTCGAATCTGGCAGCGCTCAAACAGGATGTCATAGATATCATCGGTCGTTTCGGTCCCAATTTTTATACCGGAGGATTGTGACTGAAGACGACAGTCATAAACATGGATATGTGCAGACGGTCCATAGTCCACCCGCTGCCGGGTTGTTTTAATGACAATGTTATCATCCCCTGCCCGAATGTCACAGTTTTTTATCTCTACATTCCGGCAGTGATCGGGATTGATGCCGTCGGAGTTTGGCACTTCCAGGTGATTTCGTATCGTTAAATTATCAATTAGCACATCTTCACACCCCACCATGTGCAGTCCCCAGAATGGAGCATTACCAAACGATATATTTTCTATTTCCAGTCCTCGGCAAGTGTTTAACTGGAACATGCGAGGACGCCACTTTCCCGGTTTCCATCGCCGGGCTTCTTCTTCATAATTGGCCATAAACTTTAGCGCCCGCCCATTGATATTCCCGGTACCGGAAATTTTAAGGTTTCGGGTGTTCTGGCAGGTAAGGACAGCGTCTCTTTCATAATCATTTTCATCGGTACTTATCACAATCTCCGCATCATCAGCAAGGTGAAAATCGATATTGCTTTTCAACATTATCGTGCCCGTGGTAAAGCGATATCCTCCGGGAAATATCACTCGTGCTCCGCCCCCTGTAGCAGCTGCTTTATCTATCGCCATCTGTATCGCCCGGGTATCCAGCGTTGTCCCATCGCCAGCCGCCCCGAAATCTATCACACAAAATTCCTGCCTCGATCGCCGTAACGCGTTGGCGGATATAATTGAGGGGAAGAACGGAAAGCCCAAGGCAACTTTCGCACCTACTCCCAAGACCTCTCGTCGGGTTAACTTTTTCTTCATAGAATTCGTTGTGTTTACCAATTTACGCTTAAAGGAGAAAGGGTAGGATGATGAAATACCATAATAATCGAAACGCAAGGGTTCTACCGGTTATGTTGCGATATTTCAGTATAAATAACAAGCTATAATTAAATTTATAACAAGCACTTATCCCTAATATTATCTAATCACCCTTCTAGTCATTGCGTATTGGTCCAGCTTTTTTGTAATTCGTTTAAACTTTGCTGCTTATCTGCCCGCTTGATTATTACTTTTGTAAACTATATCTGAAACTTCTTATACTCATCTCGAAATAAAACCGCTAATCAATTGCTCTATCGTGTCCGAATCAAAAAATCCCCTCTCAGCAAACTACCGAATAGGATTTTTGGGTGCCGGTCAGCTAGCCCGGATGTCTGCCCAGCAAGCCTTTCGATATGGTATCCAAGTCGGTGTTTTTTCTGATCGTCCTGAAAATGAACCAGTTCAGTTCATGACCCCCTATTCTACCAGCGGATCGTTTGATAGCGTGGATGATATGGCTACTTTTGCGGAAGACTGTAACGTGATCACGCTGGAAAATGAATTTATCAGTTCAGAAATTCTGCAACAAGTTCAGGAGGAAAGCAGCACCCCGATCTGGCCTGCCCCCTCCTCTTTTGCACTCATCGAAAACAAACTGATTGAAAAGCAGACCTTTGAAAAGGCGGGAATCCCGGTAACGCCCTACGCTCTTATTGAATCTGAAGAGGATCTCGATGCCTTTGGAGAAGAGCACGGATGGCCTTACCTGCTTAAATCATCCAAGGGGGGATATGATGGGTATGGCAATGAAACCGTGAAAAACCTGGACGAGGCAAAGACGGCATTTGACTCGCTGGGTGGTTCAAAAGGACACGATATTATTGCAGAAGCTTTTGTGGATTTCACCCATGAGCTGGCAGTGCAAGTAGCAAGCAATGAAACGGGCACAGAAGTATATCCCTGTTGTGAGACGGTACAAAAAGATCACATCTGTGTGGCCGTTCTGTCTCCCGCCCCAGTGGACGAGGTGATCCAGGAGAAAGCACAAGAATTGGCGGTACGGGCTACTGAGGCGATCAAGGGCAAGGGTATTTTTGCCTACGAATTTTTCCTGAAAAAAGATGGGGAACTGCTGCTGAATGAATCAGCTCCGCGTCCTCATAATTCTGGACACTATACCATTGAGGGTTGCGTTACTTCCCAATTCGAGAACCATGTTCGGGCCGTGCTGGGATTGCCGTTGGGCAGTACTGAATTGCGAGCCCCTGCAGTGGCCATGATCAACCTTCTGGGGACCCATAAGCGCGATGCCAGGGTAGACTTCGTGCTTAATGCTCTGGAAGCGAGTGACGGCCACCTGCATGTCTATGGTAAACTGGAGAGCCGGCCTGGTAGAAAGATGGGCCACTACACCCTTCTTGGCAATTCATTGAAGCCGACCTACCAACAAGCCCAAAGACTGACGCAGAGCATTAAAATATAACATTATCCCGAGTATGACCTCATTTCGTTCGTAGGCAGTAATGACCTTGTTACTCACGACACTTTTCTACATTTTCAGTTGGAACTAATGTTAGTCTTAAACTCACTCCAAATCTGAATATGAGTACTTCAACAACCCCGGCTGTAGGCGTGATAATGGGTAGTGACAGCGATTGGCCCACCATGAAGGAAGCGTGCGAAATTCTTGATGAATTTGATATACCGTATGAAAAGAAAGTCGTTTCTGCTCATCGTACTCCTGATATGATGGCTGAATACGGCAAAACAGCCCGAGAACGGGGGCTCAAGGTAATCATTGCTGGTGCAGGGGGGGCTGCCCACCTACCGGGGATGACGGCCGCCTACACCACCCTTCCCGTCATCGGTGTGCCGGTAAAAACCAGCACACTCAGTGGCCTGGACAGCCTCTATTCCATCGTACAGATGCCCAACGGAGTGCCTGTTGCAACAGTGGCTATCGGAAAAGCAAAAAATGCGGGGCTGCTGGCTATTCGAATGCTTAGCAGCACCAACCAGAAGTTGGGCGAAACGCTGCAGCAATACCACCAGCAGATGGCGGAGGCCTCTGAGAAGAAAACACAGAACCTCACTTGATATTCCTCCGGTTAATGATTCAAAACCATGGAAAGCCGTTTTTCCAAACAGTCCAAACTGTATGCAAAATATCGGCCGGATTACCCCGCCGAGTTATATGACTTTATTTTCAGTCATTTGAATGCATGGGATACGGCCTGGGATTGCGCAACGGGTTCAGGGCAGGTGGCAAAAATATTGGCCAACCATTTTAAACAGGTTTATGCCAGTGATATCAGCGATGAGCAGATGGCACATGCTCCCCGCGAGTCCAATATCCAGTATTTCAATGTACCGGCCGAGAATAGCGATTTTCCATCCGCTTTGTTTGACCTGATCACGGTTGCACAGGCAATCCACTGGTTCGATTTTGAAAAGTTTTATGAAGAAGTACGTCGGACAGCTAAGCATGGAGCCCTGCTGGCTGTTGCCGGCTATGGCCGGGTTACAGTCGATCCCAAACTAGATAAGCTGATAGACCCGTTCTATGACCAGATGTTCGGTCAGTACTTCGATAAAAATCGAACCTATCTAGAGCAAAAATATCGCTCGATTCCCTTCCCCTTTTATGAGATCTCCACTCCTGCTTTTTCGCGAACTTTAGACTGGACGCCCAGTGATTTGGAGGGCTATCTTAATTCCTGGTCGGCCGTCCAACAATACATACAGGATCACAAGAGCAATCCCGTAGATCTGCTACTGGAAAAGGTACACGCAGTGTGGCAGCCGGATGAATATCGAGAGGTGACATTCCCGGTCTTCCTTCGACTTGGCAGAATATAACTTAGCCCTTGAAAAATGCTCGAAAACGAGTAGTTTTTAAGTACAGACGGTATCTTTAAAAGACGGCGATCAATACGGGTTAAATCATGTTGAATTTCCACAAAATAGTTCTTGCCAGTTTGGGTATTATGGTGGCCGTTGCTGTTGTGCTGATCGAGTCCAGCAGCAGCCAGCCCGCTGAGCATGCTGCAATGCCCTGTAACGCACCCCTGACCTACAGGATAGGCGATGTGGATCCCCGTTTTGGTATTGATAAAAGAACCATCAAAAAACTAATGTCAGACGCTGCTACAGCTTGGTCGAAAGCCGCAGGAAAAGAAATTGTCAGGTTCAGCGATAGCGGTAAGGTGGCGATCCATTTCATTTATTCTGAAGATCAACAATACACGCGAAATGAGCAGCAACTTTCCCAGAGGATACGCCGACAGGAAACGGAGTATGACGCCCTTCAGAGTGAGTATCAAAAGCTGTCAGCTAGATACCAACAAGAAGTTGAGCAGTACAAAGCGAGTTCACAAGAGTTTAAAGAACAGGTCAACAAATATAATGCGGATATCGCCAAATTGAGCATGGTATCTCAAAGCCAGAAAAAAAGCCTCGATAAGAAGCAGAAAAAGATCCTGCAAATACAACGGGAACTGGATCGCGACAGGAAACAACTGAACAACCTGAAAGACGATGTTAACCACGTCGCTGATAAACTCAACAATATGGCTGACCAAATAAATGCGCTTGTGTACCACTACAACGAACGGTATAGCAACAGGAAGGAGTTTGATCAGGGTACTTACATACAGGTTGGAGACACCAGGAAAATCAACATCTATCAATATGATAACCCTGATAACCTGAGGCTAGCCCTCGCACACGAAATTGGTCATGCACTGGGTCTTAATCATGTGGACAATCCCAAATCAGTAATGTACTACCTGATGGAAAAACAGGATGAGACCAAGCTGCAGTTCACCCCAGAGGATATCGAAGAGCTGGAGTGGGTGTGCGGGGATTATTTGTAAGCGATTCGATTCATTTCTTATAATTTAAAAAGGCTATCGGCAATTACTGCCGATAGCCTTTTGTAATTCAAAAGTTCATCCTCACACAAACTAATAGCGATAGGGATCGATAGTCTCAATGGTTCCGTCGGGATTATGCGTGAGTTCGGTCATTTTAATATTTCGGAGATGTGTCTGTCCACCGGAAAGCTCGGTATCATGGTAAAACAGGTACCACTGTCCGTTAAATTCTGCAATGGAATGGTGATTTGTCCACCCGATCACCGGCTCCAGGATGATGCCCTGGTAGGTAAAGGGACCGTAGGGATTGTCGCCTGTAGCATAGGCAATATAGTGCGTATCTCCGGTTGAATAGGACAGGTAATATGTCCCCTCGTATTTGTGGACCCACGCAGCCTCGAAGAAGCGCCGTTCGTTGTCCCCTGCCGTAATGGGGTTGCCTTCTTTATCCAGAATCTGAACATCCTTGGGTTCCTCGGCAAAACTGAGCATATCTTCACTCATGCGCGCAATTTTGGGACTTAATGCGGGTTCATCATCCGCGGGATAAGTGTCTTCCTCCACATATTCGCCGGTTGTCCAACGCTGAAGTTGGCCACCCCAAATTCCGCCAAAATACATGTAGTAGGTACCGTCGGTATCCTCGTACACAGCGGGATCGATACTATAACTGCCTTCGATAGGCTCGGGTTGTGGCTTAAACGGTCCGGTTGGAGAATCACCGGTAGCTACGCCAATGCGAAATACATCATTCTCATCTTTGGCTGGAAAATAGAAATAATAGGAATCTCCTTTCTTCGCGGCATCGGGTGCCCACATTTGACGGCTTGCCCAGGGAACATCATCGACATGGAGTGCTACGCCATGATCGGTAACTTCTCCGCCCACCTTTTCCATTGAGAATACGTGGTAGTCTCTCATATCAAAATGGCTGCCCATATCATCCTGTGGAATACCGGATTCAACATCATGTGATGGATAGATATACAATGTACCATCGAATACATGTGCCGAAGGATCGGCTGTATACATATGGTCCACCAGTGGTTCAGAAATAGCGTCAAGTGTATCACTCATCTCTGAGGTCAGTGTGGTATCTGCTACACTTCCGGAAGTTTCTGATCCGTTTTCAGAACTCTTTTGACATGCCACAGGCAACATCAATATACCGACTACAAGTATGAGTATAGATTTAAAATATTCGGTTTCAAACATGACTAATCAGTTTTTAGTTTTTATGAAGATTTAAAGTTTCCCTGGAGACAGTCCCTTGACAATATTTGAGTTACTAAATAAAAAAACAATGGAAACGATTGCACAAAACAAAAAATATTTTGGATTCCCACTATCCAAAAACGTTACAAGCATGCATATGAGATGACGATTTTGGGTTCAAAAATTACTATTTTATGCTCGTTGGTTGCTTCAGAGGATTGAAGGGGCTCTTGCAGTCCATACAATGTATAAATCTGGGCTTTGCACAGAGCTTCAGATAAATATCCCTTGCACCAACAGTTTATTAATTCGCCAATAACAATTTAAAGATAGGTTAGATCTATGCCTAAGTGTGAAATTTATAAGGACCAATTAGACGAATGGAGATGGAGATTGAAGCAAAAGGGAGAAATAAAAGAACACTCCAAGCGCGGCTTCGAAACGCGAGAAGATTGCGAAAAAAATGGTAAGGAAGAAGGCCCCTGCTCCAGTTATAAACGAGTCTGATATCCTTATGTAAAGAACATAAAAACGGGGAAGCAGATCAATTCCAACAGATATTGATCCTTCCCCATTTTTCTTTTCCCTCCTCTTCCCTTTTTTCAAAAGCGATTCATTTCAACCTTTCCACTTGCGGTTCGCTACACCAGTTTTTATTTAGGGACTGCCTGAAAGAAACCATCACTCAAATTTAGGAACCGATTGCCCATGAGTTATTTACCTTCAGAGAACCGGTATGACCAGATGCAGTATAACCGATGTGGAAACAGCGGTATCAAACTGCCCCTTATTTCGCTGGGATTGTGGCATAATTTCGGGGGTGTAGATACACTGGAAAACGCCCGAAAAATGATCCACCGTGCCTTTGACCTCGGCATTACCCATTTCGACCTGGCCAATAATTACGGTCCCCCACCAGGTTCTGCGGAAGAAAACTTTGGTCGGATTCTCAACCAGGATTTGAGCTCATATCGGGACGAGCTGATTATTTCCAGCAAGGCGGGATACCTGATGTGGCCCGGACCGTATGGTAACTGGGGTTCGCGTAAGTACTTGATTGCCAGCCTCGATCAAAGCCTGGAGCGGATAGGGCTCGACTACGTCGATATCTTTTACAGCCACCGACCCGACCCGGATACCCCACTGGAGGAGACCATGAGAGCCCTCGATTTTGCCGTGCGTAGCGGTCGGGCCCTGTACGTCGGAATCTCCAACTATAGCACTGAACGCACGAAAAAAGCCGCTAAAATTTTGCACGATCTGGGTACGCCGTTTCTGATTCACCAGCCCCGATACAGCATGTTCGACCGCTGGGTGGAGGAGGATAACCTCCTGGAGACTCTCGATGAAGAGGGAATCGGCAGCATCGTCTTTTCCCCGCTTGACCAGGGAATTCTTACCAACAAGTATATCAGTGGCATTCCCGAAGGATCACGTGCTGCACGGGAAAGTGGATTCCTGCAGAAAGAGGGCGTGACGCAAGAAAAGATCGAAAAGGTAAAAAAGCTGAATAAAATAGCAGAAGAACGTGGCCAAACTATGGCCCAACTGGCACTCACCTGGGTACTGCGCAAGCCACAGGTGACCACCGCCCTGATTGGGGCCAGTAAAGTCAGTCATATCGAAGATGCGGTTGGCATCCAGGATAATCTTGAGCTCAGCAGTGAAGAAGAGGAGCGGATTGAGGAAATTCTGTCGGACTAACTTCATTCATCTTCATTGAATACCTTTGTTTCATGTAGATGCCTGCACATAATAGCTTCTTTTGTTTCAAATCTTATTCTATCGTTGAACAATTTAAATTTTGTTCTAAATTGAATTTTAATGTGGAATGGGACAAATAAATAAGTTTAAATAATTGAAGGCATCACATGAATACGTATGCAGGCTCAATTTTAATTTTTCTACTGGTTTTCGTTTCAACTGCTGGAAGTGCTCAAAACCTTGAGAATCGGTCACCCATTGATGATCTCCCATCGTATATTACACGTATAACCCATTTTGGTCAACGAGCCGACTGGTCTCATGATGGGCAACGGATTCTATTTATTGAAAAAACATTTGGCGATGTTTTCGAAGTAAATGTTGAAACAGGTGTTATCCGCCCGATGACTCATTATTATTTCCATGAAGGGTATACTCGGGCATTATATCTTAGTAATGGTGATATCCTGCTGTCAGGATCTCGCACATTTGATTCTTCCAATCCCTGGGAAAGTCGTGACGAAGAGCAAGCCGAACTTTGGGTTCTTGATAAAGATCTGACAAGTCCACCAGTGCCCCTGGGGGAACACTGCTCAGAAGGACCTGCGGTATCAAGATCTAACCTTAAAATAGCTTGGGTTCGTAATAATGCCATCTTCATGGCAAACATAAGTTACGAAGGTGACAAACCATCCATTCGTAATAAAGAAATGATATTGAATTCGGATAATCTTGACTTTAAGGCGTATCTGGAAACCCAAAACTTCCGTCCACCTGAAGAGAATGAGATTATATTCAGTGCCTATGAATACCAGGGAACAGAAGTTATGGGGGTAAACATTGAAACCGGCGAAATTACCAATTACTCTCACCAAGATAACCAGTATGACGAGCCGGAAGGAATCTATCCAAGCGGTAAGTATACACTTGTAGAAAGTGATCGGCATAAATCGAAGGGGAAAGAGTTCCAAGGCATTCAGTCTGTTGATATTCACCGTTTGGTGCTGGATGGAAGCGGAAACTACCACAGAATCACTTACTTCAATGATCACAAAGGATATAAATCCAGTAATCCGGTAGTCAGTGATGATGGTAATTATATTGCTTTCCAAGTTGCACATGTCGGCGATGCTGCCGGCGTAGGACGTGGAATTTTTATTTTAGACATACAAAAGTGGGAAAAAGCAGGTATGGAAGAATAATAGCAAAATTACCAAATGCTTTATTCCTGGTCTGCTAAAACTCAATTTTATAACTCAGCAGTGGCAATGGACTCCCCTCTTGAATTAAGTCCACGCTGTTCTTCTTCAAATTGTAGTCAAACGACGGATCTTTTTCCAACAACAAATTTTTCACCTGCAGTGCCCATACCGATGAATGACCCGGGCGGTTAATACGATAGGTGATCGTTAAATCCACAATAAAACGGTTGTCAAACTGCTGGCTGAAAGCGTTTTCCTGGTCATATACCACTTCTTCCCGAGCTTGTGATTCGACATGATCTACAGGACTGTGACGCTCTCCCCCCAAATAACTGAACCGGGTATTTACGCCCAGCACATTTCGGCCGTCGTTGAGCATGAACTCCCTCCCAAAAAGAGCGTTGGCGGCAAACCCCTGGTCGAATCGTGTATTCCGCCATTGTCCGTCCCCGCCCTTGTAGCGCGAGTTGTACAACGTACCGGTAAAGAGATAATAGTATCCATCTCCCAAAAAGCGTTCCAGGGTCAACTCGACTCCGTAATTTTGTCCCACTCCACTATTGACCAGCGATTCATTAAAATCCCACTGCTGTACAAAATTTAGCATGGAGTATGAGCTGTCGGGGATCACCGGCACATCGTAGAGTTCCTGGCCAAACAGCTCCACTTTCAGGCGACTGTTTTCTCCCAGGCTGCGGTTGTATCCCAACACGAAATGATGAGCCTTCGCAAACTGAAGCGATCTGTTCTGCAGTTCGTTTTGTGAGCGAACAAAATAGATACGCAGGTCTTCCATTTGGCTGTGTAATCCATACCCCAAGCTTATCCCGGATTTTCCTGTAAGATTCCACTCCAGGCCCGCCCGTGGCTCAACGGTTAGCTCATCCGTCAATGTAAACCACTGTATATGAATGCCGCCATGCATCGTAAGGGAGGGAGAAATCGAGAACCTGGACTGGGTGTATGCTTCGATAAGCTGACTGCTACCATTGCCTTTAGAGTAGGCAACCAGCGGCGGCTCATCATTCGGTGCAACCTGGACCTGAAGGTCATAAAAAAGGTGATGCACCTTTAACCCGGTACGGTTTACATGTTGCCGTCCAAACTGGTGATTGAGATAACTGCCTGCAACAAGGCTACCCGATCGGTTGTCAATCCTCAGGTTTGGTTGAAGCTCTACCTGCTCATCCAGTCGATTTTGATCTAGATAAGTGTCATTCACGGTCCCGGCAAGCGTCGAATTCAGATAGGTACCTTCCCCAAGCAAAATCCGATGGGAAAGTCCGACAGCACCTACTCCCAGATTCATTTCAGACCTTATGCGGTCCCAAGCCTCGTATTCCCATTCCTCTTTATCACGATTGGGCATCATCTCCTGTCCGTCAAGACCGCCCAATCCCCAAAATTCAAAGCGCCCTGCATTTTCTGTCTGAAGGTCTAGCTTGAATGAAAGATCCTGGTAGCGAATGCCCCCTTCAGTGGGCAGCAGTGGCATCAACAGGGACAGTGTAGAATAGCGATAGTTAAAAAGGTATGTAGCCTCATTAAAGGGGCCTTCAGAGGCAATTTCAAGCCCGTTAACGCCAATCTGTGCCGCATGTTCTCGCTCTATGGGGTTGCCGGATCTAAAATTGATATCAAAAACACCCGAAAGGGCATTTCCATATTGCGCCGGGAACGCTCCGGTCATAAAGTCGGAATTGGAAACTACTTGCCCGCTGAAAAGGGTAAGGCCGCCGCCCCCGGCAACCGATAGACCAGCAAAGTGGTTGGGATTGGAAATTTCAACTCCCTCCAGCCGCCACTGTACACTTTTAGGGGTATTGCCACGAATGACCAGCGCATTATCCTGAACCCCGCCTGCCGATGTCACTCCTGCAAAAGCGGTAGCCATTCTGCCAGGATCATCCAGTCCTCCGGCATAACGCCGCGTTTCCTCAACTGTGAATGAGCGGGAGCTGGCAAACGCCATATCGTTGAGCGGTTTGTCTTTTTCCAGCTCCGGCGTTACCACCACTTCACCAGAGCTGAAAACCTGTTCATGCAGTTCAATGTTTAACACCGTCTGATTCCCGGTGGTCACGAGGACGGCTGACTTTATCGCTGGTTGATAGCCGAGAAAAGTGATCTTTACATCATGCCGCCCGAGGGGTACCTTTGCCAACTGAAATTTACCTTGGCTGTCGGTGGAGGTCCCTATCAAAGGGTCAGAATCTGCAATGACCACGTTGGCCCCGGGCAGTGGCTCTTGCGTCACTGCATCCACCACTGTTCCCATTACGGTCTGAGTTGGGACTGACTGCTGAGCAAATGAAATAGATGTTAATAAACTCCAAATTACAATACCTGTAAATATACTCTTCATGTTTTGTTTTGGGATTAAAACGGGAATGAAAATTTTATCCCCAAAATATGCGTGTGAGAAGACTGAGTCGTCTTTGCCAGTGGGATCGGACGTCTTTTTAGAACAATTTCCACCAATAATGTGATTGCTCGTAGCCTCTCTTGCGGTTTCAACAAATATTCAAAATTTAGGATTTTCAAGAGCGAACGGATTGCTTCAACCTTAACCAAATATTTTATTATGGAAGAGCATAATGATCTTATCAGAGACGTAATCCAAAATGAGCTATCACGCAACCAGTTCTTCTTTTCTTACCAAGAGAAACCGTTGATTAAGCAGGGAGAATTCAAAGAAGTGGCCGTGGGGCAATTACAAAAAATAAGGTCCTATTCATGGATAGCACTGACCTTCATTCTGATATTTTCCAGCCTGGGATTATACCAGTTTATTGAATTTACCCAGACGCAAAGCATTTTTCCCTAAATACTTGGAATAACCACTGGGATGATGCTTCTATTCCTTACCTATCTTTTTACCAAAGAAATTATTGACAGAAAACGTACACTGTAGATAATACTCTCCCTACTTGAAAGCCAACGCCTTCTGGAATAAATCCCCTCTAACAAGTGACTTTATTCAAAAATTGAAATTGCTAATAAAAGAGGATCTTCTATATTTTATTAAATAGAAAACAATAATTAAAAGGGAGGCATGTGAAAGGGGTACTAGTTCTTATTATTGTGGCTTTACTACCTACCACTTTGCTTGCACAAAATTATGAAGTTAAAAAACGCTGTAAAGGAAATGGCACCAATGCCATGGTAGTAGAGCACAAAGACCAATACTTTGTAGTTAAGACACCACGATATTTTCAACACGGCTGGATGATACGACGACTAGTGGGGATCAACGGTGGAGGATATCGCACCCTCGATTACCTCAATAGCAGTGGAGATAGCTATCAAATGGAGGTACAAGTCCTTTCCAGGATGCAGTGGAATTACTCAGGATATGCTGCTGCAAGAACTGTTTGTAGAAAAATAACACAGGCCGGATATCGTGACATTTAAGTTTTAGCAATAATTGATCTACGTTCAGGTAGAACGAAACAAGTAACAATACCGATCTATTGAAATCCAGCTGATCCATACTACTCAAGACCAGCTGGACTGAATGTATTAAGGCGATTGACTTAACCAACGAATAATTTACGCCAGCTCATCAGAAACGAGTTTGTATTTCGGATCTTCCCAATAGTTTACATCGATGATGGCGGAGGCATTATCCAGCATATTTCGGCAGTCAGCACTCAGATGTTTCAGATGCACTTTCTTACCCACTTTGGCGTAACGTTCGGTCACTTTGTTTAACGCCTCAATAGCTGAGTGGTCCACCACCCGTGATTCTTCAAAATCAATAATCACTTCATCTGGATCTTCATGCACCTTGAATTTCTCCTGGAAGAGACCGACAGAACCAAAAAACAGCGGCCCGTAAATCTCATAGTGCTTGACGCCGTTTTCATCAAAGCGCTTGCGGGCACGAATGCGCAGGGCGTTTTCCCAGGCAAATTTCAGAGCCGAGATAATCACCCCGATCAGTACCGCAATCGCCAGGTTGTGGAAAAAGATCGTCACCAGCGCTACGGTGATCATAACCATAAAGTCGGTATGCGGCACATTCCTGAACATGCGCAGGCTGGCCCACTCAAAGGTCCCGATCGCCACCATAAACATCAGCCCGACAAGTGCGGCCATCGGTACCTGCTCAATCAGGCTTGCCCCGATTAACACGAACAACAGCAGTGCCACAGCAGCTACAATGCCCGAAATACGGTTCCGTCCACCCGAACTTACGTTGATGATGCTCTGCCCGATCATGGCACAACCACCCATTCCGCCAAAGAATCCGCACACAAAATTTGCCACACCCTGGGCGATACTTTCTTTGTTCCCACGGCCCCGCGTTTCGGTCATCTCGTCTACCACTGCGAGCGTTAGCAAACTCTCGATGAGTCCAACCAGCGCCATGATCAGCGAATAGGGAAACACGATCATCAGCGTCTCAAGATTAAACGGGATGTCCGGGATATGGAATGAGGGAAGTCCACCAGAAATTGAGGCGATATCTCCCACTGTTTTTGTGGGAATATCAAAACCGATGATGATTGCTGAAACTACGACAATTGCGGCCAGTGATGCCGGTACTGCCTTGGTGAGTTTGGGCAAAAAGTGGATAATAGCCATGGTAAGCACTACGAAACCGAGCATAATCATCATGGGCATACCCGTTAACCAGTGGAGCGTGCCATCGCTGCCCATTACTTTAAACTGATCGAGCTGTGCAAGAAAAATCACAGCAGCCAGTCCGTTGACAAATCCATACATCACGGCGTGCGGCACCAGGCGTATGAATTTACCGAGCCTGAGCGCCCCGATTACCATTTGAATCACTCCCATTAATACGACGGCGGCAAAAAGATACTCAACACCGTGTCGTGCTACCAAGCTTATGATGACAACGGCAATAGCACCAGTAGCGCCCGATATCATGCCGGGCCGACCGCCCAAAATTGCTGTGATCAAGCCGAGAAAAAAAGCAGAGTAGAGTCCAATTAACGGGGTTACACCGGCAATAAGTGAAAAAGCCACTGCTTCGGGGACCAGCGCCAGCGAGACTGTCAACCCGGACAGGATTTCGTTCTTGAGATTGAATTCTTTGTTTTTAAGCTGTTCGATGAAAACCATTCGTATTCTATTCTAAATCTATTGGGTGAAAAATGAATATTCCGATGCCATTAAATTTTATTGCCGCGGAAGGGCAAGAATCAGCAGATGGAAATGTTAATGGTTGCTAAATAAGTCTAATGGCTTAAAAAGATTAGATTTTAAGGCGGGCAAAGATAGGCATCATTTTGGGGAAACCCTATTACAAAACAGAAAAAAATTGGGCTGGATTTGACTAATAATCTACACGGACCCTACGCTCACTTTTAAGCTGATCTCATCACTCTCTCGAAGCAGGTGGAAAAATCAGTGTCAATGCCATCCAGAGGGATATAATCACCAATCCTCCAAATTCGCGTGCTGTTTCGAACTCCATATTTGTCATTTTCACCGAGCTGAACGTGCGGAAACTAAAACTTTCGCCCTCGAAGAACTCTGGAAATATAAGTGCGGCCCAAGTCAAGGCGGCAACCAACACCACGGCGGAAACTATCTTTTTATAATTTCCGGTTGCATACAACAGGCTCGCAGCCGCCGCTGCGCCATACATGGCAATCCAGCCCACCATATCAGGATCGTTGTACTGCATAACTGCCGCAAAAATGAAAACTGATCCCATCACATAGTTCAACACAATCATCACTTTATGCTTCATTTCCACCATGTTCCTTTTATATCTTTATTAAAAAATTGACCTTTGTTTTACCCCAAAAATCTTCGGTTTGAATTGCCTTCTTTAATACGGCATTTATCCAAGGATTTCAATACCTGGGGCTGCATTAAATTAGTTTGTGATAAAAACCGTAAAATCTTAAGCGAAAAATATAACTAGAAAAGCTATACCTTTTTACTTTCCTGTTTTTCTTCTACTTTGAAATTAGATCTAATGAAAAGGGATGGCTCAATGGTAAAAAGTAAAGCGACAAGCGTGGAGAAGTATCTTAGAGAACTACCGGATGAACGGGAACAGGTGATCTCAGAAGTACGTGGTTTAATCCAAGAGCACCTGCCCGGTGGGTACAGGGAATCGATGAGCTGGGGGATGATAAGCTATGAAATTCCGCTGGAGCGATATCCCAACACCTATAATGGGAAACCGTTGGTTTACCTTTCGCTGGCGGCACAGAAAAATCATTATGCGCTATACCTGATGAATGTATATCAAAACCCGGGGCTAGAGGAATACTTAAAAAATGCTTATGAAAAGGAAGGGAAAAAATTGGATATGGGTAAATCATGCCTGCGCTTCCAAAAGCTGGAAGATCTCCACAAAGAGGCGATAGCAAAAATCATTTCCAGCACACCGCCCGAGGAATTTATCGCCCGCTACGAAGAGGCTCGAAAAACATAATCTTACCGACCTGTTTATGTCGAACTATTTTTACTACTTCTCAATTTTAATTGGATTGGTTTCTTTGATCACCATCTCTGCCTGCAGTAATGACACGCGGCTGCAAGATGGAACGCGTGCCATGGTAGCACGACTGGACAGTATTGAGCAAAATATTAATCCCCAGGCAAATGAATATGCTAACAATGCCCGGCTGGAATACTATAAAAAAGTGCCTCCGCGCTTCCGTATTGATAAACAGATTAACTATCATCACTCATTTGCTCAAGAGTTGCTTAGAGCCGGTCAAACTGAAAAAGCTATCGAGCGATTCAATGTAGTGTTAGAATTACTTGACAAGCTCGAACCCAAGCAACAAGAGGAATCTGCTTCTTTCAGAACACAGGTTGAAGAATCAATTGCCCTATCTTATTTACGGCTGGGAGAACAGCAAAACTGCCTTCTCAACCATTCTGCGTCATCCTGCCTGTTTCCTATCAAGGGTCAAGGCATCCATACCATCACTGAAGGCTCTGAAAAAGCGATCCAAAAATATCAGCAGATTCTTAGGAAACGGGGTTCTGATGACATGATTTCGCGATGGCTGCTGAACATCGCCTATATGACGCTGGGCAAACATCCGTATGAAGTACCGCAACAATGGCTGGTCCCCGCCGAAGCTTTTGAGTCGGATTATGACATCAAAAAGTTCCCCGAGATAGCGATGTCCATCGGTCTAGCGGAAAACGGGCTTTCCGGTGGCAGCATTACCGAGGATTTCAATAACGATGGATTTATCGATGTGGTAGCCTCTTCATGGGGACTAGATGACCAAGTGCACTATTTTGAGAACAATGGTAATGGTTCGTTCATAAAGAAAACAAAAGAGGCTGGAATAACCGGTATCGAAGGGGGGCTCAACCTGCGTCACGCCGACTTCAATAATGATGGGTTTGCGGATATATTTGTACTGCGAGGGGCTTGGCTGCAGGAGGCCGGAAAGCATCCCAACTCCCTGCTTCAAAATAATGGAGACGGCACATTCTCTGATGTTACTGAGAGTGCCGGTTTGCTTAGTTTTCATCCCACACAAACAGCCGAGTGGGCCGATTTTAACAACGATGGCTGGCTGGATCTGTTTATCGGAAATGAATCTACGAAATCAGCTATTAATCCAACAGAACTTTATCTCAATCAACGAGACGGTACTTTTAAAAATGTTGCAGAACAGGCCGGTGTGGATATTGCAGGATATTTTAAGGGTATTTCCGTAGGCGATTATAATAATGACGGACTACAAGATCTTTATCTCTCCCGGCTCGACGGTCCCAACATACTGTTCAAGAATGACGGGCTGAATGAACAGAATATCCCTGTGTTTACTGATATGACCAAGAATGCTGGTGTTGCAGAGCCTCTTACCAGTTTTCCTACTTGGTTTTGGGATTATAACAATGATGGCTGGCTGGATCTTTTTGTATCTGCATATTATGCCACACCCGGAGATATAGCGCGAGAATACCTTGGTTTGCAGACGGAGGCTGAGATGCCGAGATTATACAGGAATAATGGTGACGGCACATTCACCAATGTAGCACCTGAGACTGGGCTGAACAAGGTATTGTATACGATGGGATCCAATTTTGGCGACCTTGACAACGATGGCTGGCTCGACTTCTACGTGGGCACCGGCGATCCCGACTTTCGCTCCATTATGCCCAACCGGATGTTCCGAAATAACGAAGGAAAACAGTTCCAAGAGGTAACAGGCTCGGGGGGCTTTGGGCACCTGCAGAAAGGCCACGGCGTATCATTTGCCGACCTGGATAATGACGGGGATCAAGATATTTTCACGGTTATCGGGGGAGCATTTGAGGGAGACCTGTATATGAATGCCCTGTTCGAAAATCCCGGGCATCAAAATAATTGGATCACTTTGAGCTTCAATGGCGAAGAAAGCAACCGAATGGGCATTGGCAACCGGATCAGTGTTGAGGTTGAAACTCCAACTGGAACCCGTACCATCCACAATACCGTGACCACCGGCAGCAGCTTTGGTTCAAATGTGCTTCGCCAGGAGATAGGGCTGGGCGATGCAGAAAAAATTATCCGAATAGAAGTCCAGTGGCCCACCAGCGGCAAAACACAGGTTTTTAAAAATGTAGAGATGAACCGATTTTACCGCATATCTGAAATAGAAGAACAAATAGTACCCCTCGATCAAAAAAAGATACAGCTTGGGAGGAATAACACCTCGACAGCCCACTCTCATTGATCTTCGTAGGTAGCAGAATAGAGACGGGTATTGTTCCGTGACCCTTAGAAAAGAGAGGAACAAAATTTTGAATTTCCTATTTAACCCTTGTAGAGGTACGACATCACTTTTAAATAACTATCGGGAGTTAAATATGAAATCAATAGTTTGTACATTTCTGATCCTATTCTTTTCCATTACCCTACTCCAAGCCCAGAACCTGTCGGTTTCCACCATCGAGTTTGGCACTGATATTGAAGATCGCAACATCGTAAATGTTGATTCGGTTTTTACAAGTTCTGTTGAACGGGTTTATTGCTTTACACAGGTTGACGGTGCTGAAAAAACCACCACGATTACCCATGTATGGTACTACGGAAATGAAGAGAAAGCACGTGTTGAACTGCCGGTAAATGGCCCAAATTGGCGTACCTGGAGTTCAAAGTTTATCCTGGAAAACTGGTTAGGTGAATGGAGCGTGGACATTCTCGATTCAAGCGGAGAAGTCTTGGCCACCAAAACTTTTCGTATTGGTGGCCCGGTAGCTGACCAGTAACAAGCAGGGAACAGTTAAAAATCAGTGTGCGTCCAGCCAGTTGTCTGCCAGGCCCATATCCACTTTGAGCGGTACGGCCAGTTCATAGGCCGTTTCCATAAGCTCTTTTAGCTTGGCAGGTACGGTCTCCTGTTCCTCTTCAGGAACCTCGAATATGAGCTCATCGTGCACCTGCAGCAGCATCCGTGTTTTGAGGTCATTTTCTTCCAGGTACTCCTGGATGTTAATCATCGCCAGTTTGATGATATCAGCGGCCGTTCCCTGGATTGGGGTGTTAATGGCTGTGCGCTCTGCAAATGAACGGCGATTCCAATTGCTGGCGTTGATATCCGGGATGTATCGTCGACGACCCAGCAGTGTTTTTACGTATCCATTTTCTTTGGCAAATTGTTTGGTTTCATTGATATATCTGAGAATACCAGGAAAACGCTCAAAGTACTGGTCGATCATCTCCTTCCCTTCCGAGTTCTCGATACCCAACCGGTTTGCCAGCCCATAACTGCTCACACCGTACGGGATACCAAAATTCACCTCCTTGGCCTTTCGGCGCTGGTTGCCGGTCACATTATCCAACGACTCCAAGTCAAACACCTCTTTGGCCGTTCGGGCGTGGATATCCTCGTTATTTTTAAACGCCTCAATCATATTTTCATCTTCAGATATTGAGGCGATTACCCGCAATTCCACCTGTGAATAGTCCGCTGACAGAAGCTTAAATCCTTTATCCGCAATGAACGCCTTGCGAATTTCGCGGCCCCGCTTGGTTCGTATCGGGATGTTCTGGAGATTCGGATTGGAGGATGAAAGTCGACCGGTGGCTGCCACATGCTGGTTAAAGTCGGTGTGGATCCGCCCCGTTTCCTCATTGATCAATTTTGGCAGAGCATCCACGTAGGTGGATCGGAGCTTGCTGAGCGCACGATATTCCAGGATGAGCCCCGGCATCTCGTATTCAGCTTCCAACTTGGAGAGGACCGATTCGGATGTAGAATACTGCCCGGTTTTGGTCTTTTTACCGGCAGGTAGTCCCATCTTGTCAAAAAGTACTTCTCCCAGTTGCTGTGGAGAATTGATGTTAAATTCCATTTCTGCCTTTTCAAACACCTGCTGTTCCAAGTCCTGAAGATCCTGTCGAAGTGTCTCGGAAAATTCGTTCAGCATCTCCACATCCAGGCGTATACCGTACATCTCCATTTTTGCCAATACCTCCATGAGTGGAAATTCCAGCGTCTCGGCTATCTCTTCAAGCTCATCTCTCTCAAGGATTTCTTTCAGAACTTTATGCAATTGCCACGTGATATCCGCATCTTCGCAGGCATATACCTTAATTTTTTCAGAGGGCAACTCATCCATGCTCTTCTGCTTGCGCCCTTTGCCGATAAGCTCTTCAATAGGTATTGTTTCGTATTTCAGATATTTTTTTGCCAAGGCATCCATCTTGAGCTTTTGGCTGGCATCGATCAGGTAGGCGGCAATCATCGTGTCAAAAGCCGGGCCCTCAATCTCCAATCCCGCCCTGTTTAATATCATGTAGTCGAACTTAAAATTGTGGGCTATTTTCAGAGACTTCTCATTGCCAAACAAGGGTTGTAAAAGCTTGAGTCCCTTTTCTAGAGAGATACCATCCTCTACGCCAACGGGCACATAGTAGCCCTCTCCTGCCGATGTGCTAAGAGAAACGCCGACCAACCTGTCCTTCATCGGGTCGGTGCCACTGGTCTCAGTATCAAAACAAAGTGATTCTTTATCGATCAGTTTATCGACCAGGTTTTCGAGCTCCTCTTCCTGGCTCACCATCTGGTAGGATACCTTATCTTCCGTATAACTGGCAAACTCCGAATCGCCTTCACTTTCCACCTCATGCGGAACAAAAAGATCGCCCTGGTTTTTGTTCTTGTCAGACACATCGCGATCAACCCAGCGCTTGACCTCTTCACCCAGGTACTTTTTTGTCAGTGAGCGAAACTCCATCCGCTTAAAAAACTTACCAAGTGTCTCGGTGTCAGGACCATCCCAGTTCAGAACTTCCCAATCCACAATATCGGGTACGTCCGTCTTGATGGTAACCATCTTTTTGGCATGCAGGGCCTGCTCTGCCTGCTCGTCCAGTGCATTGCCGTAGCGGGTCGATTTGATATCAGGCGCCACCTCTATCGCTTTTTCAAGCGAACCGTAATTCCTGATAATCTTGGGCGCCCCTTTCTTGCCGATGCCACGTACGCCGGGAATGTTGTCAGAAGTGTCTCCCAACATTGCTAAAACGTCAACCACATTTTCCGGGTATACCCCGAAATACTCTTTGACCCCTTCGCGGTCGATGATATTGAATCCACCATTCTGGTTGTCTGGTTTCATCATTTTAATATGGTCATGGACCAGCTGCATAAAATCCTTGTCCGGTGTAACTAAGAACACATCCACATCCTCGGCATTCGCGCGATCGGCAATCGTGCCGATAATATCATCGGCCTCATATCCGTCCTGCTCTATATTCTTGATCCCGTAGCCATCTATCATCTCCTTTATCAGTGGTATTCCAACGGTAAGCTCTTCGGGTTGCGGCGGACGATTGGCCTTGTACTCCTCATCCATCTCATGCCGGAATGTTGGTGCATCGGTATCCCAAACCACTGCAATATGCGAGGGCTGCTGCTCTTCGAGCATTTTTTCGAGCGTATTGGCAAAACCTAAAATTGGTCCTGTGGGAATCCCCTCTCCATTTCTTAGATTACTGTTAATAAATGCGAAATGAGAACGATAGGCTAGAGCCATACCGTCAAGCAAAAACAGGAGACTTTTAGACATGATAAATCAGTGAATTCAGTTATATTCAACTTTGAGAATTTGTAATGATCAGTCGGAAAAAATGGATAAATCCAGCGATGCGATTGCCGAAGAATTGGCACCACAATTTAAAATTTTTCACTGCTGATTGATTATTGCAACGGGAAGGTAAACTTTTTAATTCAGAATTCGAATACACAGTCGATATCAATCTGAACAAACTGTTATAAATGGGTTTAAAAAACGAAGCACAATCTGCTTTACAAAGCACAAAATCTTTCTACAGGGAATATGTGTCGGGGATGACCCGGGAACGGCTTGGAAAAGAGTTTTATGAGGATACGGATCGGCTCAAACAGCTTTATCAAGAGGCCATTGGTGAAGAGGAAGAAAAAGAGAAAGGACGTCAGCTCCCTGGCCATCTGAAATTTTTGCGCCTTTTTTCATCACTCACTCAGCGATTGAACCCCACACGCCGCCTTGCTTTTGGGCTCTCCACCATCTCTTTTGTCCTCTACTACTTTGCTGGATTTATAGGAATCTCGAATTTCATCCTGTTTTATGACCTCCTGCTTCCCTTCTCGTTTGGCACTATTCTGCTGTTGCTGCTTGTAGAACTGCTGGAAAAATCCGACGTAAAGCGGGAGATCGACCTGGCGCGAGAAATTCAACTGAGCCTGCTCCCTCCTACCGAACTGAAAAAAGAAAATCTCGAAATCTACTCCTTTGCCAATACCGCTAAAGAGGTAGGCGGTGATTACGTGGATATGATTGAAACAGAAAAGGGCACTTATATTGTCATCGCCGATGTCTCTGGCAAGGGGCTGACCGCTGCCCTCTATATGGTACGGATGCAGGCACTTGTTCATTTATTAATTGAAAAAGAACAGCCCTCCCCCAAAGAGTTATTGGTTGAGCTGAATGATTATGTAAAATCAGATGCGGCAGATAAAACATTTGTAACAGCGTGTGCGGCCTTTTTTCCACATGGGGAGGATCGTTTCACCTTCGCACGCGCCGGACACAACGCACCGATATTTTATAATAAAGAACGCGATGCCACCTTTGATCTTCGTTCTGATGGATTTGCACTTGGTATGACTTCAACACCAAACCTCCAAAGCTTTTTGCAGGAGAAGAAATTTCATTTCAAAAAGGGAGACAGCGTGCTCTTCTTTACGGATGGGCTTACAGAAGCACGAAATGAATATGGCGAGCAGTATGGGGAAGACCGCGTGGACTCCCTTATGAGTATCTATGGATCGCTTCATGCCAAAACAATTGTCAAGAAAATCCATGCCTCACTGGAGGGTTTTATTGGTAAAGAAAAACCCCCGGATGATATCACATTTACCTGTGTGCATCACCCGGAGGATTAAATTAAAAACTGCCTGGAATCTATTTTTGTTTACTTACCTTCAACAGTTTTTTGGCTTCTTTGACCATTCGATCGGAAGTCAAACCGAACTCTTCGTAGATGGTCTCGTAAGGCGCAGAGGCTCCAAAATGTTCAATACCAATGGCTTTACCTTCGGAACCGACCCACTGATGCCATCCGTGCGTAGAACCTGCCTCAATTGAAACCCGGGCCTTCACATCAGAAGGCAACACTTCTTCTATATATTCTTCGCCCTGCTGCTCAAAAAGCTCCCATGACGGCATACTAACCACGCGGGCCGCAATGCCATCTTCGGCCAGTTGCTTCTGTGCCTCCATCGCGTACTGCACCTCAGAGCCACTACCCATCAGGATAACATCCGGCTTACCGTCACTGTCGGACAGGATATAGGCCCCTTTCAGTGTATTCTCTGCAGGGCCGCACACTTCGCGATCTACCGTGGGCAGATTTTGACGGGTAAGCACCAACATCGATGGCCCTTCATCATGTTCAAGGGCAGCCTTCCATGCGTAGGAGACCTCGTTGGCGTCAGCAGGTCGCAGTACTAACAGATTGGGCATAGCTCGCAAGGAAGAGAGGTGCTCTATCGGTTGATGTGTGGGACCATCTTCTCCCAGCCCGATGCTGTCATGCGTCATAACGAAGATCGAGGGAATTTCGGAAAGCGCCGCAATTCTGATTGCAGGACGGCAGTAATCGGAAAAGATCAGGAATGTGCCGCCATAAGGGATAACACCCCCGTGCAGTGCTATGCCGTTCATTGCAGCTCCCATGGCATGTTCCCGCACCCCATAGTGCATATTTCTGGCAGAGTAGTTCTCTGCACTGAACGCACCAGAGGAGTCGATCCATGTTTTGTTACTTCCATGCAGGTCGGCCGATCCACCCAGTAGGGCCGGTACCTTTCCTTCTATGGCATTCAATACTTTACCAGAGGATGCCCTTGTGGCCAAGCCTTTTTCATCGGCTGGGAAAACAGGGAAACTTTCCTCCAGGTCGGCCGGAAACTCTCGATTAAGGCGAGCGACAAACTCAGCACCCTTCTCCGGGTTCGCAGATTTATAATCTTCAACGAGTTGGTTCCATTCGCTGGACAACTTTTTACCTTTTTCAACTGCCGATCGGAAATTCTGCTTAACCTCGTCAGGGATATAGAATTTTTCGTCAGAATCCCAACCCAGGTTTTCTTTGGTTAATGCAACTTCTTCTTCACCAAGGGGAGCACCATGTGATGCTTCACTGTCCTGTTTGTTGGGACTACCGAACCCAATATGCGTGTTGCAAACAATTATTGAGGGCTTGCTCGCCTTCTGTGCATGCTTAATCGCATTTTCAACCGCTTGATGGTCGTGACCATTAATCTCCTGCACATGCCAGTTGTATGCCTTGAATCGTTTATTTACATCCTCAGTAAATGCAAGGTCAGTGCTACCATCAATTGAAATATTATTTGAATCGTACAGGTAGATAATTTTGCCCAGCTGCAAATGACCAGCAAGAGATGCTGCTTCATGAGAGATGCCCTCCATCAGGTCACCGTCACTGACAATACCATATACATAATGATCCGTAAGTTTGAAATCTTCTGTATTGTATAAGGAGCTCATATGGGCCTCGGCAATCGCCATACCCACACCGGTCGCAAAACCCTGTCCCAATGGACCTGTAGTAGTCTCAACACCGGGCGTCAACCCATATTCCGGGTGTCCGGGAGTTAGGCTGCCCCATTGCCTGAAATTTTTCAGTTCATCAAGTGGCAGGTCATAACCGGTCAAATGTAGCAGGCTGTAGAGCAACATAGACCCATGGCCTGCTGAGAGAACAAATCGATCCCGGTCATACCAATCGGGATTTTGGGGATTATGGCGTAAAAATTTATTCCACAAAACATACGCCGCATCGGCCATTCCCATCGGCATTCCAGGGTGCCCAGATTCGGCCGCCTGAACGGCATCCATTGATAGCGTGCGAATCGTATTTACACAAAGTTCATCAAGTGATTTAGTTGACATGCGATAAAATTATGGCTCGGTTTACATTAAATTGGTTTTTGCGCAATGAAAATAGGTAATGCGGCGAATACTTGAAACTTAAATTGACATAAAAAAAGCCTCTCGGGTAAGAGAGGCTTTTTAAGAATAATTTTCAACAGGAATATACTAACGGGTACTGCTCTCACATTTCAGCTCAAACTCCATCTGGTGTTCAGCCGGAGATTGGAATGAACCAAACGCAGCATTCTTAAAAGCTGAGCAAGCTTCTGATACCTTGCCCTGAGCTTTTAGAGCAGTGCCCAATTCAAAGTAGATCTTAGCTAACTCAGTTTTAGCGTTAGTTTCATATTCAAGAGCTTGCCGTGCATGCGAAATAGCCTGATCCCAGTTAGTTTGTTTATTGTGGACTTCAGCCAGTCGGTAATGAGCGGCAGCAGATTCAGAATTATACTCCAGAGCTCGGTTTAACATTTCAACAGCCTGGTCAAAGTTCTTTTGGTCCATTTGCTGTTTACCGCGGTAAACTAGGTTATCATGCGCAGCAGTCGTTGCCTGGCGCACAATCTGTTGATCATTGCCTGCACCACTGCCTACCTCAATCGCCTTATCAAACATTTCCAGCGCCTGGTCCAGGTTCTGGTCATTTTTATTCTTAATAACGATGCCTTTTTGATAATACGCCTTGGCATAGTTTGAATTACGCTCTATCACCTGGTCAAGAGTTGCTATCGCATCATCAAACTGCTGAGACTTGAACTGGATGATAGATTTCGTATATAGCAATTGAGTAACAATTCCAGTCGCTTTCTGGGCTATCTGTCCATTTCCATACTCCTCAGAAATATCAGCTGCCTCTTGGAAAGAATTAATTGTTTCATCAAGATTGGCCATATTCTGGTTTTTCTGGAAGTTTTTGTACTTGCTCGCCGCCATCTGAAAATAGATGGAAGGCAGCTGATTTTGTGAGCGATCAACAATTTCAGGGGCTTTTTCATTATCTGATTCTTCAGCTAATGAAATAGCCTGGTTATACATGTTAATAGCATTCTCAAATTCATTTGCTTTCGCATGTTCCAATGCTTTGTTGAAAGCTGAAATCGCATTTGCATAGTTATCATCCTGTGCAAATACCTGTGAAGAAGCTCCTATCGAAAGGATACCAACCAGTAAAAGTGTTACACTGTATTTTAAAAAATTCATGTTCTCAAATTTTTAGATTGAACGTTCAGGGCGATGAAAAGTAATGAATAAAAAAATTTATTTAAACGTAAAACTCAACTACTTTTAAAATATTGTAATGTATCTACTTGTAAAAAGCTGAAAGCCGGATACCTTTCGTGTATATATTAACACATTTCAACCATCTCACCGGCCAATTGTTCCTGCCATGATGTCTAGAAATTCGGGCTGACCGAATGTTTCTGGTAAAATGAACAGATGATATCAACAGCTTCCAGGTGATCATCCGTCACGTGAAACAGATCGGTATCTTCGGGTGAAATTGTCCCCTCTGACACCATGGTATTTTTAATCCAGTCAACCAGGCCCTTCCAGTATTCTGTGCCTATAAGCACAACGGGAAACCGGGTAATCTTATTGGTTTGAATAAGTGTCATCGCTTCGAAAAACTCATCCAGCGTACCGAATCCACCGGGAAAAACGATAAATCCCTGTGCATATTTCACGAACATCACCTTTCGTGCAAAAAAGTAGTGAAACATGATGGTGTAATCCGGATCTACGAATTCATTAACTCCCTGCTCAAAGGGCAGGTCAATGCCCAGGCCGACAGATTTCGCTTTCTGCTCGCTGGCACCTTTATTGGCTGCTTCCATAATGCCCGGTCCACCACCGGTAATCACACCAAAGCCCTTTTTGGTCATTTCACGCGCTGTTTCCACTGCCTGCATATAATATTTGTCACCGGGGTCGGTTCGTGCGGAGCCAAAAATAGAAACACAGGGTCCAATCCTGAATAGCTTGTCATACCCATCAACAAATTCTCCCATGATTTTAAATACACTCCACAGGTCAGTGTCCCGTTCTTGGTCAAATTGCCTGGGAACCAGACGGGCCTCAGATGAGCTTTTCTTATTATTCTTTCCCATAAAAAATAATCTTATTTTGATTGATTAAATAGCTTTACTGAAATAGTGATCCCCGGGGATGATTCTGCCATTAATGCCGGTTTCAATTCTGTTTTTGCACTGAGATTTTCCGAGACGTCGAATGAGCGCATGTGAGCAAAAATATAGGCATCAAGGACATTCAATCCATAGGCCAATACTATTCCAAGATAACTCAAATCCCTCCTGTTTCGTAACCGGTTCCGGGTATTTAATAACTGGTCTGCATTTACACTTGACGGAATATAATCAGGGGTAGGTCCAAATTTCATATCACTGTGGTTTCTATTGTAGTAGGCCGCCCGGTAATCCCTGTACCGCTGTGTCAGATAGAGGTTATAACCGATTGCACCGCCTATCAGGCCATAAACAATGGGAATTTTCCATGCCTGTTTGTTGACCAGTTGTCCCCAGCCCGGGATAATCATCGACTTATACAACACACTTTTGGGCTCAGGAAAATCCTCGGCAGATTGCTGTTGTGCGGGCTGGGTGGTATCGGACTGAACCGAACTCAGAGGAGATGAAATATCATAGGAATACGGTGAAAAGAGCTGTCGATTTCTGAGATTCTGCAGATAATCCGTATTCTGCGTAGCAGGCTTTGTTTGTGCTGATACCTGACGGACGGGTATCAGTAGGCAAAAGAGAAAAAAGAGACTACATAGATTCGAAAAGCTCGAGAAGCCGGTCCAGATCTTCGTCCGTATAATATTCGATGCGAATTTCTCCGCCATCCTTTTTGGGTTTTATATTTACTTTCGTACTAAACTTACGTCTGAGCCGGTTGGATATTTCGTTGTAGAACGCCCGGTTCTCATCTTTCTTTTTATCTTTGGACTTCTGCTTTTTCTTTTTCCCGATCTGACGGACAGCCTCCTCAATTTGCCGGACAGAATACCCGTTCTCTATCGCCTTTTCAAAAATTTCTTCCTGTACCTCCGGATCTTCTATATTAATCAACGCACGGGCGTGTCCCATTGATATGCTGTCATCGCGCAGTGCTTTCTGGATGAAGGGCGGCAGATTCAACAGCCGCAGCATATTGGTAATGGTTGTACGATTTTTGCCCACTTTTTCAGCTACTTCCGCCTGCGTATAGTCACATTCTTCAATGAGCCGTTCATACCCCATCGCAATTTCAATAGGATTCAGGTCCTCCCGCTGGATATTCTCTATCAGGGCATAGGAGATGATATCCTCGTCATTGACTTCCCGGATGTAGGACGGAATCTCATCAATTCCCGCAAGTTTTGATGCTCGTAACCGGCGCTCACCGCTGATCAGTTCAAACCGCTTGTCCCCGATATAACGAACCGTAATGGGCTGTATAAGGCCATGTTTTTTGATGGACTGCGCCAGCTCTTCCAGGCTTTCCTCCTTAAATTCCTTGCGCGGCTGGTGGGGATTCGGGCGTATGTCACCAACCGGGATGTCCAACACAATGTTAACCCGCTTTTCAGGCTCTATGTAGGTTGATGAGGACTGTTCCCCCTCGGCCTGATCTTTCTCCTTCGGGGGTGCTTCAGCCTCTCCCTCCTCTTTATAATCGGGGAAGAAAGCTCCTAATCCTCGTCCCAATGCTTTTCTAGATGCCATAATCCTATACTTCTAAAACTCTTGCTCTAATTAGCAAAAACCGGGCTGTTTTTGAACATATTTTTATTGCGATGAATAATTTCTCGCGCCAGCGCCAGGTAATTTTTAGCACCTTTGCTCGTAGAATCGTAGAGCAGTGCTGGCTTCCCAAAGCTGGGTGCTTCCGCCAGGCGCACATTGCGAGCAATAATCGCTTCAAACACGCGGTCTTCAAAATATTTTCGAACCTCTTCCGCTACTTGGTCCGACAGCCTTGTACGCGTATCGTACATGGTCAGCAATACTCCTTCAATCTCCAAGTCGGTATTCAGATGCTGACGCACAATCTTAATGGTGTTCAGAAGCTGCCCGAGCCCCTCGAGTGCAAAATATTCACATTGCACCGGAATCACGACCGAATCAGAGGCCGTCAGCGAGTTAATGGTTAAAAGTCCCAGCGATGGCGGACAATCAATAATGATGAAATCATACTTGTCACGCAGTTCGACAATCGCCTTTTCCAAAATCCGTTCTCTCTCATTGCGATCAATCATTTCGATCTCCGCCCCAACCAGGTTGATATGAGAGGGCAACAGATCCAAAAACGGGAGATCGGTCTCGCGCACGGCTTCCGTTGCGTCGACCCCGCCAACCATTACTTCATAAATTGATTTTTCAACGGTTTTCGATTCTATCCCAAGACCGCTGGTGGTATTGCTCTGGGGATCGATATCCAAAATAAGTGTGGGATGCTCAATAGCAGCGAGGCTGGCTGCCAGGTTTATAGCAGTCGTTGTTTTTCCAACTCCACCTTTTTGGTTGGCTATGGAAATTACTTTACCCATGTAAAATTTCTGAATAATGGATTAAACAGGAAGTTTGAAAAAATATAATGTCCAACCTTTAGCTTAACAAAAATACTTATACACATCTTATCAACGATATTCAATAAAACAACCAACACATAAACGTTATCTTAACTCAAGAAATCGCTTTTTATTTTTTGTTGAAGCTAAGGTTAGTATGCAATTGGGATAAAACTTAAGTTTGAAAATGAGCATCAAATTGTTTTAGAAAAATTTTGTTATAGATGCTCACTAATTGGGATGTATGTTTTGTCAAACGCTTCTGCCACATTTTTGTAAACGATGTCACCGTTCACAATATTGACTCCTTTCTTCAGTTCAGGATCATCACATACGGCTTTTTTCCATCCCTTGTTTGCCAGGTTAATGGCATACGGGAGGGTTACGTTCGTCAATCCCAGCGTAGAAGTATTGGGAACAGCTCCCGGCATGTTAGCTACACAATAATGAAGTACATCATCAACAACAAATGTGGGATCATCATGAGTGGTCGGTTTTGAAGTTTCAAAACATCCGCCCTGGTCAATGGCAACATCGACGAGCACAGTGCCCGAGTTCATCATACCAAGCATCTCCCTGGTAACCAGATGCGGAGCCTTGGCTCCAGGCTTTAACACTGCCCCTATGACGAGGTCCACGTGGGGAATCATACGCCTGATGTTGGCCTCCGAAGAGAACATTGTGGAAACATTGTTCGGCATCACGTCATCAAGGTAACGCAGCTTAGAAATATTGATATCCATTATCGTTGTATCGGATCCCATCCCGGCCGTAATTTTAGCGGCATTTACGCCAACAATTCCCCCACCGAGAACCAACGTTTTGGCAGGCGGCACGCCGGGTATGCCCCCCAAAAGCACGCCGCGCCCCCCAAGCGGTTTTTCCAGGTATTTGGCTCCTTCCTGGGCGGCCATTCGTCCGGCAACCTCACTCATCGGGATCAGAAGAGGAAGTGATCCGTCTGACTTTTCCACTGTCTCGTATGCAATGGCAATGCTACCTGAATCTACAACCGCCTCGGTCAGCTGCTGGCTGGCAGCAAAATGAAAGTAGGTAAAAATGACTTGCCCCTCCCTCATCCGGGCATACTCCTCTTTAATCGGCTCCTTGACCTTCATAATCATTTCCGACTGGGCCCACACCTTCTCCACATCCTCTACAATCTGGGCTCCTTCCTGCTGATACAGGTCATCAGGGAAACCGCTGGCCACACCGGCTCCTTTTTGAAGTAGAACCTCGTGCCCGTTTTGGATAAACTGCTTTACTCCACCGGGTAGCAGGGCCACTCTATTTTCATGGGTTTTTATCTCCTTGGGTACTCCGATTTTCATAGCTGACTGTCTTTTTTGCTATTCAATTTTGTGCCCAAGGTAGGTAATTTTTCACAAAAAAGAAGATGTCCGAAAGCCAGAGGATACCCCGTCCGATGTATGGGGAAAGTTACTTAATCATCCAAATTGGTATACTTTTGCAGGCCTTTGTCAGTTATCTTGATGTGCCCGTATAGAAAAGGACCGCCAATAGTTACAATTTCGATATAACCGAGTTCTTCCAAATACTCCAAAAAATTTTTTATCTCAGTGCGATCAAGCTCAAGCTCCCGGTTTACATTTTTCACTGACAGCTTTTTGTTAATATCACCCTCGGAAATTTGGCCTATTTGCTTGAGCACAAGTTTGCTTTTATTACTAAACTCATTACCGATGATCATAGATGCTGATCGCTTTATTGGGTTTCTCTTCCTTCGCTCATTAAAAGAAGAAATGCGTCTCACCAAAACGTTATCCCAATGTTAACGAATTGTTAAAAAATGCAGATCGGAATATTTTCAACTCAGCCTTTTTCCGTTTTAACTTCTGCTTAAATTCTGTGCGCTGGTAAACGATTGGGAGGCAACTATTTGCAGCAAATAAGGCCCACAGAAATAACGTTTAAGTAACGTTACCCCAAATTATTTTGTAAGGATTTGCTCTGAAAGGTATCTATAGGGTGTTAACATTAGTTGAATAGTTTTAACCCTGGTCGCTTGAAAACGGCCGGGGTTATTTTATGTAAGAATGATTAACTTTTATGATATGGAAGACACGAATCAAATAGAGCTATTCCTGGACCTGGAAGATAAAACCAGAAAGGGATTTTCAAAGCTTGTTCCCAAGAGGGAAAGCCGGGACATTAAAAAGCCACCGCGCTATAAAAGTGTTACGCTGCCAGATTGGGTAAAGGAGAAAAGAAATCGGGACACGCCTAATAACTTATGTTATGGATCAAATAACTTGTAATAATTGTGGAGAATCCTTTCCCGAAAACGATTTAGAGGATGAGAATAAATGTCCTCACTGCGGAAAAGATGTTGACCATTATAGCATAAAACCAGACACTGGCTATTATGAGTTAAATCTTCAAGATGTTACATTTTGGCGCTGGATAAAAGAGTATGGGAAAATTGCTAGAATTGTTGGCTATATATTATCGATCTTAGTTTTCACTATTGGTATACTAGATGTGTTCTTTTTAAAGTCAGGAGAGATTTGGGGTTTCATTATATATATTAGCCTTAACAACAGTGTTAAACCACCTTATCAGCTGGTATGAAAAGGAGAGTATCACTTATAAAAAGAGAAAGTTGTAAATTCCCGTTCTAAGCCCCTATCTTTTCCGGTTGTGGGGTTAGCACCTCAATAAATTATTTGCCACCTAGTACCTTGCCCTGCTTTTCGTAGTCGGTAACCATTTCGTCAAACGCTAGCTTGGCCGGGTGTTCCAAGTCCCGGTAGAGCGGCCAGTACTTTTAAGCCATTAACCAATATTAACTAAGTAGTAGAGACTTTATTTTTTCTTCTGCTTAAATTCCTTTTCTTAGAGTTTAATGAAACAAAAATGAGCCTATTCCACTCACTCTTATGATCTCAAAAGAAATCCTGAAAAAAGTTCGTAAGCTGGAAATCCGGACCAAGGGTATGGTCAACAATATCTTTGGCGGGGAATACCAGTCTGTGTTCAAGGGCCGCGGTATGGAATTCTCGGAAGTCCGTGCCTACACTTATGGAGACGATATCCGGCAGATTGACTGGAATGTGACTGCGCGTACCGGGGAACCGTTTATCAAGCTTTTTGAGGAGGAGCGTGAGCAAACCCTGATGCTCTGCGTCGATATTTCGCCCAGCGGCCTTTTTGGCAGCCACGATCAGCGAAAAATGGACCTGGCAATCGAGATTTGCGCTGTGCTTGCCTTCAGTGCCATCAAAAATAATGACAAGGTGGGCATTGTCCTTTTCAGCGACGTCATCGAAAAAGTGGTTCCACCCAAAAAGGGACGGCTGCACGTACTGCGGTTAATCCGGGAGCTCTACACCACCGAACCGAAGGGAACCGGAACAGACCTGAGTGAAGCCCTTTCATATGTCAATCGGTTGCTGAACCGAAGGGCAATTGTTGTGCTGGCAAGTGACTTCCAGGATCGAAATTTTGATAAACAGATCAAAATTACCAGCCGCAAGCACGATCTGGTTAACATCATGATCAATGATGACCTTGAAGAAGAGCTGCCCGACCTGGGACTGGTCCCGCTTAAAGATGCAGAAACCGGATCTGAAGTCCTTGTGGACACCTCTAATAAAAAAGTGAGGGAAGCGTTCAGAAAGAAAAAGGTTAAGGAAAAACTGGCGTTAAAAAATAAATTCCGCCGGTTAAAAATTGACACAATCGATGTCCAAACAAATCGTTCCTACATTCAACCGCTGATGAATTTCTTCCACCGGCGTATGCAGCGCTATTGATCCGATTACGATTCAATTTGGGCTGTTCCTGTTTTTGGATTTCATTTTCCATACTTTCAGACACCTTAATTCGTGTTTCAGCTACAAGAAACTTACATGTAAGTACAGATAAATCTCTATCGATGGTGAAACATAAAATATCAACGTGGTTCCATGCGGCAGTTTTGCTGGTTGTCTTTTGGGTGGCCCACTCCGGTTTGCAGGCGCAGCATGTTACGGAGTATGTGCAGGTCGACTCGCTTACTGTGGGTGATTCCTTCTCATACAAGATAACACTCAACAAGGACCAAGTGTATGACCGCGTGCTGTTTCCAGACTCCTCGAATTTTGGAGATGCTATTGAGATCCGCTCGCGACAACACTTCAAAGTGACTGATTTTAAGGACAGCCTGGTCTACCGCCTGCAATATTTTGGAACAGAAGACACGCAAATTCCCGCTTTGCCGGTTGCATTGTTAGCAGGAAACGACACCACGACCGTATACACCAATCCGGTTTCGATATCCTTTAAATCTGTCCTTCAGTCTGAGGAAGAAGCTTTCCGTCCGTTAAAACCGATCTTCGATTTTGCCCGTGCCTGGTGGCCATACATTGCGGGACTCATCGTGCTGGCACTTTTTGGGTGGTACCTCTACAGGTTGTATCAGCAAAAATCTTTGGAACCCAAACCGGAACCACGGCCCGAATTCCAGCCCACACCGTTTGTGGATCCTCTCGCGCAGCTCGAAAATTCACTTAAACAACTGCGAAGCTTCACCTTCGAGGAGGAAGAGGATTTCAAGCAGTTTTATATCAATCTTGGAGATGCAATTCGCACCTATTTTGAAGACCTCTACAAAATTCCCGCTCTTGAGTCAACCAGCCGCGAAATCATTCAAGCGCTGGAAAGACGAATGGCTGACGAGCGGATGATCAACCAAACCCGCAAGGTGCTGCAGCAAGCTGACATGGTGAAATTTGCCAAATTCCAACCTACGGAAGAACAGGCAGAGGTTTCTCTCTCTGTCGCCGAAGAGTTTGTGAAAGTGGCACGCAATAATGACGGTCCACGTATTGAACAGATGCGCCGCCAGCACCAATCGCGTATGGAAGAGCAGCGCCGGGCCTACGAAGAAGAAACCGAACCTGAATCAAAAGAACTGCAAAACGCATGAGTTGGGCAAATCCGGAATGGTTTTGGCTATTGGCACTGATCCCCATACTGATAGCGCTGCAAATCTGGCGCAGGTATAAGAGGCGGCAGCCAAGTGTCACTTTTTCCGATGTCTCGGGACTCAAGGATCTGCCGGGCAACTGGCGAAGGTATGGCGTCTGGGCCGCTCCCGCCCTGCAATGGTTCGCCTTTGCCCTTATTGTGATGGCTATGGCGCGTCCCCAGCTGCAAAACACTACTGTGGAGCGTAATGCCGAGGGTATAGACATTGTGATGGCGCTCGACATCTCTACCTCCATGAAGGCTGAGGATTTGAAACCAAACCGGTTTGAAGCTGCTCGGAATGTGGCTATCGACTTCATTGACAAGCGTTTGTCTGACCGGATTGGACTGGTCGCATTTGCCCGAAAGAGTTTTACGGTTGTCCCTCCTACACTAGACTACGAACTGCTAAAACGACTACTCAATGACGTACAAATGGGTATTGTGGAGGACGGGACGGCGATTGGAATGGGCATTGCCACCGCTGTCAATCGACTCAAAGAAAGTGAAGCGGAAAGCAAGGTCGTTATACTGCTTACCGACGGGCAGAACAACTCTGGTGAAATAGATCCCGTTACAGCGGCCGACCTGGCAGTTTCCTATGGCATAAAAATTTACACGATTGGAGCTGGCACGAGAGGCACGGCCCCCTACCCTGTCCAGGACCCGGTGTTTGGCACCCGATACCAGAATGTGAAAGTGGATATTGATGAGGAGATGCTCACCCGCATTGCCAACATGACTGATGGCGAGTATTTCAGGGCTACCAATACCGAACGACTACAGGAAATCTACGAACGTATTGATGAGCTAGAAAAAACAGAAATCGAGGAGATCATTTATACCGACTACCAGGATTTGTATTTACGTTTTCTGATCCCAGCATTTTGTCTTCTGTTACTCGGCATAGCCTGTGATAAATTCTTTTTTAGAACGGAACTGGCCTGATTCCAAACTCGGCTGGACTGTCACTCCTCTTGTTCTTCTTCCTCTATTGTGAACTTGATTGATCTATTTACCTCTCGGTCGGTCCCCGGCTCCATTACGGTTAATTCAAGTTCGTAGTCCCCTGCTTCAAACGGCGAAGTATCAATCTCTAGATTTTCTCTGTACTGCGCGGCTCGTGATTCAAAATTCAGTGAAAGCCGGACCTGATCTCTTTTTGTAAAAATACGCTTGAAGAAACCGACCTTTTCAGTGGCAACATATTCAATCTGGAACGGCTCAGGGGCTGCTTGTTCTCCCCCCAGGTTATAGACTTCAAAATGAACAACAAGGTTTTCTCCCTGGTCGATCGTAGCATCCGGCTCTACCCGGAACCCAAACGGTAGTTTTTTGTCGTTTTCCTGCTGTCTTACCCCTACAATCAGGTCTCCCATCTGCAACTCAGTGTCTTCCACCGAAATTGGTTCCTGCTGCTCAAGCGTCATGTTACCGAATGCCCGCACATTTTCTTTAAATACACTTCTGCCGATCCGGCTGCTGTCTTTGTTGTTATGCTGAAGTTGAATCGCAATCTTTTGACTGGTTGGATCTGAAAAGTTAGGTACCCTGAAGTAGGTAATCTCGTCCGGCATGTGATCGACGTTGCCATAAAAATCCTGAACCCCGCGCAAAGGCTGAGGGGCAACGCTTTGCTTGAAAAGAATGTCATCCTCTTCATTGATACCCATAATCGTGCCGGTTAAATGGTATGAGGATATATTGAACTCCCGCTCCTGCAGCTGATCGACGAAATACGCCCTGTAGGGATTGCTTAGTACAAATGTAGCCAGGTAAGGTTCATTGTCTTCATCGAGCAGGCTGTACTGGTGCACATCCATCGGGATTTCGGGAAATTCCTTATTGAGTGTTGATCGCTCTTGTGGAGCCCTCATTCGGGCCTGCATCAGCCTGTTTTCATTCTGATACTTCAGCTGCCGGGAATCCCATTTATTTACCCCCTGCATGTTGTATAACTTGGACTCCAGCTCTTGGTAGGCCCGCTCAAAATAGTTGTCTACAGTAACCAGGTTTTGATAATACATCATCTGCAGGAAAAATGACGGGGGCACCCCCATCTGGCTTCCCGCCGTCCGGAAAGCAGAGTTGGGCATCATTTCCTCCACTGAACGAAGCATGCTAAACTGACCCGTATCTCCATCATCCCCAAATACAAAAATGAGTGGCGTAAAATTATTCTGAACCACATCCTGGTACACCCAAATCTCATAAGACGGGTAGTTGTGCTGGAACCGCACCCTGCGTTCATATTCCATTATTTGACTTCTTTTCTGCATGATTTGGCTCCGTAGAATCTGCCGCGCCGTGGCCTGGGAAACGGAGTCGTTACCACTGGGCAAGGGACCAACATCGGCATAACTTATTTGAAAGGCCTGCTGTATCCAGGATTGAACAAGACCCGAGCTAAAATTGAACAGTCCATCTCTGATCCGGTCCGGGGAGCCATATTTGACATAAACTTCCGCTCGCTCATCGGCATCATAAACCGAGACACCATTTCGGCTGAAATGCTCTCTTCCATACGCTATTCGCCTCCAGTGTTCAATAAGTCGCTCATTGTAGCGGGTGGTTGTCGTGGGATCATTTAGCTCCCAAAAATGAATTATTGCCCGTCCCAGCTCTTTAAAATCCTCATCTTTGAGAAGGTCTCTCCACTTTTTATACTGGTCACGGTTTGCAATAGGCTGTAACCGTTTTATTTCTTTAGATAATGCATCCTCAAAGATGGGATCATCGGGATTGGAGTAGCCCCAGTAGTACATCTCCACTGCTCGTTCATACTCCTCTTTAAGCTCCAGCTCGGTAACTAGTTCAATATAAGATGTGCCAATACGGGGATCCGTGATTCCATAATTGGAACGCTGGGCCTCTCCACTCCACAGTTCCAATGCCTGATCCTGGCTTCCTTCCTCTATCGCTCGTTTACCTTCCTCCAGAATTGCCTCGTAAACATCGATAGATTGAGCCGTTACAGGGGGGTAACCTATAGAGAGAAGCAAAAGAAATATTATGAGGCTTCTTCCCCGCATAGTAATAGTTTTAAAGTAGTAAAAGGCTACTCACCTACTATTTACCACCTTTATATATAATATTAATTTGGACTTAAGTACAAATCTATTTGTATTTTTTTACGTTGATAGACATCTCTTCTAACAACAAAAAGTACCCGTTTCCTGTTTCAGAAATGGAAAGAAAAAATATCATGTTACAATGGTCTGTTTGTCTTTGAACTGTTATTTTCCAGCGCTCCTTTTTAATAGATTTACCACATGGTTTTAAACAACATTTCAAACACTTTCCACAAGGCGATCCCGTGGAGTAGGCTTCGGGATCAAATAAAACAAAAAAACACCATCTTCCTGGATCATTTTGTAGGGTCTACCTCGTCCCTGATGGTCCATCAGCTCTCCAAAGAGTATGATGAAATCATCGCTATCTCAGCTGATTTTGAGTCGGCACAGTTCCTGAAATCTGATCTGGAGGAGCTCGAATCCCGAAATCCCCTGCTCTTCCCTCCCACCAACCACAAACCATACGATCAGCAGCAGATAATAGACAGCGGACTGATGGTGCAGCGGTCGGAAGTACTGGAAAAAATCCAGACCTCCGATCGTTTTGTGACGGTCACCTCCTCGAGCGCTCTTTTTGAAAAAATTGCTGCGCCGGAGACCTTTTCCGCGGCTTCCATCGCTATTAACAAAGGAGATGAGGTTGACTTTGAAAAGCTCAAAGAAGAGCTGGTCGACCAGGAATACAAGCACGTAAAGTTTGTGGATGAACCGGGTGAGTTTGCCTCCCGCGGCGGCATTGTGGATATCTTTCCCTATTCAGGGGAATACCCGATCCGGCTGGAGTTTTTTGGGGATGAAGTCGATTCCATCCGGCAGTTTGACCCCGATTCCCAACGCTCTATCTCGCACCTGAATACAGTTCGAATTGTACCGGATGCAACAAATTTAACGGTTGGCCACAAGGAGAGCCTGCTCACCTATTTTGATAACGACACGTTGTTCCTGTTCTTCAATCAAAGCCTGATTCGGTCTGACATCGGGGAGCGTTTTAAAAAGGCAGAAACGGCCTACCAGGAGCTGGAAGACCAGGATGAGTTCCCCGAACCGGGCAAGGCATTTCTCTCTGCTGAGGAATTTGATGAAGGGATTGCAGGCAAGGCAGCTATACATTTCGGCGGCTTTTCATCACAAAAAAACATCGACTGGGATTTCCGCCTGAATGCAACTCCCCAACCCGATTTCAATGGAAGCATCAAACTGCTGAAAGAAAATATCCGGGATCTCACCAGCGAGGGGATCCAAACCTATATTCTGTGTGATAACGAGGGGCAGCGCGACCGCTTTGCAGAACTGCTTGATGACCCTGATGACGACTTCCGGTACACGCTTGCAGTCAACACCCTGCACCAGGGATTCATCCTGAAAGATCAGGAAATCGCGGTTTATACCGACCACCAGATCTTTAACCGCTACCATCGCCCAAAAATGAAAAAACGTCGTTATCACGGCGGCATTTCGTTTAAGGAGTTGCGTGACCTGAGCGTCGGTGATTATGTGGTGCATGTGGACTACGGTATTGGCAAGTTTGCGGGTTTCCGGAAGATTAAGATCAAAGGCGTTGAACAGGAATCGGTGGTCCTGAAATACAAAGAGGATTCGGTGCTCTATGTCAACGTATCCAGCCTGCACAAGCTGCAGAAATATTCCGGTAAAGAGGGTACGAAGCCGCGCATTTCCAAGCTTGGATCGGGCAGATGGGCACGTAAAAAGGCACAAACCAAGAAAAAGGTCAAGGACATTGCCCGCGACCTGATCAAGTTGTACGCCGAGCGGAAGTCGAAAGATGGCTACGAGTTTTCGCCGGACACCTCCTGGCAAACTGAGCTGGAGGCGCGATTTGAGTACGAGGAGACGCCTGACCAGATGGAGTCGATCAAGGCGGTTAAAAAGGATATGGAATCCAGCACGCCGATGGACCGGCTGGTGTGCGGCGATGTGGGCTTTGGTAAAACAGAAGTAGCACTGCGGGCGGCATTCAAAGCGGTCAACGATCACAAGCAGGTGGCCATACTTGTACCCACCACCATCCTGGCGGAGCAGCACTACAACACCTTCAGCGAGCGGATGAAACATTTCCCGGTAGAGGTGGATATGCTTTCCCGCTTCCGAACCTCCAAAGAGCAGAAAGAAACCATTAATAAACTTGAGGAGGGCAAAGTCGATATTATCATAGGCACACACCGAATTACCTCCAAGGATATCAAGTTCAAAGAGCTGGGGCTGCTGATTGTTGATGAGGAGCAACGGTTTGGGGTGTCTGCCAAGGAGAAGCTTAAGGAGTATCGCGCTACGGTGGATGTGCTTACCCTTACCGCGACGCCCATCCCGAGAACGCTGCAATTTTCACTGATGGGGGCTCGGGACCTGAGCATCATCAATACCCCGCCGCCCAATCGCCAACCAGTGCGTACCGAAATTCACAGCTTCAACGAAGAGTTAATCAGTGACGCCATCCGCCAGGAGATGTCGCGTGGCGGACAGGTTTTCTTCATCCACAACCGGGTAAAAAATATTGAGGAGATCGCCGAAATGGTGCGGCGACTGGTTCCCGATGTGCGCGTTCGTTTTGCCCACGGCCAGATGGCGTCCAGCAAGCTGGAAAAAATCATCGCCGACTTTTATCACCACAAATTTGATGTGCTTGTTTCGACGAACATCGTTGAGAACGGCATTGACATTTCAAACGCCAACACCATGATTATCAATCGTGCCGATCATTTTGGAATGGCCGAGCTGCACCAGTTGCGTGGACGCGTGGGGCGATCCAACCGAAAAGCATTTTGCTACCTGATCACCCCGCCGGTCGAGACCCTCACGGATGAGGCCCGCAAACGTCTGTTGGCTCTTGAAGAGTTCTCCGACCTCGGGGCTGGATTTAACCTGGCGATGCGCGACCTCGACATCCGCGGCGCCGGGGACATCCTGGGGGCTGAGCAGAGTGGTTTTATCAATGATGTAGGTTTTGACCTGTACCACAAAATCCTTAACGATGCCATTAAAGAGCTCAAAAAAGAGGAGTTCAGCGATGTATTTGAGGACGTTGAAGTGGAAACCGAGCTGCCGGAAACCACAGTCGAGTTTGATGTGGCTGCCCTGCTGCCCAGTCGCTATATCTCTGACAACATTGAGCGATTGAATCTCTACCGAAAGCTAGCACAAGCTACCAAAGAGGAAGAGATAGACGACTGGGAGGAAGAGGTGCGCGATCGCTTCGGGCCGATTCCCGAAGAGGGACAACACCTTATTACAGCGGCTAAAATCAAGCTGTTTGCCTCTCACAACTTCATTACAAAAGTGACGGTTCGATCGAACCGGATGTGGCTTAAATGTCCGAAGAACAGCTCTGAACTGGGAGAGGAGTTTTACGGCAACAAGTTCCAGCCACTGCTCAAAGCACTGCAGGAGCACGCTGCCGATCGCATGAAGGTGATCCAAAAAGATGAACGGGTCCGGTTTGTTATCCACGATATTGCTGATATCAAGGCTGCGGCTACCTTCCTGAAGATGCTAAAAGAAGCTACTGTGGATGAAGACGAAAAAGTGGTGGTCAGCTAAAAATTATTGGTCAGCATATACCTAGCCGGAAATTCCTTTAAAACTTTTTATCCCTCTGTGCACACTTTGTGTAACTTTGAGCTATAATAAAGTGAATCACCCAAAAATTACAAGCTTCCCAAAAGGATGAATGTTTCCATAGAAAAGGCGATCGAACTTCTGGAAAGTGGTGAGCCTGTAGCTTTTCCCACAGAGACGGTATATGGTTTGGGAGCAGATGCCTGGAATCCCGGGGCCATAAAAAAAGTATTTGAGATCAAAGGCCGTCCATCTGACAACCCTTTGATTGTGCACATCGCTTCCAAGGCGATGGTGAATGATTTTGCTACTGAAATCCCGGAAGCCGCCGTAAAGCTGATGGATGCCTGCTGGCCGGGGCCGTTGACCCTTATTTTCAGGAAAAAGCCGGAAGTACTTGATCTCATCACTGCGGGACTTGACACTGTTGCACTCCGCTGGCCCAGCCATGCCCTGGCACAAGAACTTATCTTTCGCGCCGGACCGCTGGTGGCTCCCAGTGCCAACACGTCCGGGCGACCCAGCCCCACCAAGGCCTCTCATGTTACGGAAGACTTCGGCAATGATTTCCCAGTTATTGACGGCGGAGCAACCCAGATCGGGCTGGAATCTACGGTGCTGGATATTTCCGAACAACCCTTTCGCATCTACCGTCCCGGCTTTATTGACAAGAGTAAAATTGAGAAGATTACCGGGGAAGAAGTCATCCTTCAAAAAAAGAACACCAGCGGGCAGGAAACGCGCAGCCCCGGGACTAAATATTCCCATTATGCGCCAGAGGCAGTCGTTCGCTGGCTGGAAGAGGGAGAAACTCCCGACCAAAAAAATGCCCTTTATCTGCTTCATTCCCTGGAGGGAAAAGAGGACGAACATCACATCCACTACCACCAAAACTTTCAGCAGATGGCGAGCGAGCTTTATGACCGCTTTCGTCAGGCCGATCACCAGCAGTTAGATACCATAATTATTGAACCTTTTGACGAACGGGCACGAAAGGAACACCCAATTACTGAAGCGTTATTAAATCGAATTACAAAAGCGGTGGGAGGTTAAGAATTGTCTCGATTTAATCTTATATCTACTATCTTTACCCTATCAATGGCATTTTCCCTGCTATATGGATCGGAAACATATAGTAATATGGTTTGGTAGCATATAGTAATATGGGTATGATCCATATAGTTATCTGGATACAATTCACATAGTAAGGAAAATTCAAATTTCATTACTATGTGAATCAGAATTACATAGTAATGTGAATTGGATTAACATAACGTGAGTTCGACATAAACAGTCTTTACGATTTGCTTTTACCACTAACCTTCCAGCTGCCAAAAACCGGTCGCTGGCCGGCATTTAGCAGCATTCCGGGTAGCCCGAGGATCTATTCCAGCAATTGCTCGCTTCTGTCCGCTCTGCGGCGGAAGCCCCTCTGACGCTCCGCGTCTCTGTGGCACCATAGGTATACTGGACGCGGAGCGTCCCAACAGGTCCCAACGCAGAGCATTGGGACCAAGCGTGTGTTATTAATAAGAAATCGTATATCGAACTAACGTTAAAATAGTAACTGTCATCGCCGGATTGTTCCCGATGGTCACTTAATCCCTCTCAATGACAGGTTATATCTCGAATTGACGTTAACATAGTAATGAGAAGGTGATCCACATAGTAATGAAAATCACCTTTGCATAGTATAGAGAATTGGATTCAGCTAGTTAGAAAATTTTGCTCATCCATAGCGCGGGAATTAATTCCCGCGCTATGGATAAAGCCTTACTATCCTGTGGCCTTTTATTCATTCCATAAGTAATTCTGACATCCCGGTTATTAGGTAAATACTTGAAAGGGAGGATCTCTCCTGCTGGTCGAGATGACGATGAGGTGAAACAACTTGGTTGTTGATCGCTCCCCAGCATCAATATCCTACATTTAACCGTCATTTCGAGTGGAGCCTGCGTAGCGAGAAATCTTCCATTGAAAAAGATAAACTTCTTGGAACCAGGGCCTGTTAACACTAAAAAACTGTTTATTATAAACAACATATGTCCACTAAAGATGAGCTAAGATCTAAAATTTGGCAACTGATGGAAGAGCGGGAAGCAGGGGCTTTCCCATTTCCTTTAAAAGGGCGTATCCCCAATTTCAAGGGTTCCCACGATGCCGCGCGCAAGGTGCGTGAACTGGAGGAGTGGCAACGGGCAAAAACAGTTAAAGCCAATCCCGATGCCCCACAGCTTAAAGTACGTGAACTTGCTTTAGTCGACGGCAAGCGACTTTTTATGGCTGTTCCACGGCTGCGTGATCAACACCCCTTTCGCGAAATAATACCTCCGGGTAATACCAAGCCGAGGAAAGCGGTATCTATCAAGGGCAGCCAAAAATATGGAAAGCCAAGGAGTATGGAAGAACTGCCCGAAATTGATCTTATCATTACTGGTTCTGTGGCTGTACACCGGGATAGGAGGCGGCTGGGCAAAGGGGGCGGCTATTCCGACATCGAGTTTGCGCTGGCACAAGAGCATGGCAAGATCACAGAGCGCACCACTATCGTCACTACCGTGCACCCTCTGCAGGTTGCCGAGGAGGAGATCCCGTTTGAGGACCACGATATCCCATTGGATTATATTATCACCCCTGAAGAAATTATTGAGACCAAAACAGGCTACCAACGCCCAATAGGTATATTACCAGAAATACTTTCAGATTCGTATCGTGAGGAGATTCCGGTGTTGAAGCAAATGCTAAGTAACTAAAATAGATAAGTTCGGATTATAGCTGTTTCCACGGTCCAGGGTCCCCATGAATTCTGGATTCAGAATCACTGTTGCCCGTTTAAAATTTTTTTAAGTTGCCCTACTTCTCATTCCTGTTGTTCATTTTTTCATTGAAGAAAATCCGCCGGGAGTCGGACTGAAGAACTATGAACCAAAAAAATTCACCGGCTGGGGTAAACTTGACCTGAAGGGCTCTTTGATACGCTAAAAAAATCACAGATTTTTTCTTAACGCTTCACTCCGATTCTTTCCGGGCGGTCAACTTTACCAAGGCCGGATGCCAGAAGCTGGGCTTTGTGAGTGAAGCTTATTTATATAAGGGCATATTGAATTCCATTCCAAAAACGGCATGCTAATGAACTTGAATGCCATCTTTTTGCCTGACAGGTTATTTTTCCCGGACACTTATGATTCAGAATTCTGAATTCAGTAAAGTAGTATTTCACTCATCGGAATTGTGTTTACATTTTTTGCATCTAAACCCTGCAGTGTTACATTACCTTAAACGTAGTAAAAATAATTTTTCGGGATGTCGTACAATCAAAAGCTGGAAGATCGGATTGATCATCACCTCATCGATAACGAAAAGCTTATTAAAAACAAGAACCTCGGCTGGGTGGGATGGCTTCTGAATGGCAATATGTGTTTCGGTATTTTTGATGAACTGCTCATTGTCAGGCTAAGCTCCCCCCTTGCAAATTCCATAGTGAAGAAACGGGGAATCGAATTTTTCAGGCAAGCAGACCAGACAACTGGCAAAATTCTCTCAATTTCCTCTCGGATTTACAGCAACAATAAGGCATTGCATAAATTCATTGAAGAGAGTATTAAATTTACCTCCACCCTGCCACCCAAAGAAGCAGATCAGTGGACGAACCATCTGCAATAACATCACTACTCGCTGTTATACATCATAATGACTTCGTGGAATGCCAGATCTTCAAGCAGGCCTTTCTCCCGCAGTTCATCAAGATAGGAAACCGGGACATCGGCAGAAGCGAGAGCTGCGACCCCTGGAAAGCCAAACTGTTCGAAGTATCCTCCCTCTTTCATCGCTGCCAGGTAGTCAACTGAAACATCTGCTGAATAAAATGTGATAATTGCTGGAAATGCCAGCTCCTCCAGAAGTCCAGCCTCATTCAGTTGGTCCAGGTAAGAAACCTCGACACCCGAATGATACATGGCAGAAAGGGCCTGTATCGTAAACTGATCACGATACCCGGCCTCCGTAATGGCACTCACATATTCACTCATGCCCATCTCCAGCTCATCCTGGTTCGCATCAATTTCAGCCCGGATCTCCTCTTCAATTTCTGCGGGAATCTCGGGTAGTGACGGCAGTGGAGGAGTTTCCGGTAGTGGCGGTGGCCCTTGAACCTGGGCAGGGGCGTTGCCTAACAACCCCGAAATGACATCAGAAGTGCGATTCATCATGGCAGACACATTCCAATCAAACAACCATAAAACGCCAATAATTACACAAAGTGTTGCCACCAAAAAGTTTTTGGCAAAACGCTTCGTATCCTCCCAAAACTGCGATGACTTTGTTTGTTCGGGCTCCGTCATCAGAAGATCTTCTTCCCTGGGATTCAGCTCCGAATCGGGTACCATCCGTTCCAGGTCGTTCTTTAGTCGCTGGTATGTTTTTCGGGAATCCTCTGTCATCCAATTACATTTTTTTATCTAACGCAGCTTTCACTGGTATAATATACGCAATACCCCAGATAATTAAGTAACATTCGTTCGATCTAAAAATCTGTGGTCTAAAATGTTGAAATGTTGAAATGTTGAGTAGTTGAGCCGTTGAATTGTTGATCAAAAGGTCAAAGGTCTAAAAGTCCAGGGTCAGAAGGTCTTTTTGTTGTTGAATTGTTGAGACATTGAAGTCTTGAATCGTTTATATGATGTATACAAAAGTTGTATCCAGGTTCAAATTTAATCCCTCGACATTAATACTTTCGACCGGTTAAACGTCTAAACTGTTCAACGGTTCAATGAAGTTTTAAGGTTAAATATCAGAGGTCTAAGGTCCGAAGGTTCGCTTAAATGCTTTCTTTTTAGCACCTCATAAAAACAACAATATTTCGGTTTTTCATATGCTATAAAAATTTACAGCTTATGCTCCCGAACAATTCAACATTTATAATTTATCATTCAACATTGTCTTCCCTCCGCCCTTATGTAAATTTCGCTGAGAAAAGGGACAATATGGGACTCACTCGGACAGAGGAAGTTCAGTTATGAGGCATCTGCTGTAGATGCATTCTTCAGGAGCTGGTAATAATAAAGTATGTATTTATGATAGGTGTTTACCGCAATCCGTTCGTTGTGCCCGTGGATGCGATGCAGGTCCTCTGGCCCCACAACAAAAGGGCTGAAGCTGTACACCCTGTTCGTTAGCTCTGTATAATGACGTCCATCGGAAGTGCCCACCAACAGGCCTGGCGCCACGATTGCTTCTTCATACACCTGCCTGATCGTTTTATGAAACAGTGTAAAGGGTTCCGCATCTACCGGTGCCATGGGACGTGGATTTGTCTGAATATCGATAGGTTCCACGCTAATGGAGGTGTCACGAACCACTGAACGGACGTGATTATGGACCGTTTCTATGCTGTCTCCGGGTAGAATCCGAAAGTTGACGATCCCGGAAGCAGTAGTCGGCAGCACATTGTCTTTAACGCCGGCTTCCAGCATTGTGGCAGCCGTGGTGGTTCGTAATAACGCCGCCGTGGAGGGTGACTCCAGCAACCGGCTCTTTAACAGTGGATCAAAAGCCCAGCGGTTCGCCATAGCCATCTTCATCATGAACGGCAGCTCGGGACCGATAAAGGAAAACATCTGACCCGCTACTGCATCCATTCTTGCAGGGAATTGGTTGTTTTCCAAGTTGACAATAGCCTGACTTAACTTGCCTACCGCGGTATGGTCGGGGGGAGTTGATGAATGTCCCGAATTGCTGTGGGCTGTAAACTTCAGGCTAAGATACCCTTTCTCCCCTATGCCAATAACGGCTACCGGGCGGTCTACCCCCGCCATCACGCCGTCGGTAACCATCATGCCCTCATCGAGCACAAAATCTGGAGTTACGTCTCGATTACGCAGGATATTCACTATTTGAGCGGCCCCGTCCATCCCTCCGATCTCCTCGTCGTGTCCAAAGGCCAGGTAGATCGTGGATTCCGGTTGAAAACCTTCCTCCAGCAACATTTCAACTGCTTCCAGAATACCGATGACCGCGATCTTGTCGTCCAATGTACCCCGGCCCCAGATATATCCATCGGAGACTGTACCAGAAAACGGAGGATGTGCCCATTCTGTGCTATCGGTTGCAGGTACCACATCATAGTGTCCGGCCAGAACAATCGGCGCAGCAGTTGAATCACGTCCCTGCCAGCGATAAAGCAGTGAATAGCCCGAAACGCGCTGCAAAGAGAGCGTTCTGTTGACCATCGGAAACCGGGTGTTCAGATAATGGATAAAAAGATCAAACGTTTCATATTCGATATTCGAAGTGTCTTGGTAAGAGACGGTTGGGATTTGAATAGCACCGGACAGTTTATCAATCGACCGTTTTCGGTATACTGGATTATCGGTCACCGGCTCCACCTCCTGCTGCAGAGAATAAAAAGTGACCGTGTTAAAGAGCAGCACCCCGATAATTACCACGACTATTACCCCAAACCCGACAAGGTATTTCTTCATCTTGGAATCTGTTTGTATTAATGATTTCGGAAGAAAATAGAAGTATCGAAACAACTTCCTTTTGACAACAGTACCGGTGAAAAAGGAAATAACGCTGCTTTTTCAGCGTATCCGGCATTGATATCAAAAATATAAATCCGATACACCGAAAGATGTTCCCGCCTGATAAAAGGCTTATGCGTGTATGATATATTTCGCTTGTCCGTTGACTGCTGTTGTAACTACATCATAAATTACTCAACAACTTCACAAGTCGATTCCAGGAGTTGTTCCGGGCCTCAATATTAGGCTGTTCCCCGTTGGGATCGTCCCCGCTTCTCATAAATGCATGCCCTGCTCCTTCGTAGATTTCGTATTCGTAGGTATTCCCGGCAATTATCATCATCTCCTCGGTTCGACTAATCGTTGAGTTCACACGCTGGTCATCTCCCCCATAGAAGCCGTAAACAGGTACTTCTATCCGGTTAATCGCTTCTTGATCTTCAGGGGCAGTCCCGTAAAAAACAAAGGCAGCTTCGATGGTATCACCTGCATTGGTAGCAAATCGGAATGACTGTGACCCGCCCCAACAGAATCCCGCCACGGCAACTTTGCCATTACCTCCGTCCATATTTTGTGCATAGTTGAGGACTGTTTTAAGATCTTGGGTAACACCATCGGGATCCAGCTCATAAATAGCAGAACGTGCTGCGTCGGAGGTTGCGAAATCACTTGTTTTCTCAATCCCGTCCTGTGTGTTTGAAAGTAAATCCGGGGCGACAGCTATATACCCCTTCCCCGCCAGCTGATCAGCAAAACTGCGTGCCCAGTCGTTGAGTCCCCTGTTTTCATGTATCACAATAACGACCGGCACATCTTCATCCACCTGCGGATATACGACAAAGTTGTGCAGCTCCCGCCCCTGCGACTCCAATGTCACCCACTGGTGGTGTCGCGGCGAATTTTCAAGCTGTTTCAGGGCATAATCCTGGGCAAAAGCACTCATTGAAATAAGTACACATATAAAAAAGCTGGTGAAGGTCTTCATAACAGTAACTCCCCATTTTAGTTCGTAAAAAATCAATATGCGAAATTGAGACAAATAATGCTCCGTAGAATGCTTGATATGCTACCTTTATACAGACTGAAATCCCCCGACTACACAAATTCATTATCCTTACTATATAAAAGTGAAAAGCCTTAGTAATTGGGAAATAACCATACTGGAGATATAAAAATTTTCTATGGTTATAAGATTTTATTTTATAACTATAGTACGCATTTAATTAACTCCACGTTTCTAAATATGGATCCAGTTACTCACGGACTTATCGGTGCTACGGCATCGCAGTCGTTTGCGGAAAAAGATATATTGCGTTACGCTGCCCTGCTTGGCGCAGCCGGCGGCATGCTGCCCGACTTGGATATACTCATAAGCAGTCCCGCCGATCCTCTGCTGAACCTGGAATTCCACCGGCAATTCACCCATTCCCTTGTTTTTATTCCCGCCGGGGCCCTCCTCATAGCAGGCCTTTTCTGGTGGTTCGTCCGTAGTGAACTCTATTTCTGGGAATGTTATCTCTTTAGCCTGCTTGGAATCGCCACTGCTGGCATCGCCGATATGTTTACCAGCTACGGTGTGCAGCTGCTGTGGCCTTTTACCACCGAACGGTTTGCCTGGAATTTGATCTCCATATTTGATCCCATTTTTTCACTCGGATTGATCATCACTGTCGGGTTCTCCCTGTATAAGAAGAAAAAGGGTATCGCCTGGCTGGGCCTTATATGGATGACGGTATACCTCCTTTTTGCGGTCACCCAGAAACAGAAAGCTAAAATTGCCGCCCAAGCATTAGCCAAACAGCGTAACCATTTTATTGAACGCCTGATTGTAAAACCGACTATTGGTAATGAACTGATCTGGAGCACCCGTTATGTGAGCGGCCAAATGATTTATGCCGATGGCGTGCGCATTAATCCCCTCTCGGATCCACACGTTTACCCGGGGGAGTCGGCCGAGATAATGGATTGGCAGGAGCAGTACTCCGATTTCGAGGGTACCGTCTTATATCAAGATATTCAACGATTTGATGAGCTCTCGGAAGGCATACTGGTCGCCCACCCGGACCATCCGAATGTTATTGGTGACGGGCGATATGCTATGCTGCCCATATCCATTAAACCACTCTGGGGAATTAAAGTGGATACGACCCAACCCAGGCAACATGTAGAGTTCAATACCTATCGCGATGCCAGCCAGGAGGTGCGTACCAAGTTTAAAAACATGCTGTTGGGCAGGGCTATAGAGTAAAATGCGTTCACTGGGGCAATATCCCGCAGTTGACGTAGAGTATGCTGGTAAAACGGAATTGTTAGAATTTTGTGATACATTTCTCAATGATTATCCTCATAATAATGGGGAACCGTTCATTTCAATCGCTTTCTATGAAATTACTTACTTCTATCCTCTTCATTCTGTTGCTCTGGGTAGATTCAGGACCATCCGTTTACGACATTAAGCTGAAAGACCTAAACAACCGGACAGTTTCCTACAGTGAAGTAAAAGGAGAGCAACTTACAGTCATCGATTTCTGGGCGACCTGGTGCAAGCCGTGCGTCAAATCGATCCCAAAACTGGTTGAAATGCATGATGAGTTCGAATCCCGGGGCGTACAATTCCTGGCAATCAGTTTGGACGGACCCCGCAATCTCAATAAAGTAAAACCTTTTGCCAAATCGCTGGGTATCGACTATCCCATACTGTTGGATACCGATAATAATGTGATGAGCAGGCTCGGTGTTCGGGCGGTCCCTACCCTGCTGGTAGTGAACAACAATGACGAAATTGTTTATTTCCATGAAGGATATTCCCCCGGCGAAGAGCAGTTGATACGCAGGGAAATTCTCAAGCAGCTTAACTCATGAGGAAGAGTCTGCTTGTCACCTGCCTGGGTTTCCTGCTATTTATGATACAGGATCAGGCTATGGCTCAGCTTTATGGTACAAATACCTTCGAATTTCAATATGGCAACCTGCCGTACGAGGAGAACAGGGATCTGACGACCTCCTACGATCAGCTGGACCTCTATTTTGACCAGGGTAATCTCAGCCTTTATGGACGGACCGAGTATTTTTTAACCCCGTTTCGTGAGCGCAATTATTTTTCGCTCACCCAAAAACGTCTCCAGTACGAGGATGAACAGTTCAATATAAGGATCGGTAATTTTTATGAGACGATAGGCCGTGGACTCCTGCTACGCAGCTATGAGATACCCGGATCGGTGTTCGAGGACAGCTTCTATCGAACGCGGTATGCCTTTAACCGGGATATCGAGGGGCTTTCTTTTGGGTTTTCCAATGATTTTGTGGAAGCAACCGTCATTCGGGGCCGTCCGCTTTTTAATCCGCTTCCGCCCAATATTGAACCTGACAGCCTGCGCCGCCCGGAACTTATCGAGGCGGTGGAATCCCATTTTTTCCTAAGCGATGACATCAGTATCGGTGGAGCATTTATGCGGCTCCACGAGGATGGACAAACCGACTATTCGGAATATGGATCACTGATGTTAAACAGTGAGCTGCCTTTGAATTTACAGCTGACCAGTGAATACGCTTTTGCAACCGACACCGATCTTTTTGCCTTCAACCAGAAAGGCTCCTACGGCTTTTATGCCGGCCTCAACTACTTTTATGATACATTCGGGGCCAGCCTGGAATACAAGAATTACAACCGGTTTACGCTTGGTTCCGGATTCAATAACCCACCTTCACTCATAAAAGAGCATACCTACCCTGTGCTGAACCGAAGTACGCATGTGCTCTCAACGGCGGATGAAAGCGGCATTCAGCTCGAGGTATTCTACACGTTTGCTGGTGGACATACGATAACTGCCAACTACACGACGGCCAAAAATGAAGTAGTCAACCGGTTCGATTACAAGGAATATTTTATCGAGGGAAACTATAACGTGAATGATCTGCTGACCCTGAAATCCTTTTTGGATTATGCCAACGATGAGCTGAAAGGTGAGCAAGATCGCGTATCAGCTGGCTTCATACTGGACAAAATCTTCGATTATACCTGGAGCTTAACCCTAGACCTGCAGTTTCAACGATTTGACCGCCCCTTCAATCCCAATACCTCTGAAAATTATTATGCTTCGCTGGCCGTTAACTACATTCCGGATTTGACGGTGAGTGCGGTTTTTGAAGCTAGTACCGATCCCAATTTGACAGACGATCCCCGTACGCTACCCACGGAAACAGCAATACGAACCTGGATGGGTGGAAACGTTCGTTATAAAATTAATTCGGTGCATACGCTGGACATTTTTGCCGGGAAAAGGCGCGGCGGACCTGCTTGTACGTCGGGCATCTGCTATGAAATTTTGGACTTCGAAGGCGTGGAAGTTCGATTCTCAACACGTTTTTAATCTAAATGGGAAACAGCCATGAACCTATTTAAAAGATGTGCTCTTTTATACCTGCTTACCGGTTTGATACTGCTCATGGCCGGATGCAGCAGTAGCCCCTCTAATTCTTCTTCCAACGATCAAAATCCGGGCAATGGCGATGATATGGAGATGAATGATGAGGATAATGAAATGAACGAAGACCGGGAACCTGCACCCGATTTCACATATACCTCGCTGAGCGGGAATGAATATACGCTTTCGGAACTGGAGGGCAAGGTGGTATACCTGTTCTTTTTCGGCGCCAGTTGCCCCCATTGCCGAGACAACGGACCAGCCACCCAAACTACCATCTATGGGCCCTATCAAAGCAATCAAAACTTTGTGGCTCTCGGACTCGACACCTGGAATGAAAGCGCCAGTAATGTAGAAGCTTTTAAAGAGGTAACCGGCATCACCTATCCGCTACTCCTCAATGCCAAGGAAAGCCTTGTTGACTATTATGGAGATGCAAGCAAGTATGACCGCTCCGTGGTGGTCGATGCCAACGGGAACATCGCCTATAAAGGAACCGAATGGGTAAATGAAGATGCCGAGGAAGTTGCTGATGTTATTGGAAGGGAGTTAGGTAATATAACACAATAACCTATATTCGGGTAGGTGAACCGGATGATAGCGATATAACATTCAAGACAAATTAACCAGTTCTAATGAACAGATTATTTCTTTTCTTCCAACCATTTCTTAAAATGGCCTAAATATTTCTGGTTAAGGGCAGGCTTTTAAAAGACTCTCGCGGTAAATTAAACAAGATGATCGGCGGGAGATAAAACATTTTTGTGGTACAAACGCTCTTCTGGTTGACTAAACGGCTAATACTTCAACAATCATTTACAGATGTTAACACACTCGCAAATCACTTCTGTTTTTGCTGCCACTCCTTTACCATCTCTTATTCTTTATCCTGATTCAGATTTTACGGTAGCGGATGCAAATGAGGCTTTTTTGACAAAAACCGGGGCTACAAAGGTTGATCTCCTAGGAGAATCAATATTCGATATTTCTTTGGGGGAGATACCGCTGGCAGTACCTGAATTAAAAGATATACTTAAAAAAGTGCGTATCACGCAAGAAGCGGTAACAATGAAATTACCAAGGGCCGGGAATTCCGGGCGGGATGAAATATGGTATCAACTTACAAGCCTGACGCCGGTTCTCGATAAAAGTGATGCTGTGGATTTAATCATTTTTTCGTTCGGAGAAGTGCAAAACACAGATCTATTGACCGAAGAGAACTCTTCATCTGCAGACCCTGGCAACAACTTCCCTTTTGATTCCTATACAAGTGACAATGAAAAAGACAAAATATTACAGATGTTAATAGAACGGATCAAGGAACAGGAATGTCTTTACAAAATTTCGAACCTGGATGAACAAATACTGACAATACCTGAATTGCTAACAAACGCCGTCAATATCCTGCCGCGAGGGTGGCAATACAACGAAGTTGCAGAGGCAAAAATTGAATACAACGGAGAAATATTCACTACCGCGGGCTATAAGGAAACCTCCTGGAGTATGTCTGCTGAAACGAATATTCGAAGAGATTGTCCCCTGGCTGTAAAAATTTCTTACCTTACCCAGCGTCCCATCCATGATGAAGGGCCCTTTTTAAAAGAAGAACGAAATCTGATCAACTCAGTAATCAATCACCTGTCTCTTAAAATTGATAAAATCCTTACCAAAGAGGAATGGGATGAAAAACAGGAACTGCTTGACAAAGCATACAAACTGGCCCGAATTGGTACCTGGGAGTTTGACATGCAAACACACCATCTCCATTGGTCGCCCGTAACCAAGGAAGTGCACGGTTTTGGTGAGGACTACGAACCCGACGTGGAGAGCACAATAAACCTGTTCAAAAAGGGAATACACAGGGAAATATTTGCGAAGGCGGCTCATGATGCTATTGAACATGCCGAACCGTTCGATGTTGAGCTTAAAATCATAAGCGGTAAAGGTGATGAACGCTGGATACGCGCTACCGGGGAACCGGAATTCGAGGATGGCACCTGCACAAAGTTTTACGGCATTAGTCAAGATGTGAGCGACCGGAGACAGGCGGAGGAGGATCTGTTATTGCGGGAACGCCGATTCCGGTCGCTGGTACAGGATGGGTCCGATCTGATCGCCATCCTCGATTCGGAAGCAAATTACACATACGTAAGCCCGACTTCCGAATCCATTTTAGGGATTCCCGCAGATCAATTTATTGGTACCAACGCATTTGATTATATCCACGATGAAGATAAGCTGCGGCTATCTGGGTTGATCAGCGATCTTTCCACCGGAAAACGTATTTATATTCCACCTTACCGGTTCAGAGATGCCGAGGGCAACTGGCGGTGGATTGAGACTACACTTACAAACATGACAAAAGATCCTGCGGTAGGTGGACTCATTGCCAATTCCCGGGACGTGACAGAACAGATTCATCAGCAGCAACAAAATCTTGAATCACTAAAGGAAAAAGAAACCTTGCTGGCCGAAATCCATCACCGGGTAAAAAATAACCTGGCTGTTGTCTCTGGAATGATGCAGCTGCAAGCGACTGAAGAGGAAAATGACGAGATAAAAGATCGATTAAATGACAGCATCATTCGAATCAAAACGATGGCAAATATTCATGAGCAGTTATACCAGTCAAACAGCTTTTCAAAGCTGGCATTTGCTGAAAACATCCAGGCCCTGATCTTAAACATTAAACAAACGTTCCAGCCACAAACGGATATCAATATCGACTTTAATTGCGAAAATATTGAATTGAATATTAACCAGGCGATCCCGTGCTCATTAATTGTCAATGAAGTCATAACAAATATCTTCAAGCATGCTTTCCTAGGAAGAGAGGAAGGTAACATCGATATAAACTTATCTGAATGTGAAAATCAGCGGTCTCTGCATCTTTCTATCAGTGACGATGGTATTGGCTTTCCTGAAGACCTCGACACTACAAAAAGTAGCTCCCTTGGATTAAACCTGATTAATGTTTTATCAGATCAGTTACACGCCAGCCATCATTATAAATCGACAGACAACAAGACTACTTTTGTAATAGAATTTGAGAAAGACGAGTTGAAAGGGATTGGAAACAGCTTGCTTTAAGCCAACACGATAGGGTTTCAGCATCCACTTTCCCTACAGATGCTGGATTCCTTATCGATAAGAAGCAAAAATCTTAGCGAGGATTTGCAGCTCTGCCCTATTCAATCAGCCACTGCAAGGTATCCACCCCGTCCGGTTTCCAGGCGAGCGGGGGATTTTGTGCATCAGAAAGATATTCCGTTCGATTCTCAAAGCCGGGAATCGTTGTATCGGGATCCGTAATATAAATGCTTTGGAGCTGCTCACCGAATTTTGTAGCAAGCTCTCCCATTTTTTGGTCATCACCCTGCACCCAATAGCAGATGAAATCCTGGTCGAGCTCAAGCCCCCCTTCCTGCAGCAAAAAATCATCCAGCCAGGCCTGGGGCCGCTCAGTCGCCTTATTGTAGGCAAAACGATGTTCCAGCTTGGGACCCGGCTTCTTGTGCTGCGGATTATCAAGCCAAAATGACTCAATGTAGTCGGTAAACTCGCACTTCATATCATCCAACCCAAACGGGGCTACAACCACCGCCACAGAACGACACCCCTGGCCGCCGTACCGAAATATGGCTTCCACGAGATCTTCCATCGATCGGGGCTTTTTGTCCTCAAGGTAGGCCATCGAAAAATGTGCAGTCCGTATCAGGTACTTCGTATCCTGTTTTTCTAGCCCAAGGTTGGTAATTGATTCTTTGACGCCCGGTACTGAATCCTCTGACCCGGCAAAAAGGATGCGATCTGTCTGGAGCCCTTCCAAGTGCTCCAGGTTGTGCACCCACTGGATATCAAAATCTGTAAATGCACCAGTCTTCTTCACTTCGTTAAGGAACGTGGGCAGCAGGTAGGGATCCTTTCGTGATATTTTCCCGTAGTAGGTAGCACCGCTCAATATTGTTGCAAATGCATCCTGGAAGCCCACAAGAGGTATATTTCCCGCATGCAGGCAGAGCACATTTTCTCCCACAGCATTGGTTGCATCTGAGAGTCCAGCCTGGTCTGCCCACTCGCGAATTGCCGTTTCACTGATCGAATCCCTGATGGCCAGGACGGCATGCTTTACATCCTCAAAACTGAAATAGTCCTCTCTTACTGTCTTGTCAAAAGCTACGCTGAGGTACTCATTATCCTTGTTTAGCCATTTCCCAGTGGTTTCCAAAAGAGCATCAATTCGTTTATCCAGATCCATACTGATAATTCTTCAATTTACAAGCATCAAAATTACAGAAAACACTGGGAGGATGTTAAGCACCATTACCGAGAGCCCAACTCCCTCGTAACGGGTAGTTTAATTCTGACATTTGTTAATCTTCATCTATCAAAAAGTTACATCCTCGCAGATCTTTGGGATTCCAACGTCCCAGTACTTTAAACCGGCCGTCCTTGTGACGAACTCCCCTGTCTCCTGTCAATACAAACGAACAGGAATGCACATTCGCAAGATCAGTGATACCGATCAACCCCTCCTGGAATGGCGGCATCTCAGACAGCGGGTTTTCTGGATTCCAGACCGAGACCTCCATCCAGGGCGGCGTTTGGAACCACTGTCCGCCTGTGGCATAGGCCTGGCTGAGCAGTTCACACATGCCATATTCAGAGTGGATGCGATTGGGATGCAGACCAAAGCCCTCCGCCAGTCGCCGGTGCAGCTCCTCCTTTTCCAACTCGCGCCGGTGTGTTTTCATTCCGCCGGTCTCAATAACGATGCTGTTACCCGGCAGTTCGGGTGATTCCATCTCCAACAGATCCAAGAGCCCAAATGCAGCTCCAAATAGAAAAAGCTGTTTCCCCTGGTCAGTTACCTTTTTAATGTCTTCTTTATCCAGGGGTTCATCGAGAGGTAAAAAATGGCTCGAACCGGACGCGTCCTCTTTTATCAGCTCGTGCAGCATCCAGAGTAGTGAGGAGTCCGGATTCTCCGAATAACCCGGTGTATACGCCCAAATAACAGCGTTTCCAAGGTCGTAAAACTGCTCAAAACCTCTTCGCAATGATTCCTGGTACAGCTCTTCATCAGCCACAAGGTGCCGGCTTCGTTCCATCCCGGAAGTACCGCTGCTTTGAAACACGAGATCTGGCTTCTGCCGGGGCTTACAGGTCACAACCGCATCCTTAAATGCCTGGATCGGTAATAGCGGGGGCTTATTATCAGGATCAAACTCGTAGGATAACGCGTCGCAAAATCTCCGGTAAACGGCGTTATTTTCTTTCTGGTAGTGGTATACTTTTTCTAGCTTCTTTGAAAAATCAATCTCCTCATCAAAAATTAGCTGCTTCCAAGCGGTCATTGGTTGTATACATTTATTCAAGAATGTGCGACGCACTTGAGAAGTGCGTCGCACATTCTTTTTTGAATTCACTATTTGTCCAGCGGCAGGATCTCTACCGAACGAAAATGAACCGGGTGGCTTTCGGCCTGGAGCGAAATATATCCATTGTCGATCAGGAGATTTTCTTGTCCTTCTTTGATCAACTTTTGGGCGTTTGGATCCTCTGTGTCATACTGTAGGTCACTGTAGCTCAACACTTCTTCCCCGTTCACAAAATGACGAAAGAGTTCACCCCCCCGGACCTCCGCGACCACTGTGACCCACTGGTCACCATGATATGTGTCAGACTGTGAGTTTACACAATGTTGCGTAATTAGCTCGCCATCCATAACCACGTGCGTTCCCATTGAGCACATATTGGCCGTGGTTCGTTTGTCCGTGCCGTTTCCGCCAAGCAGTTGTACTTCAATGGAGACTGGCGACATCTGGTCTAGGCCCATTGTTTCCGGCGGCTGGCTGTGGAGTTTGAGTCCACTGTTGCGCCAGGCCCATTCGGGAGCACCCGGAACCTGTTCCCCCACAAAACGATACTCCGCTCGAATTTTGTAGTGGGAGTAGGGCGTCTTGTAGTACAAGTGACCAAACGCGCCGTTAAACTGGTCATAGTTCTCATATGAAGCCTTTAACAGCTCATCCTCTACTCGAAACGTGTTCTTGTAGTTGACCCCCAGCTTGTGTCCGGCAAATTTGGGCGTCCACCCCTCCAGGTTTTCGCCGTTGAAGATTGGGATCCACTCGCCAGTTTCAGATTCGCTTGGTGAATCCTGGTAATGGGCTATACCGGTTAGCAGTAGGATAACCCCTAAAACCGTAATGTTAAATAGCTTCATGATTTTTACCCTTTGGATTAAATTAATGATCACGATTGCCGGAGTCTTCTTGACTTTTCAGCTACTCTCAATCCTGCTGAAAGAAGCGATATTTACCTTGGTTATTCCAATCCCACCCGCTTAAATATACGATCTACATTTTTGGTGTGATGGTCCAAGTCGAACGCCTCATCGATCTGTTTTTCGGTGAGATTTTCCGTGATCGTATCGTTCTCTTCTACAAGATCACGGAACATTTTCTTCTCTTCCCACGACTGCATCGCCAGTGGCTGCACCGTATCATACGCTTTCTCGCGTGACATACCCTTGTCGATCAGCAGGTGCAGCAGGCGCTGGGAGAAAGTCAGCCCAAAGGTTTTGTAGATATTTTCCTCCATGTTCTCCTCGTAGACCGTAAGTTTCTCAATAATACCGGAAAATCGATTCAACATGTAATCCAGCAAAATAGTGGCGTCGGGGAAGACAATTCGTTCAACAGAAGAATGCGAGATATCACGCTCATGCCAGAGCGGGATATTCTCGTAGGAAGTCATCATATAACCGCGGAGTACACGCGAGCATCCACTGATATTTTCGGATCCCACGGGATTTCGCTTGTGTGGCATCGACGAGGACCCCTTCTGCCCTTTTCTGAAAAACTCTTCTGCCTCTCGCACTTCGCTTCGCTGCAGGTGGCGCACCTCAACGGCCATCTTTTCCAGCGTAGAGCCGATCAAGGCCAGCGTGGCGATGTAATGCGCATGACGGTCGCGCTGGAGTGTTTGGGTGGAAATAGGCGCCGGTTGCAGGCCCAGTCTCTCGCAAACCAACTCTTCCACTTCCGGCGGAATGTTGGCAAATGTACCGACGGAACCGCTCATTTTTCCAAATTCTACATCTGAAGCCGCTTTTTCAAAACGCTCCAGGTTCCGCTTCATCTCAGCATACCAGAGCGCACACTTCAGTCCGAATGTCGTCGGTTCGGCATGCACGCCATGGGTACGCCCCATCATGACGGTATATTTGTGCTCTTTGGCCTTGGCCGCCAACACATCAATGATATGCTCGATATCCTCTTTCATAATTTCATTCGCCCGTTTCAGGCGCACACCCTGCGCCGTATCGACTACATCGGTGGAGGTCAGCCCATAGTGTACCCACTTCTTTTCATCACCGAGCGACTCAGACACGGATCGGGTAAAGGCAACCACATCGTGACGTGTCTCCTTCTCAATCTCTTTTATGCGGTCCACATCAAAAGTGGCTTTCTCATAGAGCTTTTCAACGTCTTCCTCAGGAATGTGTCCCAACTGGCTCCAGGCCCAGCAGGCGGCCAGTTCTACATCCAGCCATGCCTGGAATTGACTTTCGTCGGTCCATATTTCTGCCATCTCCTTACGCGAATATCGATCAATCATGAAACTGTTTAGTTGGTTTGAATTAGAGCCAAAGATATTGTTTTTAAGACAGGATGTCTTGTCAAATTATACCGAATATCTAAACTTTTTGGACTTTTCAGGATGCAAACCTGTTAATAAAAATCAATGTCGAGAATAGGAAGATATTTACTCTTCAAAAAACTATCTTTCGCCCGAGTTATGATCCATAACTTGTTATCATCCATAATTCAGAAAAATTTATATAAATGACTAATTTTCCCGATCCTTTTTATCGCTGGCGACCTCACCCATGGCATGGTCTGGAAACTGGCAATGTCGAATCCGGAATTATTAATGCATTCATCGAAATAACCCCGTTTGACCTGGTGAAGTATGAAGTTGACAAAGCCACGGGCTACCTGCGTGTGGACCGACCGCAGCAGAGCTCATCCCTTCCCCCCTCCCTTTACGGGTTCATCCCCCGCACGTACTGTGGAAACCGGGTCGGCGCACTCTCTGAATACACTGATATGGGAGATCACGATCCTCTCGATATCTGCGTGTTGAGTGAACGTCCCATTAGCAAATCCGAGGTTATCCTGACGGCCCGAGTCGTCGGTGGCATCCATATGATTGACAATGGAGAAGCCGACGATAAGATCATTGCGGTGCTGAACAATGATAAATTTTGGTCAGATGCGCATGATATTTCTGATCTGCCCGAAAATATCAGGCAGCGTCTCCGTCACTACTTTGCTACCTACAAACTGGTACAGGGTGAAGAAAAAACCGTTACCGTTGAAGAGGTATATAATAAGGAGAAAGCACTGAAAGTTATTGATGCTTCTACCGAAGACTATGACCAGGCGTTTGGCAAGTAGTTAACTGGCTACGGAGATCATACGCATTGCGTTAGTACAGAATGTAAAAAGCGCTGCTTCGAAATTATTTGATGCGAAGCAGCGCTTTTTTAATGATCGCTCTTAAACGAGCGAAGAAGATAACTATGCGAGCAAGCAAAGTTATTTCCTGAGGGCCATGAAATACTTTGGTGTCATTGCGAACGGAATGCGGCAATCTCCCCTCGTGTGGGGATCGCCACGCCCCAAGCCACCAGCCGGCGGACGCGATGACGGTTTTATATACCACGGTTTTGCAAAGCCTTCTTCCCTAAGTATTACATCAAGTTATAAGGATACTTAAAAAATGTTTTAATAGTACCTTTCACCTTTGAGTCCCCAATATTTGATAAGGATATAGCCCACCAGCATTCCACCCAGGTGCGCAAAATGAGCGACGCCGGTAGCAGTACCGACCACCCCGTTGAAGAGTTCCAACCCCCCGAAAATCAATACAAAGTATTTTGCTTTAATCGGGATCGGTGGAATAAGGAGCATGATGGGCCGTTCGGGGAACATCATACCAAAAGCAAGCAAGATGCCATATACAGCGCCAGAAGCCCCAACGGTAGGTGCTCCACCCCCGCCAATGAACATGTGCAGCAGAGCGGCTCCGATTCCGGTAAGAAAGTAATAGTACACAAAACGCTTGGTTCCCCAGAAATTTTCAATCGCCTGGCCAAACATCCAGAGTGCAAAAAGGTTCATAAAGATATGGCCAAATCCCCCGTGCAGAAACATGTAGGTAACAAGCTGCCAGGGCTGAAAGAGACCGGATCCAATGGGCCATAACGCACCGAATTGGAATAAAAACTGTCCCACTACGGGGGTACTTAATCCCACAAAAAACAGGCCATTGATGATAAGCAGATGCTTTACAGCAGGTGGGAAAATTGAGAACGCAGTGTTGGGACTATAATTATTGGAAGTATAACTCAAAATGCAGTACTTAAGAATTTAATGTAACGTGATGCATGTACAGATCATATCCGGCAGTAATAAAACAGAATAGATTGATTTCTAAAAATAAAAGATCAATAAAATATACGGCATTGCCTGTTTAAATGATTCACCGGAATTACATTTGAGTTACTCAATTACGCCGGGGTGACGTTTATTTCCAGGTTCGCCAATTCGGGATTTTCAACCTTGTCGTCACGTTCAATTTTTCCATCACGAAGCCTGACGATGCGGCGGGCGTGATTTGCGATTTCGTCTTCGTGAGTAACCACCAGGATCGTATTTCCCATTCGATGTAGTTCTTCGAAAAGGAGCATAATCTCTTCCCCGGTTTTGGTATCCAGGTTCCCTGTCGGCTCATCGGCAAGCAGTATCGAAGGGTTGTTAACCAGTGCCCGGGCAATTGCCACGCGCTGCCGCTGGCCACCGGAAAGTTCATTGGGTCTGTGGTCCATTCTGTCGCCAAGTCCAACGCGTGTGAGCGTTTTTGCTGCCCTCTCGTGGCGTTCGGAGGACTTGACACCGGCGTAAATCAAGGGTAGTTCCACGTTTGCCAGGCAGTTGGTTCTCGGTAGCAGGTTAAATGTCTGGAAAACGAACCCGATCTCCCGGTTTCGCACCTCTGCCAGCTCCGCATCCTCCAGTTCACTTACATCCTGGTTATTTAAAATATATTTGCCGGATGTAGGCGTATCCAGACATCCGATTAGGTTCATCAGCGTTGACTTACCAGAACCGGATGGTCCCATAATGGCAATGTATTCGTTCTCTTTTACATCGAAAGAGACACCGTCGAGGGCCCGAACTTCGTTGTTCCCCATCAGGTAAATCTTGGTAAGATCACGGATCTCAATTACTGCTCTTTTCATAGCTACTAGTTTTGGGCGAATCGTTGAAATTGATTGTTGTCCACCTTCACTTTATCCCCGTCTTTAAGATCACGGGAGAGTGTTCGATAGCTGCCGATGACGATTTCATCTCCAGCCGATATTCCTGAAAGAATCTGTATGTGGCTGTTGTCACTGATGCCGGTCTCCACTTGCTGGCGTTTTGCAATGCCATCCTCCACCTTAAAGACAACCTTGCGGAGATCTTCCTCGGGAATAACCATGCCACCGTCCGTATCCGAAGTATCAGATTCAGTGACGTTTGTGGAATCGGATTTCACACCTGTACTATCCTCGGCAAAGTCACGCACGGTTACGGCTTGAATCGGAAGTGACACCACATTAAATACGGTCTCTGTCTCAATATCGACGGTAGCTGACATGCCGGGCTTGAAGCTGGGCACAAACTCGCTGCCGGGTAGCTCCTGCGCAGCCTGTTGAACCAGATCCTGGCTGCCGGCCATGTCCAGGTTGTGAGGTGTTGTAATTCTGATTTTCACCTCGTAATTGGTAACCTGTTCATTGGTGCCCGATCCGGTAATCTCAGCAGAGTTGGCAATTTCAGTTACAATTCCATTAAAAATACGTTCTGGGTAGGCATCGACTTCTATATTGGTGGTGTCGCCCGGAGCCACATTGACAATATCATTTTCATTGACCTGCACCACTACTTCCATCTGGTCCATTTTAGAAATCCGCATCAGCTCCGTTCCGGTCATCTGGGTCTGCCCAAGCACCCGTTCGCCCTCTTCCACAGCCAGTGCACTTATGGTGCCATCGCGCGGTGACCGGATCGTTGTTTTTGCAAGCTCTTCTTTTGCCTGGTCGAGCTGGGCCTCAATACTTTGCACCTGGTATTCGGCAGCCTTGTAGTTAGCTTTTTGAGCTTCATAGGCAGTTTTGGCCTGAATATATTGGGCCCTGGAAATTGCTTCTTTCTCGAAAAGCTGTTGTTGTTGGTTGTAAGTTGATTCTGCTTCCAAAAGATTGGCTTTGGCCTGTTCAAGGCGCGCTTTTTGAGTCAGCAGCGTAGCATTGGTCTCTTCGATACGGGCCTCATAGATATCCGGTTTAATGCGTAGTAAGAGGTCATCTTTCGCTACATAGTCGCCCTCTTTGACGGGCAGCTCGATGATTTCACCGGATACTTCTGGTCGCAAAATAACCTCCACTTCCGGCTGAATTTTACCGGATGCTGATACCATTTGCGTAATCGTCTTCAACTTGGCTTTTGCCGTTTCCACGGTCTTTCCCTCTCCCTCTCCTCCAAGCCATCCCATCGATTTGGCCACAAAGCCACCGACGGCGACCAGAATTACGAGTACTCCCCCCACCATCATCAACCGCATGGTGGGTGATGTTTTCGTTTTTTTTGACATAGATAGCACCTCTTTTTTAGCCTAACACTCTTTATACATGCTCTCTTATTCTAATGATATATTCTCATTAAGCTTCCCAATGTAGTAGTCAAGCAGCTGCTGTTGAAATATAAGCCGGAAAAGGGCTTGCGCTCTGCTGGCCTGTGCCTCCACATATTGGGCATTTGCGTCACTAAGTTCTATCAACGTTCCTGCGCCAACATTATATCGCTGTCTTTGGGTCTCGTAGGAACGCTCGGCAGCTCTCAATGCTTTTTCTGATGATTCAAGCTGTTTTACATATGAGGTATAATCGTTATATGCCTGGTTTACCTCCTGCACAATTTGGAGTTCAATATCCTGGAGATTCAACAGGGCATTACGGTAACTTATTCTCTGAGATTGAACATTTGTTCTCCTGTTGAGATTGCCAAAAATTGGGATGTTCAGGGAGAGGCCCACTGAGCGGTTAATATTCAGGTCAAAGAATTGGTCATTAAAACTAGATCGCTGCAGTTCTGAGTAACCGCTGGAGAGGTTGCCGCTTAGGCTAAGAGAAGGATACAAGCTCCCTTTTGTTGCACTGAGCTGGTGCCGGATCGCTTCAATATTGTACTTTTCTCGTTGCAGGTCAGAACGATTTTCCAAGGCGGTTGTGACCAGCTCTTCCAGATCATATTCCGGGGCTGTTATTGTCTGTCCATCAATATCGGGGGAAACAAATTCATATTCTTTGCGTGGATCAATCTGCAGTGTTTGAATCAGTTGCAGGCGGCTGGACTCCAGCGCGTTTTCCGAATTAACAACCGCAAGCTCGTTATTGGCAACCTGTGCTTCCTGGTTATATAAGTCCACATTGGGACGTGATCCAACCTCTACCTGAGCTCGGACCTGCTCCAATGTTTTCTGTGAAGCTGCCAAGTTTTCCCGGTCTATTTCGAGAAACTGCTTGTCCAAGATAAACTGAAGATAATTGCTGGCGGTGTTGAAGATAATATTCTCCCGGACGCGTTCAAGATTCTCCTCGCTCGACATCTTATCAAACTGACTGCTCTTAAGGGAGTGCAGGTTTTCAAAGCCACTGAAAATAGGAATATCCGCACTGAGGCTGCTACGAAGGGAGTTGTTTGTTTCCGTCGTAATAGAACCAGTGCTCTGATCAAAAGTACGACCGACGTTTCTGTTTCCTGAAATATTGGCGTTCAGGGAAGGAAGGTAATCCGCCTTTTCACTCAATTCCTGGTTTTGGGAAAGTTCATAATTATTCTGGGCAACTTTTAACTGGTAGTTGTTTTCTAATGCAATCTCAATGGCTTCTTCCAGGGTAATGGTTTCAACGCTGTCTGTTTGAGCCTTTAGTAACAGGGGGAACCCTAAAATCAGTACTACAATTATCCCACGTTTCATATAAGCTTCAGTTAAATTTTTATGATTATGATGATTTCAATCCGTGGTGGTACACGAATCTTATTTTGAATAGTTTCATGATAGAGAAAGGATGGTCCTCACGATATCTAAGCTTTATCATTTGTCAGTTCATCCACCCCGTTGACGAGATCTTCCTTTTTTCCTTCCAGGAATTCATCCAGATAATCGGTGGCAGCTGTTACTGCTTTCCGGGTCGCCAGTTTTTTCAGTTCAGACAACAAAAGAGAGGTAAATCCTTCTTTGGTGTGGCTGGCTCCTGAGCTTCTTTTGGGTTTGTGGCCAGCTAAAAAACCCACCAGCAATGATACCCCTACGACTGGTATTGGGTATTGCTTTATAATCTCCGACGGTTTCAACTTATGACTCACATCACTGCGAACTTTGTCAATGGAGCTGTCCAGCTCTGTTTGAATCCGATCCAGCTCGGCTTCGAGTTCTTCCTTTTTTGCCTTTATCTCATCCAGTTCTTCATTCGACATATCGTACAACTCTTTTTATTTAGTCGGTTCGTCTGTTTCTTTGGTTTTGAGCATCAGCCGTTCGTTCTTGTGCTCTTTGTTTTCCGATATCGCTTTGATTATCTCTTTTTCAAAGTGATTTTGAATCCCATCCAGCATACTTTTCGGCTTCAGGTAATAAAACATAAATCCTGCGACAATAAGCGGCAGGGATACCAAAATATAGCCCAGGCTTTCGTTATCAAGCAGATCACCCAGGAACAGCGCCAGAGCAACCAGCAGGAAAACGGCCCCACTGGTAAGCATGATAATACCGGCCACTTTTTGGACCGACTCCGCTATCATTCGTGAAATATGCTCTCCCACATTCAGCATGAGTAGCTCTACACGCTTTTCCACATATAATTTGAGGTCGCCTGAAATCGTTTTAAGACGCCTACTCAATGGATCGTTCTTATCTGATGACATAGTTTATTCGTCGGAACTTAGAATTTTGCCAATGATGTATCCTATCAGCAAACCGCCGGCTACACTTTTGACAGGATTTTTGCGAATAATCTTTTCCGCACGAGCCTTTAACTCTTCAATACGCTCATTTAACTTATCGTCTTCCACGATCTTGCGCCCACGATCCAGTGCTTCGTCTAATCTTTGATTCAAGTTTTGGAGAATTTCTTCGTTCATCGAACTGTAATTGGGGTTAATGGATATCCTTCAAAAGTTAACTAAAGAATTTTTCCTGTAAGTTAAAATGAGAAGTTACTGTTCTTCCCAATTCATTTTTTCAGACAAACTATCAATAATATATGGAGCCAATCTGAAGAGAATCTGAAGTGAAAATTGCAGTTACTCGCACTTGCTGGTAGCTGTCAATTTCTGATAAGCCAAATCGAACTTCTAACTGCCATTCTTTTTAGTCTGAATAAAATACGATTAAAGTTTGTAAAGCTTGTTGGGAGAGTCCGGCGAATCCCTGCATTAATTAGGACTTCTCTTTTCCTTGCATTTGGAACGCTCAATGCACTGGCTTCCTTCTCCCGAAGTTTTTTCACTCGAAGAGTGTTCATTTTTGTATCGATGAAAAAACGAACCAAAAAAATCGCCGGCGAATGAAATTTTTGTTGTGTTCCCTTCACCTCCGCTAAAATCATTTAACTCGAACCGCTGGACCCCGCGGATCTCAGGCAGAAATGATTTCTTCACGCTCCGGCTCCGGTCACTCGGATCAACAAAAATTTCAAAGGCCGGAAGGAGCATTGAGAGTTAAAAATTAGGATTTGGGATTATTCAGTTCCCCCAATTCAACAATTAACCTTTAACACTGCTTTGCCCGTGACTTTTCGGGTGGAAGTTCTTTACCCCGACTCCCGACGGATTTCAGTCATTCAAAAAATAAACACCCTCATATGATAAAATGCTTTTTATTTCGATTTTAAGGAGTTCTGATTTTCATCACTCATACCTTAAACTCTCAATAGGATCAAGCTTGGCTGCTTTAAAAGCGGGATACACACCAAATACGATACCGATTATCGTCATCCCCACAATGCCTGCAACAGCCGCCATCCAGGGAAACACGATGCTCGATTCCATCCAAATTGCCAGCGCATTTCCGCCAATTATTCCAATGAGCATTCCCACAATGCCACCGATTTGACAGATGACGATCGCCTCCATCAAAAACTGTGACGTGATCGCCTTTTTGGTAGCGCCCACCGCTTTGCGAATGCCGATCTCACGGGTCCGCTCGGTCACCGACACCAGCATAATGTTCATAACTCCAATGCCAGCACCCAAAAGTGCAATTCCCCCCACGACAAAACCAAAAATATACAGCACTCCCGTAAACTGGTCGAATGCCCCCGAGAGCGACTCATTGGTTTCGATCTCAAAATCGTTCTCCTGCCCGGGCGGCACTTTGCGGATGGTGCGCAGCAGGCCGGTAAGCTCATCCATTGAGGCGCTGATCGAGGTCATCGAAGGAGCTTTCACCTGTATATCGATATTTCGCTCACCGCCATACACATTCATCGCCGTGGTGTAGGGTATGAGCACGAAATTGTCGAGCGAGCTGCCAAATACACTCCCTTTCTCATCAGCCAGGCCGATAACTCGAAACGGACGCCCATCAATACGGATCGTCTTGCCCAGTGGGTACTCGACTTCAAAAAGATTTTCCCGGACGTCCTGTCCAATTATCACGACCGGCCGACCATACTGGATATCCTGGCTGGTAAAATTCCGTCCGTCGGCTAGCTCATAGGCATTGTTTGTCAAATAGTACTGGTTACTCCCCCTGACCGGCACATTCGGTTCGGTCTCCTCTTCCCCATAAACAATCTTGGTTGTAGAAAACACTTCATCCGGGTTGATATCGCTTACCAAACGGACCCGCGCCTGGAGCTCTTCCATCGTCTCAAAAGTGATATCTTCGCGATTGCGGTATTTTTGCCAGTCTCCGCCCATCCTTACCGAAGGATATTTCGACACATTAATCACATTTCCGCCCATCAGGGTGAGTGTTTCCTTAAAAAAAGTGTCGAGCACCAGGACGGCAGTAGAGGCACTAATTATGGCGAAAACACCTACCACGATAGCCAGCAACGTCAGCGCCGAGCGCAACTTATTGGCTGCCAGTGAAGAAAATGCCTGTTTTATGACTTCGAGTATATTCATATCGGATACAAATTATTCATACCTGAGAGAATCAATGGGATCAGATTTTGCAGCGCGATAGGCTGGTAAAAAGCCAAATGCCAAGCCTACAAGCGTACAGATGCCGAACGCCAGAGCCACCGTCCGCCAGCTCATGTAGGCAACAAAAAACTGGTTTATGATCTGTGTTGTAATAATAGAGAGCAGAACGCCGATCACCCCACCAATCATACAGATGATGGTCGCTTCAACAAGGAACTGGGCCAGTATCTCCCACGCTTTGGCTCCCACCGCTTTGCGGATGCCGATCTCCTTGGTGCGCTCCCGTACCGAGACAAACATGATATTCATTACTCCGATCCCACCTATGAAAAGGGCCAGCGAGGTCAGGAAAATTCCGATGCCGTAGATGGCAAATGTCATTGATTCATATTGCTGCCGAAACGCTTCCGGCTTATTGATCGCAAAATCATTTTCCTCCAAGGGATCCAGTTGCCGTATGCTGCGCATCAACCCTTCAATCTCGTATTCCCCCTCAAGCTGGGCTTCTTTACCTGGAAATTTTACGGTCAGGCGGACGTCTAAACGCGAGCCATAAATCTCCTGGAAGGCAGTCATGGGAATGATAACCTGGTTGTCGAGATCCTCCAGTCCCAGGAATGACCCCTGCCGTTCCATTAGTCCGATCACAAGAAACCGCTGCCCGCCAATTTTGACCTGTTTCCCGAGTGGATATTCAAACTCAAACAGGGCATCTGAAACACTCTGTCCCATTACCACGACATTGGAACCTGTGCGCTCTTCCTCGGCTGTAAAAAACCGACCTTCAGCAATATCCATTGAGCTGGTTCGGGTTATTGCTTCTGTTGCGCCCTGCAATATGACCCCATCGGCGTATTTATCCCCAAACCGGACAGTCGCGTTGCGCATGGAACTGGCGGATACTGCTGAGGCAAACCGGCTGCCTTCCTCAAGCTCTTCCGCGTAATCGATCTTCATATCGCGCCGGTTGCGGTATTCCCACCACTTATATTCACCGCTTCCCAGTCCCCAGGGCCATTTTTCAACATAAATTACATTCTGCCCCAGCATGCTCATGCTTTTTTCAAAGGCACGGTCAATGCCGTCGATAGTAGTGGACATTGTGGTTACGGAAACAATACCGATGACAATGCAGGTTGCTGTTAGAATGGATCGTGTTTTATTGGTCCCCAGCGCCCGAAATGAAATTTTCAGGCTCTCCCATACACTATTTGCTACCCGGTAAAATTTAGACATATCTCTGCGATGACTGATCGTTGATCAAGAATGAACCTTACGAAAAGAAATTCATTTGGTTACAGGTGAATTAGCTGGATAGGGAATAAGGAATTATTTCCTGATGGATTTCCCAACGGTCTCTTTCCACCAGTTCATTTTTTCAATGAAGAAAAAACGAACCAAAAAATTCACCGGCGGAGTAAATTGTCGCTGTGTTCGCTCCACTCCGCTAAAATCATTGAACTCGTTCTGTAAAAAAACGCAGAACTCAAACAGCAATGATTTTTTCACGCTTCGATTTCATTCTCTTTCCCCAGCGAAATTTACGTTAGGCCGGATGTTAGATTTATGAATTGTCAATGTAAAATCAGATTCAGATTAATGTTGAGATTATTTCTTGGTAACTCGGCCTTTCCAACATTTGGCCTTCATTAAAGCAAAAGATGGAAGCAGAAAGAATTTCTGTTCGAAACCGGTGCGGCAGAAGACAGTTTCAACGTTAAAATTCTAGTCAAACCGGTTGAGTTAAATTCTTCTTGATCTTTTCGTCCCTTTTGGACTGTGTCCGACTGCCGGCGTGATCAAGCCAAAAGGGACACCTCAAAAATTGGGATTAGTCCAGGAATTATAACTGGCATCCATTACCACTCACACAGTACGTTTTCCTTTGAACACCTCTCACTTCATAAAATGACTAAATTTCAGAATCTCCCGATAGTTCATTATCATTTTGCTCCTATTGATGCACCCTGAAAATCTACTTCTTAATTTTAAAAACTTAATCTCCGGTGGCAAAACAAAAATTGGATATTCTCGCACTAGCTGCTCACCCCGACGATACTGAATTGTGCTGTGGTGGCACCCTGGCGAAGTTGGTCCAGCAAGGCAAAAAAGTGGGCGTACTTGACCTGACGCAGGGGGAAATGGCAACGCGGGGCACACCGGAAGATAGACTCCAAGAGTCACAGAATGCAGCGGACCTGCTGGGTCTGGAAGTCCGCAAAAACCTGGGGCTGCCGGATACCAGGCTCGAAAACACCCGTGAATACCAGAAACAAATAATCCAGGTGGTTCGGGCCTATCGACCGCATGTCTGTTTTGTAGGTGCTCCAACCGACCGGCATCCCGATCACGGTGATGCCACAACACTGGTACTGGATGCCCTATTCTACAGTGGTCTCACCAAGATCAAAACACAAGACGATGAAGGTAATAAACAACAGCGCTGGCGCCCTTCACACATCTTGCATTATATGCAGGATCAACCGTTCGAGCCGGACCTGGTGTTCGATATTTCTGATACCTTTGAACTAAAAAAGAAGGCGGTTCTGGCGTTTGAAACCCAATTCCATGTGAAGAATCCCGGCGATGATCCAGAAAGTTATATCTCGTCTGAACGCTTCTTCAAAAATATTGAGGCCCGGGCCCGCCACTACGGCCATATGATAGGCGCCGAATATGGCGAGCCGTTCAAGTATTATAATGGACCAATTCCGTTCACTTCTTTTGGGGAGCTGTTTGATTCTGATCCTTTCAGATGATTAGTGATGCGTGATGCATAATGCATGATACGTTGTCACTTCATAAACGAAAGAAGTCAAATATATGTAATCAGCACAGATTTTTATCTGATGGTAATTATTGCTTAAAAGGGTACATCCTTACGCATTTACGAATTAAGCATCAGGTATTAAGCCTGTTCCGCCTTACGTTCCTCAGAAGTAAAATGCTCTTCGACTGCCTTTAGCAGGAATGAATGGATCGCCTCATTACCCGCTAAAATGCGCTTTCCGAAAAGCCAGTTATCTCCGCCCTCCCAATCGGATAGCACGCCGCCCGCTTCTTTGATGATCAGGCTGGCAGCGGCCACGTCCCAGGCATTCAGTGAATACTCGTAGAAACCGTCGTAACGTCCCGCCGCAACGCAACACATATCGAACGCTGCTGAGCCCGGTCGACGCACCCCATGCGTGTTGTGCATAAGGTACTCAAACAGTTCCAGGTAATGTTTCACCAGGTACAGATCACGATAGGGAAATCCGGTCCCGATAAGTGTATTTGCAGGATCGGTAGTTTTGGAGACATGAATCGGCGACCCGTTCAGGTAAGCCCCCTGCCCTTTTACTGCACTGAAAAGCTCATCACGTCCCACTTCGAGCACTACGCCAACCTTCGGCTCTCGGTGCTCCCACATCGCCACCGAGACACAGTAAATCGGGAAACCATGCGCAAAATTTGTGGTACCGTCGATCGGATCGACCAGCCACGTTCGGGCTTCTGGTACGCGGCGTTCCTCCTGGCTTTCTTCTGCCATCACCTGGTCTTCCGGGAAGGCTTCCTGTATGATCTTCAATACTACTTTTTCCGTTGCCAGGTCGGCATCGGTTACCAGGTCATTTTTGCCTTTCAACTCGATATCAAAATCTTTGTCGGTGGTATATTGGATAATAATTTCACTTCCCTTGCGGGCTGCCTGTTTGGCAATTTCTAATTCCTTTGAATAATCGTTCATTTGTACTTTGTGTGGCTAGCTTTAGAATTAAATGGAATGATGGGTAATTCGTGATACGTGATTCGTAATGCGTAAGGGGTCACAACTTTCACGCATTACGAATCACGGTTTACGTATCAGTCGGCATTGTTTATAGTATAGGATATTACTGGTTAGTTACGAGAAGGGCATACTATCTATCTATTCCTCTCCCTTCATCTTATACTCAAAGACCTTCTTCGTCAGGCTTTCGCCTTCATCTGACTCTGGATCAGGGAAGAGTTCGTCGGGGGGAGTTTTCTGCAAAAGGGTACGTTGCCTGCCAACCTCTTTCATCGTTCGCATCACCTTCTTGCGCTCCTCGGTGGTTTCACATTGATCATATTTTTGTTGGAGCTCACGCTGAAGGCTTTCCAGGTAATGAACCTTCAGGGCTTTCAGGGCTCCTTTTGCCGTCATATAAGGATTTTTATCACGCTTGTACCGCACCCCGGTTTTCTCAGGATGTCGCTCACTTACCGAGTGCTCTTCCAGTACAATTTCTCCCACCAGCTGGGGGTAGGGATGCTCCCGATCGGCATACACCTGCACCGAAACCTCCTTTTCCTCTTTATATCGCTCGATGATATCCAGGTAAAATGTCTTCAACTGCTCATTCTCGAACTGCTGCTCATTACAGAGCGAACCGATATAATCGATCATGGTCCGATCATACATCAGCATCAGGCGGATGAGTTCTTTCTCATAGTTCGGCTTCTTGCCCGGGGGCGTTTTGGGCTTTGCTCTCCGTTGCGGTTTCGAATTCTCAACCTGCTGTTCAAAAGCCCGTGTATGACCATCAGGCTGGTGTGGAACGGGGGCTTGCTGCTGCTCTTCCCGCTGTCGCTTTTGCTCTCGTTCCCTTTCCCTTTTCTTCCGTTTTCGGGCCCGTTCTTTCTGCTTCTTAAGCTCCTTCAGAATCTTTCCCAGCTCTTCAAAAAGCGCCCGATCACCAATTTTTGAGATCTCATTCAGCTTCTGAACTTTGACCTCTCGCTTAATTTTGTCGGGTATGTGGGCGATCGATTCCAGGATTAGAGTAATTACCTTTTCCTTTTCTTCATCCCAGCTGCCATCTTCCTGCGCTTTATGAACCAGGTAGTGCAGGAAATCCTCTGAATTTTCCTCTTTCAGCTCACGGAATGAGTCCTCCCCGAACTGGCGTACAAATGAGTCGGGATCCTCGCCCTGTGGCAGTTCCAGCAGCTTTACGTCCATCCCTTCGGCCAGCCCTATGTTGATACCGCGCTTCATCGCTCGCTGCCCGGCGGAGTCGGAGTCATAGATCATTGTTATCGCATCGCCATAACGGTGCAACAGGTGCATCTGTCCCGGAGTCAGCGAGGTGCCACTGGAGGCGACCACATTATCAATGTTATTCTGATTGAGCGTGATCACGTCGGTGTAGCCCTCCACCAGCAATACGTCACCCGACTTGCGGATGCCCCCTTTGGCAAAGTTGACCCCATAAAGCACTTCACTTTTATTGTAGACTTTGGTCTGTGGGGAGTTGATATATTTGGCGGTTTTCTCATTCCCCAGCACCCGCCCTGCAAAAGCGATCACTTTTCCTGATGGATTGAATATCGGGAACATCAGTCGCCCGCGGAAGGTGTCGTAATAGCCCTCGCCACGCTTGCTGGGTTTGATGAGGCCGGCTTCCGACAAGTATTCTTCATTTAAACCTGAATCGACGGCCGCTTTGTAGAGCTTTTCTCCTTCCCTCGGGGCATAGCCCAACCCGAATTTCTGCATAATTTCCCGGTTGTAGCCCCGCTCCTGGAGGTACTGCCGGGCCTGCTCTGCCTCATTGCTTTCAATCAGCTGCCGATAGTAATAGACGCCGGCATAGCGCAGGGCGTGATAGATACCTTCCCGCAGGTTGTGTTCTTCATCAAATTCCGGGTCATCCTCTTCGGGTAGGGAGACTCCGAATCGCTGAGCCAGCGTGCGCATCGCCTCCACAAAGCCGATACCCTCCATCTCCATCACGAAGTTGAACACATCACCCGATTCTCCGCATCCAAAACATTTATAGATCCCCAGATCCGGCGTTACATGGAAAGAAGGGGTATTTTCGTCATGGAATGGACACAGGCCTTTGTAACTGCGGCCCGAGCGTTTCAGCTTGACATAGTCTTCCACTACCTCGACAATGTCGGCCGTCTCGCGAATTTCCTCTTTCTTTTCGTCTGGTATCATAGCAGTGGATAAATGTCTTAATAATAATAAGAGAAAACCAGTCTAGTTTCACCATCAACTATTGCTTTATTGCTCCAAATATGCGTTACACAAATAGGCACGAAGTAGACTCAGAGTATCACAAAGTTTTGCTGGTGGTTCTTTGTATATCCTTCATGTATCTTGGTGATTAGGGCCTGTAGCCGCTCGGCGGCTTACTACTCCGCCTGCCTATCCTTATAACTACGGCCGGGATCTCCTTTACTATGTATCCTGCCTGATATTACCATCTCTTACACTCCGATATTGCAATATCGTACTCCATGATATTAGTATATCGTGCCCCGTGATATTATAATATCGGACAGGATGATATACCCATATCCCACACCATGATATAGTAATATCATATAGCATGATATGGTAATATCACACGCTCGGTGCTTATAAGGACAGGAAGGCCAGGCAGTAAAGCTCGGTAGGACTGAGTAGTAAAGGGTACACCGATCGTCCGCTAAGAAGGGGCAACAGGATAGGCAAGCCGCAGTCGCAGCCCCTCTTTCGTCAGGGGACAGACGACTGAAGAAAGATGGTAACGGGAAAGATACCTTATCAAATGAGTAGGGCTTGTTGGAGCACGTTGCAGCCGTGCCCGCACAAAATCCATAATTCGGGCTTTAGCAGCCTGTAAAGTAGTAAGAAACGGGCATTTGCAGTGGAGTAGATATGAAATACCGATAACAATTGACCTGTTCATTTAAATTACTTTGGCCTACCGGGGAAATTAACACAAATTATTTGACTGCTCTTGAAAATTTCTTTATTCCATTAAATAAACCCTCATCCACTTTTGGCAAATAACCCTTTAGTCGGTATATTCCCACCGATTAAATTAAACGCTAATTCAACCCAGAAATTCTGATTCATGAGCGTACTCGTAGGCAACGACACACGACTGGTTGTTCAGGGCATTACCGGAAGCGAAGGTAGTTTCCATGCAGAACAAATGATTGAATATGGAACGAATGTAGTAGCAGGTGTTACCCCCGGTAAAGGTGGTCAAAAACATTTAGATCGACCTGTTTACAACACTGTCGCAGATGCAGTAAAAAAAGAAGGAGCTAACACTTCGGTTATTTTTGTACCCCCGGCTTTTGCGGGAGATGCGATCTCGGAAGCCGCATTTGCAGGTATTGAGGTAATTATCTGTATTACGGAAGGAATCCCGGTTAAAGATATGGTGACGGCCAAGCAGATTGTGAACAGTCACGGAGCTACGCTCATCGGCCCAAACTGTCCTGGAGTTATTACTCCCGGGGAGGCGAAAATTGGCATTATGCCCGGCAATATTTTCACGCCCGGCAAAGTTGGACTGATCTCTCGTTCAGGAACGCTTACATACGAAGCGGTCGATCAGCTTACCAAGGCGGGTATGGGTCAGAGCACCGCAATCGGTATTGGCGGCGACCCGGTCATTGGAACCACCCACACCGACGCCGTAAAACTGTTCCAGGACGATCCTGACACCGAAGCGATTGTACTGATTGGTGAGATTGGTGGAACAGCCGAGGAAGAAGCAGCTGCCTACATCAAGGAGAATGTGGACAAGCCCGTTGTTGCATTCATTGCAGGTAGCACGGCCCCTCCCGGACGACGAATGGGACACGCCGGTGCCATCATTTCCGGTGGACAGGGAACGGCCAAAGATAAGAAGAAGGCCCTGCGAGCTGCGGGCGTTACCGTCGTTGACAGTCCTGCCGATATCGGCGTTACGCTGAAAGAGATGGTCGCAGTTTAAAAGAAGAGTTTATCTCATTTCACAGAGCTGTCATCTTTCCAAAAGATGGCAGCTCTTTTTTATTTGGGGGCTTGACAAAACCGTAGAAGCAGAGTGTCCGTTTGCTTCAGGCACAAAGTAGCTGAATGGAGATAGAATTATTGCCGTGAACGTATTGAGTTAAAAAATAGATAAGCCTTATCACTTGCTCGGGGGATTAATTCTAATAGAAGTCGGTTTAACATTTAGCGGTTGAGTTGTGAAGCCATAATCTACAATAGAATCTCTCAGTCATCCTGTACCCCGATGCAGGATCTCGCAAGGGTATATGCGTTGATTCTATTTCGGTTCAATATCAACGTTTGTCATCTTTCCCAGATCCTGAATGAGATCCCGAGTCAAGCTCAGGACTAAAGGTACAGGATGACTGAAAGGCATTTCCTAACTGCTCAACGCCTTCGGTTTAATCTCAATCAACGAGTCTCTCTCCCTGCTTGTAGGGAGAGAACAAGAGTGGGTCACCAAGAGGCAAATACAGTTACAGGGCATCATTTTTTTTGAGATTATGGGAATAGTAAAGTGCGGGAACCTCGATCAACACCCATCCTCTGCTACGCACAAGGTTTCGTAGAGCAGGCTTTGTTTCCTCCCTGATAATCATGGAGAAAAACTCTTTATTAAGACTTATAATCCTCTCTCAGTTTTATGCCGAGCCAAGGTTATTTATTATTTTTTGACTTCGTCCCTTCCCAACAGCTGCTGTCCGGTACTATAACCGGCATGTTATATTCCAGGTCCGGGGCGGACATCTGCGGCATCGCATCCCTGAACTCCTCGCTTGGTTTGTAGATCGGCATGTTAAAATCGATGCAATTATCTCGCTGCTTATTTTTGGGAGGTTTCAAAAAATTAGGTAGGATTGTGATCAGCGAATCCTCTTGAATTAATCCAAATGACAACGGATCCTGTTGAACTTTGGGTTTCACTATTTGTTGAGCTTCCAGACTGGCAGTGACAGCCAGTAAGAATATTGTTAAAATCAACGTGTACGCCTTCATCTCCATACCTTTTACTTAGCTCTCGATATGTTTACGGCAGTCCGATTCATTTATTGTAATCCGTGAAGTATCGCTGTCATTACATACCATAAAACGGAGTGGACTTTTTAAATAACTCTCTTAATTTAGTGGAGTCAATTTCGACTCAAATCCAATCCTGATGGATCGAAAAGAGTTTATTAAATCTACTTCTGCCTCAGCCTTACTTTTTTCTATGGGAATAGATTCAATATTCAGCACTCCAACCAAGACGCCACTGGCTGATGCCGTAAATACTGTAACCGGTACCATCCCGAGCACAAAACTGGGGTTTACGTTGGTACACGAACATATTCTTTCTCGTTTCGGTCCCCCAGCCGAGGAGCCGGGCCAATATAATGAAGCTGATGTGCTCGAACAGGTAGTGCCCTATCTGAAATATATAAACTCACTGGGCTGCCAGACGATTGTTGACTGCACCGCGGCTTATTTTGGGCGAAATATAGCTTTACTCAAAAAAATATCAGAACAGAGTGGAATCAACATTCTAACCAACACCGGTATCTATGGGGCTGCCGGTGATGATTATATTCCCGGTTACGCATATAATGAGAGTCCTGAAAAGCTGGCTGCTCGCTGGATTGATGAATTCGAAAACGGCATCCAGGGAACAGAAATTAAGCCGGGATTTGTGAAGATCGGGGTCGACTCCGGTCCCCTTTCCGATATCGACGCCAAGCTGGTCCGGGCAGCTGCGCTGACGCATCGTGAAACAGGGCTCCTGCTTCAGATTCATACCTCGGATAATCCCAAAGCGGTCGATCAGCAGCTGCAAATATTAGGGGGAGAAGGTGTACATCCCTCGGCCTGGGTGTGGGTGCATGCTCAAAATATGGATAGCCCGAAAGCATTGCTCCGGGCGGCAAAAAAAGGAGCGTGGATCTCCCTGGACGGACTCCGAACCCCAAATTACCTGAACGGGTATGCGGACAGTACCAGCACCGTAAATCATCATCTGCAATTAATACGAGCTTTTAAAGAAGAAGGGATGCTGGATCATATTCTGCTGGGCCATGATGGATCCACCTATCCCCCTGACGGCGTAGCTAAACGCCCAATGGACGTTCTCATCAACACTTTTATCCCTATGCTTAAAGCTTCTGGTTTCACAGATCAGGAAATCAACCAAGTAACCCGGCAAAATCCCGCACAGGCATTTTCAATTAACGTCAGAACGATATAGCGATGATCACTTATTTTTTGATTGGCTTCGGCATCGGAACCCTGATGATCAGCGGCATCAAGCATTACGAGGACCGCCATTGGAAATATTTTCCAACCAAATTTATCACTGCAACGGGATTTATCTGTATTGTTATCGGGATGGTAATGCTGTTATACTGATGGCCTTTAACGCGTTTCCTGGTTAGTCATCTTCACGGGCGACCATAACGATGGATGTATCAGACATTCTGCGGAATCCGCGTCATCTGCGGGCCCTGTCGTTCTCCCGCTGATTACGCAGATCGCGCAGAAACCGTATAGTAGCTCTAAATTCAACCGGTAAATACGTTGGTCATTATTATTTCCCATCAACAGTTGAGGATTCATTGAAAAATTCAATGGCCCACTTTAGGTACTTCAACAGTTTTTCTTCCTCGTTTCCATCATAATCGCTCTCTAAGAGAAATGCGTATATGGCAGATTCCTTAGACTTTAAGCTGGAATCCCTATAGTCATGCCTGATTTTAATGCAGCTTCCCTTCTCCTTTCGACAACTCAAAATGAGAATCTTATTTCTGCTTTTATTTGATTTCTCCCGGATCGACGTCCTTTTCGGGTCAAGCTCATACAAATTTAGATAGGTATATTTTTGGGCCAACTGTTTATCCTCAGGATTAAAATCAGTAACACGAAACGAGCCGTATTCATCGAGTTCCCAGTACAGGGAGATGTTGCCCGTAAGCCGCTGTATGGTCTCCTCTCCCTGCGTATTAATCCATTCCACCGCTTCACTCTTTGACTGGGAAAATCCCATGTGAGAAAGAGATAGAATAAAAATAATTGACGACCCCAATACTCTCATCAGCTTCTTTTGGGAGAAGAATTGTTTGAAAAGCGTTATCCCTCCACCTTGTTGCTCAACACACATTCTTTCAAACGTGTTTAGGGGTTAGATTAGATGGCAAAGAACCGAGAAATATCCTCTGTGTCATCCCGGATCCCGATCCGGGATCTCGTGTGGGCACCAAACGCTGATCTATTGAGAGCTGAGATCAACGGCAGAGGCCCTGCGAGATCCTGAAACAAGTTCAGGATGACACAAAGCCTGCTTTTTAACCGCTAAACGCATTCTTTCATTTAAAATGCATTTACTCTGAAATCTCTATCGGGTCAGGTCTATTGAATTCCCAAACGTCTCGACTCACCGATTCTGGTTGATTCAGGAATACAAATGTACCCTTTTTGTTGCTCACCACAATATCGGGGTAGCCATTCCCGCTCAAATCGCCTGTGTCTACCTCTACGCCTACTCCAGAGTCATAATCCACCAGGTACGGTACAAAGGTTACTTCAGGGCCACTTCGGTCGAGTTTAAACCAGTAGAGAACGGCGGCATTGTTATGAAAATCGTATCCATCGGGACCGTGTGCCCAGAATCGCTTCCCGGTCACCAGGTCTTTCACCCCGTCATTGTCCATATCCACGAGATCGATGGCATGTATTTCAGCAAATTTAACGCCGTAGCGGTTATCAGCGGTCGAATCTCCCATAATGATGTTTTGTTCAAAGGTGATTTCATCCTCATTCCGGGTCTGGCGAAACCATGCCAAGCCCCAATAGTGGGCATTCAGGCTGCTTACTACATCGTTCAGTCCGTCACTATCAACATCGTAGGCATACATCTGTGCGCCTCCCTGTTGATCGGCCCCAAAATCCACTTCGTGATATTCCCATTGGCTGTTCAGCTGATCTTTGCCCGGATTCTTCCACCAGCCTTCTTTCTTCATGATATCCTCCAGTCCATCACCATCGATATCCCCAATACCGAGACCATGGGTGAATTTCCCCCAGTCATGTTGCTCGGAAATGCGGGTAAACGACCAAGGCTGGGTAGGATCATCGGCGTTCCGTGTGGCGTATCCAAGATATCCATCCGTATGAAATACCAGTTCCAGCTGGCCATCCCGGTTCAGATCATAAAATTGTGGCGATTCGTTATCAACGCGTTCATGAATCAGGTGGCGGTTCCAGTAATCGTCCCCGCTTCCGGGGTTCTCAAACCAGTGGGCAGCCTCACCGGGAAATCCCACCATCAGGATATCATTCCGATCGTCCCCGTTTACATCCTCAATATTCACGATGAAATTGTCGGAATATTTATAGGGATCGTACTCCCTGGGCTCGTAGTATGCATGCTTCGTTTTGAAATCAGGGCCTTCATACCAGTATGATCCCGCAATGACATCGGGCTGGTTGTCTTGATTGATGTCACCAATTCCAGCCCCTTCTGCATAAAAGGCGGAAGACAACTGGATCTTTTGAAATTTATGAATAGTATAGTCTCCGCCCTGTCCCTTGGATTGTTGACATGAGGAAAGAATAGTGACACCGGCTGCGATTATCATAACAGCCAATACACTGACGTGTACTTTTTTCATTTTATGATCTCCAGTGAATTTGGAAATAGTTAATCAGTTTGACCAAAAATCAGATCGAGCTCCTGCTGCGCCTGGTCAAATTGACCCCTGTTTGGCTTATCCTTTAGCTTTTTCTCGGTTTCTTCAAGCGCCTGCATCGCTTGGTCCGTTCCGATAGCCGCGACACGCTTGATGGTGTAGGGCAAAATAGTAGGCAGTTCGGCATTCATAGCCATATCCAACGCACGGTCCATATCTTGCTCTATCAGCGGTTCGGCGGCAAACCACGCCATCAGTGGCAGGTTGTGATCGTCAGCATCTTCAGAATGCGCATAAAGTCCTTCCAGCACATTCCATCTTCGCGTCGGCTCTATCCGCTGAAGGGCCGATGTAATATATAAACGGACTAATGCCGAATTATCATTTCGCGCCATCTCCTCGATTTTCTTTACCCCCCTGTCAGGCACATTTTCATCCTCAGCCAGCAGTTGAATTGCCCAGCTTCTGACGTACTCGCTGTCATGATCCATCAAACCGATATAATCCTGATCTGTGAGCCCATCCGTTACATGCAGTGCCCACAGTGCCCTGAGCTTTCGGGTAACATCCGGGTTTTGATTCAGGATCTCTTTCAATGCTTTATGCACTTCTTCATCCGGCCCGCGTTCATGCAGGATCCGACGTGCATGCCGCACATACCACTCATTTGCATGCAGTTGATATTCCACGAGTTCTAAGCTGGACTTTTCTTTCAAATTGACCTGCACATACTCATCCTTCTCATGCCGAATATTAAAAATCCGGCCTAGCGTCTTGTCATGAACTGCGGGATTCGGACTGTGACACTGGTTTTTGTCATACCAGTCGATAGCGTAGACCGAGCCGCCCGGCATGTAGCGGAAATCCAGCCACTGCGACCACGCATCATGAGTTTTAAGAAAATCTTTGCTGTGCGAAGCCGTATACCCAGAACCCTTGCGGATGATTTTATCCGCATTCATCCGGTAGCCGTGGATATTATTCATAAACAATGTATTGTCGTATCGAGACGGCCAGTGCTCGGCTCCCTGGTAGAACATCGCCCCGGCGTGGGCATGCCCTCCGCCTGCTGACCCAGAACGGAAATTACCAGCATGGGGACCGTTGTCTCCCACCCAGTGCACGTGGTCAGCTACCGTCTTGATATCGTCGTAGATATGAGCATTAAAATGCTGTCCGGCCTGCCGATTATATCTTCCGCCCTGGATTACATGAAAAAGATGAGGAATCACACACGCGGTTATAAAAGGATGCCCGTACTTGTTGAAATCCAGTCCCCAGGGATTACTTGTGCCATAAGCGAACACTTCAAACTCATGCTTTTTGGGATGATATCGCCAAACTCCCGCATTCAGCTTTACCCGCTCATCCTCCGGCGTCCCGGGCTTCCCAACTTCTGAATGTGTAAATATTCCATGGTTACCGTAAAGCCATCCGTCAGGTCCCCAACGGAAACTGTTCAGGGTTTCGTGGGTATCGTCATAGCCCCATCCATTCAATAAAACTTGGGGTTTGCCAGCCGGTTTATTGCCACTTTCATCAATCGGAATAAACAGAAGTTCCGGGGCAGCCCCGACCCAGAGACCGCCGTGGCCCACCTCAATAGCACTAACAAGATTAAGTCCTTCAATAAAAACCGTTCGCTTGTCGAGCTTGCCATCACCGGTGGTATCTTCAAAGATCAGGATACGATCTTCACCCTCTCCTTCCGGCGCTTTTTCAGGGTAGGTATGCGCCTCAGCCACCCATATTCTGCCTCGATCGTCTATGGTAAATGCTATCGGCCGGACCACCCTTGGCTCGGAAGCTGCGAGCTTTACAGTAAATTCGTCCGGCAAATCCATCTCTTTTACTGCTTCTTCTCCAGAAAGTCCCGCATTTTCGATAATGTCTCTCGGAGGAAGAATGACGATCTCTTCGGGACGAAGCTCATCGGGAAATTCGGGTCGCTTGGAATAAAAACGAAAGTCATCAAAGCTGATATGAGCCCAGATGTTGTCCCCGATGTAGGGGATTTGGGAGATGCCTGTCTCATTGTCTATCAATTTGATATAGATCTGCTCCCCAACGTGATTCTGCAGATCCACCACAACAGGGCGGAGTCGGTGGTGATCGTTGCCGGTAATCTCAAAGATAACCTCATCAGTTTCAGCATTCAGGATTTCAACGCGCGTTTCTTTAAGTGCCCCACCTGAAACCTTGAACGCCGCGTAAGGATGGATTACTTTGAACGACGTCGATGTCAACGTTCCGGTTTCCGTTGAATGCTTGGTCCCACCACTGCTCACGTAAAACTGACCGCTGGAATTAATGCTCATATCCTCCCCATACACGGCCGTTGACCGGTCAGATACCGGTTGGTCTTCAAACGCTTCGCCTTCTGCCGTCCAATTATTTAGTGTACTATATTCAAAATCCATATTTAGCGGTTCTCCATCTTTCTCTGGTGGAACGCCTTGGGCAACGACCTCTTCGGAAGTGGCTTCAATAATTTCAAATTCTCCTTCCATACCGGCCTTGCGGTGACCGGGAATACTACAGTAATACGTGTCATTTGATTTAGCTACAAATGTGATGCTGGTCGTTGCTCCCTTATCTATGATGGATTCACTTTTCACTCCCAGCTTTTCCATAACGATGTCATGGGTCAGAGTCTCTCCATTTTCAATAGTGATTCGAACTCTCTCACCCTTTTTCGCCTGGAGCACCGGGTTCCTGATGCCATCAATAGATCCACCGATACCGGTATAGCCTGTTATTTTGGCTTCCAGTTTGTATTCGCGATCAACCTCTGATTCCTGGGCAAAAGTGTGGCTTTGAAATATTAGCGTTAAAAATAGCAGTGAGATGACTGCGGTAATCCGGCGCATAGTAGTAAAATTGTTATTATTGGTGTTCGAAATATTCCCCTATTGTTCATTTGTAGATGGCCGAGGTCACTAACAAACTAAAATGGTACAAGCTTTTATCAGAAGAATGAGTTACCCTGCTTTTTTATACTCACCCAGCCCAACCATGAGCAGAATTTTAATCCCTGTTAACTAAATATTCAAAGTGTAGCTACGTATTTATCGGGCGCTTCCATTGAACAATTATGAAGAATAATGATTTGAACTTCCCTTTCATAATCATTGGAAAACAATCTAATATTACTTACCTCTAACGTATTTAGCGGTTGATTAGATGGCAAAGAACCCCAAAATACCCTCTGTGTCATCCCGGACTCCCGACAGCGGTCGGGAAACTCGTAGTAGCACTAAGCGCTGATCTGTTGAGAGTCGATATCAAAGATAGAGACTCTATGAGATCCTGAAACAAGTTCAGGATGACACAAAGGCTACTTTTCAATCGCTAAAAGTGTTTCCCTCTATGAAATTTTGATTTGCAACGATAGGAAGTTAGTAGGTTGTTCCCCAAACTAAACTGAATACAAAAACTTTAACGAAATGAAGTTCGCATAACTACGTTATTTCCTTTAATATCGAGCCTTGAATTGTAGATAAAGATTCAACCTTAACTATGAAAAGTAAGCTCAAATCACTGGTCGGTTGCTTACTGATGGTCTTCCTGACCACCGGGCTTACTATTTCCACGCTTCACTCCCACCACGAACTGGAATGGCACCATCACCATCCGGAAGATTATGCTGATACAGGAAACTGCCTCTCCCCGGATACCACACCATGCCCGATTTGTGGATATCTCTTCAATACCGATTTACCTGTCGACAATTCCAGGGGAGTAACACTCTATTCGTCAAAAGAACTCCATTTAGAAGATGATATCTTTCTCACCCTTGTATTCGAGGTTGTAAATAAAGGCCGATCTCCCCCTTCCATTGGCTAATATATCGCACCATCCCTATAAACGATTGATGACGAACGCGCCGCTCTGCTAATTGATAGCAGTCGAGGTGTAATGTGATCTATCCGTTTCGAACTGAATTTATTATTTACAACCATTTTTAGATTATGAAATATTTTAATACTTCTACATTAACCGTAAGTCTGTTCCTGTTGACCGTCGCAACACTTATAACTGCCTGCTCGAATCCCGCCAGCTCTGGTGAAGAGCACGAGCACACCGAACCGGAAGGCCTGCAACTCGTCATGAATGGCGAAACCATTATTGAATTCTTCGACGGGCAAGTAACCGGCAACCTCACACTGACTGAGGGAGAAGAAACCTCGCTTATTACCGTAGAATTCTTGAATGAAGAGCGGGAGCATATTCATGCGGAAGATCTCGATGAGGGGTACTCCCTCGGGTGGAACATTCAAAATCAGGATGTGATCGAAATTGAGCAGCATGACGAAGATGGGCGCTGGAGCTTCCACATTATCGCCAAAAGTGCCGGAGAATCGACAATTCAGCTACAGCTAATGCACGGAGATCACTCCGATTTGGAAACACCTAGTGTAGATAAACAAGGGGCAATCCAGGTAAAAGTAAACGCTCCGCCGGCGTAACTCTTGATTCCAGCATAATTCCAATTCTTCAGGGGCAAGGTCTTGACCCTTGCCCCTACATTTAAGTTTAAATACTTATGTTTAAAATAAGCATACCCAGCATATTCATTATTCTCATAATATTTTGGGGGACTCAAACTCTTTCCGCATCAAATCCAGAGGGGTCGGGATCACTGGCTGGTGAAGTCAGCGATCGAGATACGGGAGAACCTGTGGCTTTTGCCTACCTGCACCTCGAAGAATTGAATCGAACGATAACCGCCCACAGTGATGGAACGTTTCAAATAGACAATATTCCGGCCGGCAGTTATACACTCACCACCTATCGCGTGGGATACCAAACGGTCTCTCGCGAGGTCACTATTGCCAACAATGAAACAACACAGATTTCCATCTCCTTGAACCCCACGGTACTGAGTTCGGAAGCTGTAGAGGTCGTAGGCACCCGGGAACGCGGGACCGGTTCCAGTCTTGAACATGCATCCAAAACCATTTCCGGTACAGAGTTGCGCCAAGACCTGGGAACGACACTGGCCAGCACACTTGATGACATCCCCGGGTTCAGCTCCCGATCGATGGGATCGGCTCCCAGCCGCCCGGTGGTGCGGGGGTTGGGAGGAGAACGCCTGTTAATCCTGCAGGATGGCGAACGCACTGGCGATGTCTCATCACAATCTTCCGATCACGCAGTCACGGTTGATCCCATGGCCGCTGAACAGATCGAAGTTGCCCGCGGACCGGCCGCTCTGCAATACGGTGCCAATGCAATTGGAGGGGTTATCAACATTGTTCGCAATCAAATAGCTCCCACCCAACCCGATCATCTGCACGGCAGTGCCAGCCTGCAGGGAGAATCGGTCAACACCGGGGCAGTTGCCGGGCTGGAGGCCGGTGCCCCGCTGGGGAAGAACCTGGCACTTAAATTTGATGGCAATCTGCGAACGGCCAGAAATATTGACACCCCCAACGGCACACTCCAAAATTCAGGTATTTTATCAACAAACAACGCGGTAGGACTCAGTTATATCCAACCCTGGGGATATGCCGGCATCGCATCAAGTATGTACCTGAATCACTATGGAATTCCACCCGATCCCAACGGGGGACATCCCAACGGTGTAGACATTGAGATGCGAAAATACCAAGCAGAGACCGGCTCAGAGGTGTTTATCAACAATTCGGTATTTAAATCAGTAAATGCGGATCTGTCCTATAAAAATTATTACCACAGGGAGATTGAATCGAGTGGCGAAACAGGAACAGAATTTGGCGTTTTAACGGGGAATGCCTCCCTTTTTGCCAGACACGAAAAGTTGGCTTTTTTTGACAATGGTAAAATCGGGATTTGGGGTGAAACAAAAAATTACGCCATCCAAGGCGCTCGTACGCCGGACTCAGACACCTACAGTCTAGCGGGATATATCATTGAAGAAAAAGATATCGGGGCCCTTCACCTGGAGCTGGGCACCCGTTTTGATTACGTGAATACCGTCCCCGCTGAGGAGGATGCCGGCTCATCCATCGGCTTCATCCGGAAACGATCTTTTAATGCGCTGAGCAGTTCCGCGTCTGCCATCTACGATCTTGGCAAAGGATTTTATACAGGCACCACCTGGATGCATTCCTTTCGCGCTCCTTCAGCTGAAGAACTCTATTCTGAAGGTCCTCACCTGGCTTCCTACTCATACGAGGTCGGCAACCCCGATCTGGAGCCCGAACGAGGGCTGGGCAAGGAGGTATTTTTGCGGTACAAAACCAACATGGCCACGGCCGAATTTAGCCTCTATCACAACTCTTTCGACAGCTATATCTATCCCCGCAACACCGGCCGGCAAAGTCCCCGGTTCCCGTCACTCAACATTTACCAGTTTACAGGGGTAGACGCACTGTTCCAGGGATTTGAAGTCTCCTCCCAGGTTCAGCTATTGGATCATTGGGCTCTCTCGGGATCTCTCAGCTATACCCATGCCAAACGAAAAGTAAGCGAGCAGCAATCCGGTAGTAGGTGGCAGCCGCTGCCGATGATCCCCCCTCTTAAAGGCTCTATTGGGCTAAAATATGCAAAAAGTGCGTTCCAGGCCGGAACCAATATCCGATTTGCAGACAACCAAACCAGAACCGGTGATTTTGAGACGCCCACGAATGGGTATGCCGTTTGGGATCTTTATGGGCAGTATCGTTTCCAGACCGGAACGACCCTCCATACGTTATCCCTGAATGTTGATAATCTGCTCAATGAGGTATACCGAAGTCATCTCTCCAGGATAAAAGATTTGGTGCCCGAACCGGGTAGAAACATTTCATTGCTCTATCGTATTTACTTTTGACAGAGTGGGTATTTATACTCTGCCAATCACCCGGTTGTCAAACAACGGCCGGGTGGAATAGTTTTGGAATGATATGTGTCCATTCTTGATTATGGGTGCTTCAAAACATCAGATAATATCTAACTACTACTATTGGTTCAATCAAAAACGGTAGACGAACATAGACCTCTCCTCAAAGACAAAAACCTGTATGTTATATTCTGTGTAACCCTCTCGGCTGTGATGGGGGTAGCCAGCATTGCCCCTGCCCTGCCCAAAATGGCGCGCGTGCTGAACGTTTCGAATGAGCAGATCGGGTTGTTGATCACCTTTTTTACAGTGCCCGGTATTTTTTTGACGCCGGTCCTGGGCGTACTGGCCGACCGCATCGGGCGCAAAGCCATTTTAATTCCTTCTCTTTTTATTTTTGGAATCGCCGGTACCGCTTGTGCATACGCCCCCAATTTTACCTGGCTGCTGGTTCTTCGTTTCCTGCAAGGTATTGGCGGAGCGTCCCTTGGGGCTTTGAATGTCACCTTAATTGGAGATCTGTATTCCGGTAATCGCCGGGCTACGGCCATGGGATATAACGCAAGCGTATTAAGTGTGGGGACAGCTTCGTATCCCGCCGTGGGTGGAGCACTTGCTACACTGGGCTGGTTTTTCCCTTTCTACCTCTCACTGCTGGCCATCCCGGCGGGGCTGTATGTACTCTTTTCTCTACGTAATCCTGAGCCTGAGAATGGTACGGAACTAAAGGAATATTTTGCCAATATTTTCGGTTCAATCAAATCGAAAAAAGTAATCGGGCTTTTTGCCGCAAATTTCCTGACATTCGTGATGCTCTATGGCGCATATCTCACATTTTTTCCCATTCTCATGGATCAACGTTTTGGCAAATCATCCTTTGTAATCGGCATTATTCTGTCAGGGTCGTCATTTGTTACTGCACTAACTTCCTCTCAACTTGGGAAGCTGGCCGCACGTTTTTCAGAAGCGAACCTAATTGTAGCGGCGGCTGTCATCTACATCAGTGTTTTCCTGATGATCCCGTTTGTCGGTAACATCTGGCTTCTGATGGCTCCCATAGCCCTGTTTGGATTTGCCCAGGGTATTAATATACCAAGCGTACTCAACCTGCTCACACATCAGGCACCCAGTGAACACCGCGCTGCATTTCTATCTGTAAACTGGACTGTTATTCGAGGTGGACAGGCTTTGGGCCCCGTTCTTCTGGGCTTGGTTTATGGAGTTTCAGGTATCACCGGTACATTCCTGTTTACGGCCGGGTTGGCGGGAATTTTTGTATTGATAGGTCTGAGTTTGATTAAAGGAAGGAGAATATTCACAAAAAATTAAATCCCGGAATTATCCATTCCGGGATTTATGCTTTAGGTTTCAGCATTTAGGAGTGACTAGTTGACTAACTAGTAAAAAGATCTAGTTGAGACTAGATTTAGGGTCTTAGAGAGACAAACTTGAACGCTTGTTCTATTTATTAAGAGTAACGCCCACCCAGAGTGTTACAAATTAATTTCATTTTTTTCGTAAACTTTTTTTGAGGATTATACCAGCAATCTAGAACGGTCAAAAACGGTATTTAAACCTTTTAAAGATGAAAATTGATGAATTGGAGACCCCTGTAGGTACTCTTCAAATAACGGTAAATGAAAATTATATCAGGAAAATAATATTTACCGACCGACCTGATGGAGCGCGCACATCACACCCGGTACTCTTAAAAGTACGTGCCCAGCTCCGGGAATACTTCGAAGGTAAACGCAAAACATTTGACTTACCCCTGCAACCGGAAGGAACGGAGTTCCAGCAGCGTGTTTGGAAAGTATTGTCAAATATTCCATATGGAACGACGATAACCTACCAAGAGCTGGCTGAGAAGCTTGGAAATCCAGATAGTATACGCGCTGCGGGTCGGGCCAATGGACAAAACCCACTACCGATCGTCATCCCCTGCCACCGCGTCATCGGGGCGAATGGAAAGCTGGTGGGATATTCGGGAGGCATTGACCGAAAGAAATGGCTGCTAAAATACGAGGGAGCTTTACTCATCTGAAGTCATGGGTGAACGTACTAAATCAGCGTAGTGCTCTGAAGTTTCAAAAATCCCACCGCTTTTCTCATAAAAGTCATCGCCCAAGTGAAATACTCCATTTTGAGTCTGGCTCCATTGAGCATCAGGATAGGGATGATAGCTCTGCATCTTTTCCCAGTTATCATAATTTTGATGCCCGTTGGTCTCTAGTAATCCCATTCCCAACCCCGGAAACGGAGCGACGTTTGCCGCCACGATTTTATTCCACTCAATTAAAATCGGGTTCACTGTAAGATCGGCACAAAAACAGGGGACATCGTGTTCGTATGCTACCTGGGCAATTTTCATGGTCATGCTCATCGTTTTGGCTACCGACTTCAGGGCGATCGCTTCGTACCCCATTTCTATTCGTTCCAACGCATCTTCATCGGTATGAGCACTTTCATCGGCAGCCAGCCGCACCGGGATGTCGTGCACATCAATTGTCAACTCCTCCGGGAAAGGCTCTTCCATTATCTCAATCTGTTCCAACGCACCAATTTTTTGGGCGTGATCGAGCAGTTGCAGCAGGGTGTCTTTACTTTCGTAGCGGCCGTTAGCATCAAAATAGTATGGGATTTTGCCGTTTTGAGTATGCGAAATGTGCGTATCTCCGATAGCCTTGTGTATCTCTGTCAGACGCTGTTTATCCTTTTCCAGCATCTCCGCCTGCGTTCCCGGCTGCCCCAACTTAATTTTCAGGAAAAAATAGCCGTCTTTCACAGCTTGTTTGATTTCACTAATTGGCGTACCGTAGGAAATAACCGGAACACTGGCTACCTGCTTTTGGCGGTGATTTAACGAAGATTTGTAGGCTTCAGGAAGCATCTGTTGGAAACTCGTGATCCCATTTTCTCTGGCGTAGAGCACCCAAAGTGCATTGTCTACTCCCACAAGCGCATTAAGCACAAATGTTGTGCGCAGATCGGGATTTGAGGTAACTTCGCGAGCGTAGGCATAGAGTTCGTCCAGTATCTCTTCCTGCAGTTTAACGGGCGATTGAAACTGTTCACCTCGAATCATCTGGAGTGCCCGTTCAGTCACAGCAAACATTAAAGCATTTCCTCCACTCTCGGAATGGGCTGCAAACACAGAAGAGTCTGACCAAAGTACACTCTGGCTGCATAATCCCACACCCTCATTCCCGTTCGATGAGCGAACAAAGGCTGCAGTTTGCCAAATTTCGCGCAGATATCCTCCCTTAAAGCCAAAAGGTCTGATGAGTGGTTCACGTTCGAAATTAGCATTGACCTGGTCAATTTCTATCATCTTCTGTTTAATTTTACTATTGGTTGTTTTGGAGTTAACCAATGTACTTGTTCCTGCTCCTGCAAATAATCCTCCTGTCAAAAGGGAGGACTGCTTCAAAAATTTTCTTCTTGTATAGCTCATAAAAAAATAAAAAACAGTATGTTAGCTATTGAGTAATAGGAATAAGAATACAATATTATACTGGAAATCCGATAACACATTTAAAAGCACAATATTCAAACTTGATGAGATAAAAATAAAATCAAACTAATCAGGTAAGACAATGAAAAAAATAATATCCATAACTATTCTATGCTTTTCCTTATCCATTATTTCAGAAACCGCTTATGCACAAAATGACGGTCTTGGTCTTGGGGCTATGATCAATGGTCCCACCGGCATTAGCTACAAAGCCTGGTTTAATGATGACATGGCTATTGCGGGAGGATTGACCTTTAATATCGGGGATATATCATCATTTTATATGCACAGTGACTTCATTGTTCACGGTGACAGGGACGGTAGTTTCGACCTTGAGTCGGGGATCATGCGGCTATATTACGGTTTTGGTGCGAGACTCGATTACAATGACATAACCAATGACACAGAAGTTGGCATACGATTTCCACTGGGTACAAACTATGACTTTGAGGATGTCCCCGCTGATTTATTTTTCGAGCTGGCGCCGACCATATTAATCGTAGATTTCAACTTTGGTTTAAATGGTGCGCTTGGTTTCCGGTATTATCTCAATTAACCTGATTACCCATTACATAACGTTGTCGTCTATCAAAATCTAATTACAGGCATTTTTGCTCTCAGCAATGTGCGGCATACTTTCTCGCGCCTTGGACGTGCAGCAAAATGTCCGGCTATACCCCTGCCCTCCTGCTATTTTGTAGATCACCGAAAATTACCTTTACTTCCTTTGGGAATAACCGGAAACCATTTTTATAAATAAAATCATGAGTAAGCAGGCCCGAAAAGAAGCTAAAAAATTGCATGTCGACTCCGTAAAGCGACACATCTTCTTGTGTGCCGATCAAACCAAGCCCAAATGCTGTAAAAAAGAGATCGGTTTGGAATCATGGGCCTACCTTAAAAGTCGACTCAAAGAGCTAAATCTTGATGGGAAAGGTGGAGTGTATCGTACTAAAGCCAACTGCCTGCGCATCTGCAAACGCGGCCCCATTGCCTTGGTTTATCCCGACGGCATCTGGTATCATTCCTGCACTCCCGAGGTGCTGGAACAGATCATCCAGCAACATCTGATTGGCGGAGAACCGGTAGAAAAATATATGTTTTTTGAACACCCACTGAACCATTGAGCACTGCTTCCCGGCGCTTACTTTGCTGAAATCGACTATTACTGGAATTAGTTCTTCCTGCGGTACGGAACTGATTGAACAAACCCGAACATTTACTGAATTTTAAGGTATAACTTCAGGGGATCCAAGCAGGAACATCATTTAGATAGGGAGTAAAATATTAATCCATAATTGCAGTGTTATATGGTGGAGAGTAACCAACAAGACAGAGGCTTTACAGGGAAACAGTGGCTTTTCGGATCAGCAGTTGTTATTGCCCTTTTGCTGCTGCTAATCTATGGCGTGGAACGTTACCTGGAACAAAATCTACAGGGTAAGCTCCAGGATGCAGGACATGACTTTAGGGACAGCAACTATGAACTTGAACTCGGGGACCTGCAATTGAGCCTGTGGGGGCAGGATTTGACTGTTTCGGACTTGGAAATATTTCCCACTTCAACCGGAATGGATTCCGCCCACATTGCCCCATCCAGAATCAAAACAATTGCAGTTAAAGATATCGGACTCATTTCTTATTTCTGGGGGGATACACTCTCTATTGGAGAAATTGTAATTCATCAGCCCGATTTAATTCTGAAAGGTCGTGTTCGACGCACAACGGAGGATGACACGCTATCCCCTGGATCAAAAACCGGAAAGAAAATTCCCGCTGTGAAAATAGGCAGTATCCAGGTAGTAAATGGAAGCGCACGCATATTACACCCCTCAGATAGTACAGAAGAGGCAGCAATAGATCATTTGGACGTTCAGGTTCAGGGGGTAACAATCGACCCGTCTACTGTTGCTCAACTGCCCTTTCTGCGGTTCGATTCCATCGATGGCGAAGTAACAGGATTTCATACCCAAACCCCGGGCAACTTTTATGACATCTCCCTGCGAAAGTTTTCTATTTCCAGCAGTGATTCAACGGCTGCACTTGATTCCCTGGTCGTTACCCCCCGGCATCCCAAATACAAATTTGCGCAGCAGTACGGGTTTGAAATTGATCGTATCGACCTTGCCATACCGCAAATTCGCCTCCATGGCCTGCAAAGCAATCAACTGTTACATAACCGATTTGAGGCAACATATTTGGAGTTGAAGAACGCCGAGATGGAGGTTTTTCATGATAAACATATGCCCGCTTCACCCAAGAAAAGGCGCCCACTTCTTCACGAAGCGCTTGCACGACTTCCTTTTACCGTTGAACTGGATTCCGTTTCTGTTGAAGGGAGCCAAATTACTTATACCGAGCACCGTCCCCGGGTGCCGGAACCGGGCAGTGTGATCTTTGGAGATCTTAATGCCAAAATTTACAACCTGTCTAACGATTCCCTGATCTCTGCCAACGAAAAATCAATTATTTTAGAGGCACACAGCGCTATCATGAACAGCGCCCCGCTTTCCGTCAGGGCGACCTTCCCGATGCACAACACCGACATGCACAGTCTTGAGGGCAGCCTGGGTGAAATGTCAATGCAGCAATTGAATCCCGTGCTGGAGCCGCTTGGTTTTGTGAGTATTACTTCCGGCCAAATTCATTCCATGGAATTTAAAATGGACTTGACAACCGAGGCTGCCAATGGCCGATTATTGCTGAACTATAGTGGACTAAAAATCGAGGTCCTAAAACCAGAACAGGTCGATAAGGGTGGCGATAAAGAGTTGCTGTCGATGCTTGTCAATATCAAAGTAAAATCTGAGAATCGCTCTCAGCCACTGCGGGAGGGAGAAATCTCATTCAAACGGGATCCCCAAAAATCGATATTCAACTACTGGTGGAAATCGCTGTTGAGTGGTCTCAAATCAACGATTGGTCTCTAATTTCTAGTTTTTGGTAGAAGCTAGCTCAAAACGATAACAATGTGTTATTCTTAATTCTCAATTTTTAATCACTGTTCTCCGTTAAAAAACTTTGGGAGTTGCCCTACTTCTCATTCCTGCTGTTCATTGTTTCAGCGATGAAATCCGCCGGTAGTCGGACTAAAGAACTAACGAAAAAAATCGCCGGCTCGGGTAAACTTGACCTGAAGGACTCGTCGTTCCGCTAAAAAAATCGCAGATTTTTCTTCACGCTCCCCTCCGCTCCCCTCCGGGCGGTCAACTTTACCAAGGCCGGATGCCGGAGGCTGGGCTTATTATATAAAACTGTTATTACAAGGGTTCATATTGAATTTCCCTTCTAAAAACTGCAGTAATAAACGTAAATGCCATTTTTGCCTAAAAGATTAATTTCGCCGGACACTAATGAATAGTAATTCTTAACTCTTCTCTCTGAATATTTCTCAGCGAATCATTAGTTTCCCACAGGTTAACCTGCAATCAATTTGACACCTTTGCATATTCCCACACTTGAAGATATTCATCACGCCCACAAAATTGTTCAGAAATACGCCCATCAAACTCCTGTTTTAAGAAACAAGTCCCTTGACAAGGAAGTCGCTGGCCAGGTGCATTTAAAGTGTGAAAACTTCCAAAAAGTAGGCGCTTTTAAGTTTCGGGGAGCCTCCAACGCTATATTCTCTCTTTCTGATGAGGAAGCCCAGAAAGGCGTAGCCACCCATTCCTCTGGGAATCATGCACAAGCTGTGGCACTAGCGGGCCAAATGCGTGGTATACCGGCATACATTGTGATGCCAGAAAATGCTCCCAATGTAAAAGTAGAGGCAGTAAAAGGATATGGTGCCCGAATCACTTTCTGTGAAGCGACCCTGAAGGCACGGGAGGACACGCTGGAAAATGTGGTGAAGGAAACAGGGGCCAGCTTTATCCATCCCTATAATGATCCGCGGATTATTGCGGGACAGGGAACGGCGGCACTGGAACTATTGGATCAGCAGCCGGATCTGGATATTATTCTGGCCCCTGTGGGCGGCGGAGGTCTCCTCAGTGGAACGGCTATTGCTGCATCTCCGACTGATATCAAAATTATCGGTGTTGAACCTGAAGAAGCTGACGATGCCTTTCGTTCATTCAAAACGGGCACGTTAATACCTCTTGATCACACCGAAACGATTGCCGACGGGCTCCGGACTTCACTGGGAGAGCTAACCTTTGCCTGCATCCGGGAGCATGTAGACGGGATTGTTACCGTTTCTGAACAAGAGATCAAAAAGGCGATGCGTTTTGTCTGGGAAAGAACAAAGATTATTATTGAGGCCTCCAGCGCAGTTCCCGTTGCCGCGTTGTTGAATCAAAAGATTGACGTCACTGAAAAAAAAGTGGGGGTAATCCTCTCAGGCGGGAATGTGGATCTCGATAACCTGCCGTGGAATTAAAATGTTGAAAAGTCACAGCTTAAGGATTTAGATTAACTCGAAATCTAACTTGTTGCCCGTAATTCATTAAAGTCTTTTGCCAACGAATTCGTGTAAAATCATAATCATTGGTGCCGGTGTCAGTGGCATTACCACCGGTATTGTGTTGCAACTTTTAGGGTATCAAACCCATATCATAACAAGAGATCGGCCGGATCAACCACGAAACCCATCGGATCCAGCGTTTGCCAGCCTCTATCCCTCCGCCTCCATCATTCCGCATTCGGTTTATGGTGATGATGTACTCCGGTACTTCCGGGATTCCCTGCAAGTTTTTGAGTGTCTTTATAACCAGCATTTCCAGGGGCTCTCGATCAACAAGCATTATGAGGTTTTTGAATATGAGAAGCCAACACCCGAATATGCTCCTTTGATGATTAACTTTCGTCGTATTGACAACTGCTGGAAATCTGAAAAGGATGTTCCCTCTCTGCCTTCAACGCAAGAGCTCTTCGGCTGGTCGTTTAACTGTTATTTTGCCGACTGGCCGATCTATATGCCTCAGCTTTTTACGTGGTATGAAGAGCTGGGTGGTAGCATCACCCTCCAGGAACTTTGTCCCAGGGATCTTGACCACCTGTCATCACCGTTCGTTAATTGTAGTGGCCTTTCAGGGCGTACACTTTTTGGTGATACCAATTCAAATGCTGTCCTCAAGGGACACTTAGTGCGGGTGGAAACTAACGATCTCCGCTTATGCACTAATTCCAAAATTTCATACAATTATAATCCAAAACCACCAATCTATGCGGACGCAGCCGGCAATGCCCAGGATCTGTACTGCTACCCCCGGGAAGATGGATTGATACTAGGTGGAAGTCGCCTTGAAGGCACTGTTAGCGGTGAGGGGAAATGGGACGGCGTGTCAATCGGTTCTGAAAGTGTAAATATTGACGGTCATGAAATTCCTGCTCCCATTATCGATATAAACCGGGAGATTTTGGCTCATTCATATGGTATCAATCTTAGTAAATTTCGAAAACGCACTGCCTACACCGGGTATCGTTACATCAGGAAAAAATCAAAAGGACTACGTCTTGAAAAAGGCTCGACGAGTGGCAGGTTACGCATTCATAACTATGGGCACGGCGGCGCTGGGGTAACCCTTTCCTGGGGCTGTGCTATGCAGGTTGCCCGCCTGTTAATCGAAGAAGTGCCCCCAAATAAAGAGTCTCTTGGGGGCCAATCTATCCTTGATCTGCTACGCACAAAAGTTAAGATGCAACGGTTAACAAAGGGAACATAAAAACGTCAATTTCATACACAAATAGTAATAAATCGCAGTCAAATCACTATTATAAATTTCTGACAAATCAACGCATTTTAAATCACTGATGGATAACTATTCCACCGCTGTACGCGCATTAATCAGATTATTGTTGGCTTTTGCCATTATAGCAGCGCTTATCATCACAAAAAACCTGTTGGTACCCTTCTTCCTGTCTGTTCTGTTTGCCTATATGCTGTACCCTGCAGCAGAGCGTCTGGAAGGCCACGGAATTCCACGCATTGCCACCAATTTCATCCTGATTATCGTATCCCTATCAGTAGTCATCGCCACCCTCTACTTGATCGCCGTCTTGATCACCACCTTCTCCCAGGACTTGCCCCAAATCAGGGAGCAGTTTCAAGAAAACATGAAGTATGTGCAATATGCTCTTGGCGATCTGATTGGCGTTTCAAAGGCCCAGCAGGACGCCATCATGAACAACCTGGGTAATACCGGACAATACCTGCGGCAATTTTTTACTGCCACGGCCAACTCCATCCTGGCTATCGGTCTGATACCGGTCTACACGTTTCTTTTACTTTTTTATCGCAACAAATTCCGGGAATTTATTTCACAGATCGTAACCTCCGAACAGGAAGACACAGTACAAAATATCATCGACCAGGCGGCCGAGGTCGTCCCAAAATACATGAAAGGCCTGTTTCTTGTTTGTCTTATTTTAGTGGGATTAAACTCGCTAGGATTTTACCTGATCGGGGTTAAATATGCGCTGCTTTTTGGGATCGTGGCCGCCCTTTTCAATCTGATCCCATACCTCGGCACGGTTATTGGCTATGGCCTTGTATTTATCTTTGTGCTGAGCACCCAATCCCCCGGCCTGGCATTGGGTGTTATCATTCAATTCTTTATCATTCAATTCCTTGAAAACAATATTCTTACGCCAAATATCACGGGCTCGTATGTCAAAATTAACCCGCTTGTAACTATCCTTTCTCTTATTGCGGGTGGTATGATCTGGGGATTACCGGGCATGTTTCTCATTATCCCCTACCTGGCGATGCTTAAAATAGTCTGCGAAAATATAGAACACCTTAAGCCGATAGGCTTCCTGCTTGGCACTCGCGGCACCGAGCGTTATGATATAACACTTGCATCAATCAAACGACGATTCGGCTGGAAAGAATAATCCGGGCAAACCTGACCCCCTTCCCATTTAGATTTTGGAGCCGGAAGCACTGTGTCCAGAATTATTTTTCGGATTTAGCCCTGAAATATTAGGTATCATAACCCCCTGTTTTTATTCAATATAAACACTAAATTTGAGTCTCTATATTTTTTGGCTTTCATCATTGATCGCCTCTGACGGTCGTTTAAATAACACTAAGAAAACAGGAGATATGAGATGAAAAAAATAATTGTTTTAACCATTCTACTCGTGATAGCAGCTGGAGAGATTTTAGCTCAATCCATGACAAATCAAGCTAAAATCAAAAGTGCCATGAGTGCAGCTCCAAGCTCCATTTCCATGGATGCAACTATTATGGACTGGCCGGCAACAGAGGGAGGCGAAATGACCATGCTTAAAGAAGGGACAAACGGTTTCACATGCCTTCCTGACATGCCGGATACCCCTGGCAACGACCCAATGTGCCTGGATGAGCCCTGGCTCAAATGGGCGGATGCATGGATGAATAAAGAAGATGTCAATATCACCCAGATGGGATTTGGCTATATGCTACAGGGCGGTACCCCCGAAAGTAATACGGACCCATACGCCACCGGACCGACCCAAGATAATGAGTGGATGACTGACGCAGTTCCGCATCTGATGATTCTGGTTCCCGACGAAACGATGCTGGACGGGCTGCCAACCAGCCCGGATCAAGGAGGCCCCTGGGTCATGTGGCGCAATACGCCTTACGTTCACATTATGGCTCCCATGCCAAGACATGATGCCGCTAACTAATATTCATTAAACAAATCGAGAACGAAACTATGAAAACACTAGCATGTCGTGATGCCGGTTTTGACTGCAACCATGTAATCAAGGCGAATACCGTTGAAGAGGTACTCAGTAAAGCAGCTGAACATGCGCAGCAGGTTCATGGTCTTAAAGAGATAAATGAAGCCACTGCAAAGAAAATAAGAGCTCAAATCAAAGACACCAAGTAAACCTGGAAGTGCGTTACGCACCAAACTGTTTTTCGGCACAATCAGGGCAGTCCAGCCAGGTCTCGGCGGGTATTTTGGGGAGTGCTTTGGGACTTTTTCCCCGTTCAAAAAACGGGCGATACAGCACTTCCCCTTTATGATGAGATTCGCCACAGGAGTGGCAGCTAACATCACTGTCGATCTCTTTGGGGGTGTAACCGGTTATCACCCACCCCTCATGACCAATGTGCGCAGCCAGGCTTTCAAGCGCCGCGCGGACCGTTTGAGATTTGTTGCCATCGTAATATTTGCCAGAAAGCTGTTCCAGCAGTTTGACAGTCTCCTCATTGAGCGTAAAGTTAAGACGTTTCATGATCCAGAGCTGGTTTACATTGACTTTTGTGATGCTTGTAGTTGAACCAATGACCGGTAACGAGTAGTCCACTCCCCACCATTGTGATGGCTGCCTCTCCAAAGTCTCCAACAAAATCGTGCAGTATCCACGCCAATCCCACTACCAGTAAGCCTGAGTAGAGAAATACAGGAATTCGATGATCATTTAAATCACCCCGCAGGGCGAACACAACAGTGGGTACAATCAGGATAAACAATATGGGATGTGTCCAATCATGAATTGCTTCTGCGACAGGCCAAAGAGGTAAAAGAGCAATCGCAACCGGGAAAAAGAGACAATGAATAGCACAAAGCCCCGAAAGACCTATGCCAAGTCGATCCCAAAAAGCTGGGGATTTTTCTTCTTTCAAAGTTTGGGTATTCAAAATAGAGTTAACACTTAAGTGTGTATTAATATACACACGAACAGGGATTTGTTTCAACCTTTTTTGTAAGTTCCTGCAACTTCACTGAAAGAGGATTGTACTTAGCGTAAAATTTATAAATAAACTCACAGCTAATATCGGGGGTATTATGAAGTCGCGTGCATTTCTAATAACGTTATTCACTATCACACTCAGTTATTATTCAAACTCTTTTGCCCAGGTTGACGCCCGCATGCTACGCCAGCCGGATGTATCGGAGTCTCATATCGTGTTTTCCTATGCTGATGATATCTGGATCGTCTCAAAAAGTGGTGGCACTGCCAATCGTTTAACTTCCGCTAAGGGCCAGGAATCTTTTCCCCGGTTCTCTCCCGATGGAACCACGGTGGCCTACACTGCCAACTATGATGGCAACAACGATATCTATGTCATCCCCGCTGAAGGAGGGGTACCTGTGCGCGTAACGCACCACCCCATGAATGAGCGGGTGCTGGGCTGGTTTCCCGATGGAGAAAACATCCTGTTCTCTTCGAGTATGAAAAGCGGTCGGCAACGGTATAATCAGTTTTACAAAGTTTCGGTTGACGGGGGACTTCCCCAGAAATTACCGGTTCCGTATGGAGAATTCGGTGACATCTCTCCCGATGGACAGACTTTGGCCTATACCCCAAAATCTCGCGTTTTTCGCACCTGGAAACGCTATCGCGGCGGCTGGGCACCGGATATTTTGCTATTTGACCTGGAAACATACGAATCCCAAAAAGTTACTGACAACGATGCCAACGATGACCAGCCGATGTGGCACGACTCCACGCTATACTTCATGTCGGATCGCGGCAAGGATCTGCGGTACAACATTTGGGCTTACGACCGAAATTCAGAGCAAACACTACAGGTCACAGACTTCAATGAGTACGATATCCACTTTCCTGCTATCGGTCCCTCCGACCTGGTATTTGAAGCCGGTGGCCGACTATACCTGATGGACCTGGAAACCGAGCAAACACGAGAGGTGGAAGTGGATGTCATTACAGATAAAACCACCCTTAAGCCTCATACTGAAAATGTTAGCAACCTGATCCAAAATGCCTACCTTTCGCCGGACGGAAACCGGGTGCTTTTCCAGGCGCGAGGCGACCTGTTTTCTGTGCCCAACGAGCATGGCCCCATCATGAACCTAACGCGGAGTTCTGGGGTGGCTGAACGTTACCCTGCTTGGTCTCCAGATGGAAATTACGTTGCCTACTGGAGCGATCGTTCGGGCGAATATGAACTTACTGTTCGGGATAATCGCGGATCCGGGAGTGAGCGGACCCTTACTTCTACCGAATCTAAATTTAAATACAACCTGTACTGGTCGCCCGACAGCAAAAAGCTCGTTTTTGTTGATAATGCCATGAATATCCGTCTCTATGACATGGAAGAGGAAGCACTTACCGATATCGGCAGGGGACTCTGGATGTATGAAGGCGGACTGCGCGATTTTTCGGCCAGCTGGTCACCCGACAGCCGATGGGTTGCTTTTTCGCGGGGATTGGACAATCGCCAGCATGCTATTTTTCTGCATAACACCGATACCGGGGAAACCACTCAAGTTACTTCCAGCTACTATCATGATCGGGACCCGGTTTTTGATCCCGATGGCAAATACCTATATCTCCTTTCCAGCCGTACACTTGACCCAGAGTACAGTGATATGGACAATACCTGGATTTATGCAAATAGCACCAACATTGCAGCCGTGCCGCTTACTGACAGTATCGCCTCTCCCCTTGCGCCGCGCAATGATGAAGTCGAAATCAAAAAAGAAGATCAGGAATCTAAAGAGGAAAATGAGAATGGGAATGGTAAAGAGCCGGAAGAGGTCGAAATTGACCTGGAGGGCTTTGAATCTCGTTTGGTTCAGCTGCCCCCGGATGCCGGAAATTATGGAAATATCAGTGCAGTTTCCGGCAAGGTGCTATACCAGCAGTATCCACGGACTGGAGCAGAAGGCAACGGCAGCACATTAAAATATTATGACCTGGAAGAACGTGAAGAGAAAACGATCATTGAAAATATCAATGGATACCAGCTTTCAGCTGATGGCAAAAAGGTGTTGGTTTACAGCGAAGGTAAATTCGATATCATTGATCCCTCTCCCGAACAAAAGGTAGAAAAGCCACTTCGAACTGATGAGCTGACGATGGAGGTTGTTCCCCGGGAGGAATGGCAGCAGATCTTCAACGACACCTGGCGTTTTATCCGGGATTTCTTCTATGATCCCAATCTCCACGGGGTTGACTGGGATGCAATGAAACAGCGCTACCAGCGTATGCTGGATGATGCCGTTACACGAACCGATGTAAATTACGTCATTGGTGAACTCATCGCTGAGCTGAATGCCTCGCATACCTATCGCGGTGGCGGCGACCAGGAAAATGCAGAGCAGCGCGGCGGGGGTTTGCTGGGTATCGACTGGGCGCTGAGCAATGGGGCGTATCAAATTGAAAACATTGTGGAGGGTGCTCCCTGGGATAATGAAGTCCGTTCTCCATTCCACCAACCGGGGATTGATGTCAGTGAAGGTGATTATATCCTGGCGGTCAACGGGATGCCAATGGATACCTCCAAAGATCCCTACGCAGCATTTGAAGGTCTTGCGGAAAAAACGGTAGAGCTGACGGTGAATAATCGTCCTGAAATGGAGGGAGCCCGACAGGTGTTGGTGGAAACACTTTCGAATGAAACCCGGTTGCGTCATCTTTCATGGATTGAATCCAACCGGAAACGAGTGGAAGAGGCCACGGATGGACGCGTAGGTTATATCTATGTCCGCAGTACAGGAATCGACGGACAAAATGAGCTGGTTCGCCAGTTTATGGCTCAATTTGACAAAGAGGCCTTGATCATTGATGAGCGGTTCAACAGTGGAGGCCAGATACCAGACCGTTTTATAGAACTGCTGAACAGGCCTGAACTGGTGCACTGGGCGGTTCGGGACGGACGCGACTGGCAATGGCCACCGGTAGCCAACTTTGGTCCCAAGGTAATGCTGATCAATGGCTGGAGCGGCTCCGGGGGCGATGCCTTTCCCTCCTATTTCCGGCAGAGTGGGCTTGGTCCCCTGATCGGCACACGGACCTGGGGCGGACTTATCGGAATTTCCGGTGCTCCCGGTCTCATTGACGGCGGAGGAGTAACGGTACCCACGTTCAGAATGTACTATCCGAATGGAGAGTGGTTTCCCGAAGGACATGGAGTAGAACCGGATATACATGTAGAAGATGACCCGACGCAGTTGGCCCGCGGTACCGATCCACAGTTGGAGCGTGCAATCCAGGAAATTGAGCAGATGCTCAAAGAAAATCCAAACGAGAAACCGGAGCGTCCTCCCTATGAGGATCGAACAGGCACTGGGAATTAATAGCAAGATATAACTCAAAAGAGATGTCATCTCTTCCCAAAGATGACATCTCTACTTGCTTCTTTTTGTGATCATTAATCCATTGAAAATACCTCTCACGGTTTGACCCAAGACCTATCAGAACCAAATCGGTATTCTGTACCAAAATAATCCACAACAAAAAATGGCACCTTCTCTCAAAGGTGCCATCAAAGTCAACTCAGCGACCAGATATCGTGTTTATGAAATGATATCTCCCAGCTTTTTATGCTGTTTGCTTCTTACGCTGTTTAAAGTGGTTGATAACGCCACCGGCAAGTAAGGCGTCTTTCTGACGTCCACTTGCAGTGAGCTTCATCTTGTATTTATTACCCTTGGTTTTGTTTTCGAGGTAGATCTCCTCATCCTTTTCAAGGGCTTCCCGGATACCTTCAATCGCAATGGTATCGCCTTGATCAATGTCATCGTAATCTTCTGGATTAGCGAACTCAAAAGGCGGAATACCAAAGTTGATTAGGTTTTGCCAGCCGATACGAGCATAGCTCTTGGCTATTACTGCACGCATTCCAAGGTAACGGGGTGCAATTGCGGCGTGCTCTCGACTTGAGCCCTGAGCATAGTTTTCACCGGCAACAACCACATGTCCACCATGCTGTTCCTTGGCTTCCATCGCCCGATCGTGGAAGTTTTTATCCACAACATCAAGGGTAAACTTACTGATCTCGGGAATGTTACTTCGGAAAGGAAGCACTTCAGCCCCGGCACGTAGAATCTCGTCTGTTGAAATATCGTCTCCCATCTTCAGCAGGACGGGAACGTCGAAATCTTTGAGTTCATCAAAATTGGGCATCGTTGAGATATTCGGCCCTTTCTTAATTTCCCCACGTTTCTCCTTCGGCTTTGGCGGAGTGAGCATCTCTGTATTAATAACCAGTTTCTTGGGATGCTCATACTTCGGATATTTCATATTGTAGAGATCCTCAAGATCTCGTGGATCGGTAATTTTGCCCGTCAGAGCAGAAGCGGCAGCCGTTTCCGGACTTACCAGGAATACGGAGTCTTCAGGGGTTCCTGACCGGTCCGGGAAGTTACGTGGAACCGTACGCAGGCTATTTTGTCCTGAAGCCGGTGCCTGTCCCATTCCAATACATCCATTACAACCGGCCTGGTGGATACGTGCCCCGGATTGTACCAGGTTAAACATCACATCATTCTTAACCATATTCTCAATGATCTGTCGTGATGTGGGGTTGATGTCAAAAGAGACATTATCGTTCACCGTTTTTCCTTCCACAATCTTGGAAGCAATCCAGAAATCGCGGTACCCCGGATTTGCAGAGGAACCCACATATGACTGGTAAATATCCTTGCCTTCGACTTCACGAACAGGTACAACATTGCCCGGGCTGCTTGGCAGTGCAATCAGCGGTTCAACATCATCGAGGACCAGCTCTTCATACTTGTCGTACTTAGCCCCTTCGTCGGCCTTAAGCTCAACAAATTCGTGGCCTCGCTCCTGAGATTCCATAAACCGGCGAATTTCACCATCAGCAGGGAATACGGTGCTTGTGGCCCCCATCTCAGTTCCCATGTTCGCAATAACGTGGCGATCCATGGTGTCCAGGTTTTTCAATCCTTCACCGAAATATTCAATAACATAACCGGTTGCCCCGTCAACGTCATAGCGGCGAAGCATTTCAAGAACTACGTCTTTAGCACTAACCCAGTCCGGCAGTTCGCCTTTCAGTTCCACCCCGAGTACTTTCGGCATCTTTATGTAGAGCGGCTCACCGGCAATGGCAAAAGCTACATCCAAACCGCCGGATCCAATAGCAAGCATTCCCATGCATCCGGAAGCAGGAGTATGGCTGTCAGATCCTGCTAATGTTTTTCCCGGAATGGCAAAGCGTTCTGTTTCAATAGGATGGCTCACTCCATTACCAGGACGACTAAACCACATTCCAAAACGTTCTGCGGCAGACTTCAAAAATACGTGATCATCGGGATTCTTATAGTCAGTCTGAATCAAATTGTGATCGACGTACTGGCAAGACAATTCTGTTTGTGCTTCGTCCAGTTCCATGGCTTCAAGCTCAAGCATTACCATAGTACCGGTAGCATCTTGAGTCAGGGTCTGGTCTATTCTAAGACCAATTTCTTCACCCGGAACCATTTCACCTTCTACAAGGTGACTTTTTATTAGCTTCTGGGTAACGTTAAGTGGTTTACTCATGAGTGTTTATAATGATTTTTGGTTTTCAGTCGCTAACGTGTTTATGTACATAAATTGAGGGTATGCAGCACTAGATTTGTGCACAAAGTGGGAGGAATCGTTATAATCATATGCACGTGCAATCACTAACAGCTACATAGCCGCATAAGTAATTAAAAAACTCATACAAGTCATAATATAACAATGCCTTAGCAGCCGTTAAGATTCCGGGTTTGCCAGTTTAAATTAAATCTAAACACAATGGCGAGTCTGCCCACTTCCCAGTTATTGCATTTCTGTCCGGTAAAACCTTCACCCATCTGCTGGTCCAGCAATTGTAAAAACTGAATTTGGCTTTCGCCCAGAGACTTCGTTAATTACTTTCAATCCTATTTTTAAAGGGATGTCAGCATAAGAATGAAAAATTAAGCAAGCAGGAGAACTGTATGATTCGTCATGTCGTCATGTGGAAACTAAAAGATGAAGCCGCCGGGGCTACCAAGCAAAAAAATGCCGAAAAAATGAAGCTTATCCTGGAAGGTTTAAAAACAAATATTGATGAGATTAAAAATGTAGAAGTCGGCATCAATATAAATTCCGATGAAAACGATATGGCGTATGATGTAGTACTGATTTCAGATTTTGAAACAGAGTTGGATTTCACCATGTATACCCGCAATGCCCATCACAAAAAAGCGGTTGATTTCATTGAATCTGTCATTAAAGAGCGCCGGTTCGTGGACTACAAGGTCGATACGTAGTCAGGAGATACGAGCCTTTAATCCATTAGATATCAGAAGTTTCTGGTATTCGGGATTCTGCCGCTTTCACCAGCGATTTAAAGACAGCCCGTTGCTCACGTATCTGTGGCATATATTCCGGATGCCACTGCACGCCAACCACAAATGGAAGCGTAGGTAGTTCAACAGCCTGGATAATACCGGTTTTTTCATGAGCCACCACCTTCAAGGGTGAAGCCAATTTATTGATCGCCTGGTTGTGCAGGGCATTTACGGTTATGTTCGGCGCCCCGAGCATTTGCCCCAGTTTGCTGTCAGGATCGACCTGTACTCTCTTCTTCGGAAAAATAGAATAAATTTTGGGAATCTCGCCATAAAAGCCCGTGATATCCTGGTGAAGTGTCCCGCCCAGCTTGACATTGATAAGCTGGGCACCACGACAGATACCCAACACCGGAATTCCGCGGTCGAACGCCTTTTGAAGATAGTTCAACTCAAGTGCATCACGCTGCTTGTCAATAATACTGGAGTTGGCAGCAAAAACTTTTCGAACAAAAAATATCAGGGGATACAGCACCAGGGAAAAAGCCTGGATAACACGGTGCCATGCTCCTTTTTTATGGCTTCCTCTATCCCTTTGGGAGTCAGCTCGTTCTTGTCCATATTCCTGGGGATTAAGATCCGCTCCACCCCCCAAAATCAATCCATCTAATTGATCTGCCGGGTACTTTTTCCGGGTTGTTATTCGTACTGCTTTCCCTCCCTGCAACCATATCCCCAGCTTGATGAAAAGCCAGGCAGCCGTCCCCCCTCTTGCAGGACCGGTAACACCGATTATAGGTTTTGTTTTTTGCATCAGAGATCCAGTAGTATTTTCGTAGTTTGAGCCCACTCTTTTTTAAACGCAAGAACGGCCTCTCCTTTACGCTGCAGATACAATTCGCTTAATTTTCGAAGCATTTCCCGGTTAGCAGCCAATTTCTCAACTTCTAACCAGCGGTTCCACTCATCCTGGAAAGTCCAGTCCGGGTCCTCAATCCTGCTATTCGGCAGCCGATAATGAAATGTGGGTCTCGGGCTGTTTTTTTCATCGCCCAACGCACCTGAAACACGATCCCCATCGATCATGGCAAAAATGGGCATCATATCCAACGGCCGGTTACGGGTAGGGCTAAACTGCAGGTAATCGGAAATTAAGTGCTCTACAGTAGGTTGATAACCTGGGCTTAGCACCATTTCTACATAACGGTCCGGGAAATGATCAATAAATGGGGAAATACGCCGGGAGAAATCGATATCAAGCTCTTCAATCAACCACGGATACAGTACAAAAAATGAACGCAGATAACGAAGCAGTGTATCCGTCTCCAGGTTGGGCACTTCGATATTGATGTGCAGCCCAAATGCATGCATCCAAGACGATTCCGTACCCTCTGCTTTCCGTTCCTGAAGCTTGCTTCGGAGCCGTTCCAGGACTTCAATTTCATTATAGGGCAATGGTGGCATCACGACCTCAAGGGGGATTACCGCCCGAGCCAGCTTATCCACAATATCCCCGATGGAATCCCTGATAATATTTTCGTCAATATCCAGGTCCCAGTCCCCGAAAAGATCACTGCCCGCCATCTTTTTGAGAATCCGGGCATCCAGTTCAACTTGGAAATCACCTATTTCAGTGCCAAAAACTGTATACTCATACCGGTGCTGCTTTTTAATTTCTCCTCCAAAAAGTTCCTGAATTTGCTCACCAGCTTCTTTGATTTTTAAGCCGGCGAATTCAAGTTCAAACCCAACCTTCCTGGGGAGTCCATCTTCATTTTTGGGCTCGGGCAAACAAGATGACATTATGTAATCCTTCCTACAATGTTCCGATTATCACTGGCTGCTATTATCTTGAACGTTTTGAGTTGTAAAATATGTAAATGGATTTGTCATGTTTTTAAGTTCTTGTGATAATCAGTACAAATAATACCAGTAAAACAAATGTCTATTCCTATGAAGCATGCTTATCTCTTCACCTTCCTGCTGCTTATTTTCAGCCAGGCGTTGGCACAGGAACAACCGCAGGTTTTTGAAGGAGCCAGGATCATTCCGATTGCAGGCAACGAAATTGAAAATGGAGCACTTATCGTTCAGAATGGAAAAATTTCTGCCGTGGGAAAATCCGGAGACGTGGATATCCCCAAAAACGCAAATGTTGTTGATGTTACCGGAAAAGTGATTATGCCCGGGCTGGTCGACTCCCACTCCCACATCGGGGAGGGCGACGGCGGCGACCGTTCCGCAGCACTCCACCCTGGCGTACGCATTCTCGATGCCATCGATCCGAACAGCGATACCTTCAAAAAGGCTTTGGCCGGTGGTATCACCTCTGTCAATGTAATGCCGGGCTCAGGTCACCTGATGAGCGGGCGAACGGTCTACCTGAAGCTTCGGAAATCAGACACTATTGAGGGGATGCTTTTTGTGGATGATCCCTCTCAGCAGGTGGCCGGGGGATTGAAAATGGCCAATGGTACCAACCCACTGGGTGACGGACCGTTTCCCGGGACACGTGCTAAATCTGCGGCGATGGTTCGTGAGTTATTCGTCAAGGCACAAGAGTATAAGCAAAAAGTAGAGCAGGCGGATGGCAATCCTGAAGAGATGCCGGAACGCGATCTCGGTATGGAAACGCTGATGGAAGTACTCAATGGAAAGCGAATTGTTCACAACCACACCCACCGCCACGATGATATCCTGACGGCCATTCGGCTGGCAAAGGAGTTTGGCTACCGCATGGTATTGCATCATGTCAGCGAAGCCTGGAAAGTGGCGGATGAAATCGCAGAGGCCGGGGTCCCCTGTTCCATCATAGTGCTGGATGCCCCGGGCGGCAAACCGGAGGCAGTTGACATCAAATACAAAAACGGGGCCGTTTTAGAAGAAGCGGGCGTTCCGGTCGGCTACCACACCGATGCCTCAATTACTGATACCAGATTGTTCCTGCGCTCTTCCGCTTTTGGAGTTCGAGCCGGGATGGACAGGGAAAACGCGCTCCGGGCCGTGACTATTGAAAATGCCAAAATGCTGGATATCGAGGACCGCACCGGCACCCTTGAGGAGGGAAAAGATGCCGATTTCATCATTCTCTCTGGCGACCCACTGAGTGTCTACACGCATGTGGAGGAGACCTGGGTTGAGGGTGTAAAACGATTTGACCGCGACGATCCCGAAGATCTCAAATATGCCACAGGTGGATACGAGGTATTCCGTGGTGAAGTTTATGATCATCATCTCAATGCAAGAGATTAACCAGAAGGAAATGATTATTATGATTAAGCGAATATTTTTAAGCATTGTCATTCTGCTGAGTTTTACCAGCACGCTGCTCAGGGCCCAAATAGCTGTCAGAGGTGAAACGATACACACGATGAATGGAGAACCCATTCAAAATGGAGTGATACTTGTAAGTGATGAAAAAATTGAAGCCGTTGGATCGGCCGATGAAATTCAAATTCCCAACAATTATGATGTACATGAAGCCAGTGTGGTTACGCCAGGACTGATAGACGCTCACACTGTGGTGGGATTGGCAGGAATTTACAACCTAGATTCTGACCAGGATCAGCTGGATGATTCCGATCCCATTCAGCCGCAACTGCGGGCGATTGACGCCTATAATGCCCGAGAAGAACTCGTTAAATTTGTACTCGACAAGGGCGTTACCACAGTTCACACGGGTCATGGTCCAGGCGCCATCGCCAGCGGACAGACCATGATCGCCAAAACGCCCTATCAAACTGTGGAAGAAGCTGTGATCGACTCTGCAACCACGGTAGCTTTTACCCTCGGGTCGATGGTAGACAGATATTTTGATTCGCCCGGCACCCGCGCCAAAGGGGTAGCCATGCTTCGTCAAACGTTTATCAAAGCGCGAGAATATGCCGAAAAGCGCAACTCTGATGATCCTCCATCCAAAGATCTAAAGATGGAAGCCCTGGCAGATATCCTCGATGGTAAACTGACCGCCATGATAACAGCGCATCAGTCCCAGGACATCATGACGGCCCTCCGACTGAAAGAGGAGTTTGGATTTGAAATGATACTAGACGGTGCCGCGGAAGCTTATCTCCTGATTGATGAAATTAGGGACGCAGGTGTTCCTGTCTTTATCCACCCCACCATGGTTCGCACGTCAGGTGACACCAAAAACGCCAGCTTTACTACTGCGGCTAAGCTGGCAGAGGCTGGCATCCCCTTCGCCTTTCAGAGTGGATTTGAGAGCTACGTTCCCAAAACAAGAATCATACTCTACGAAGCGGCTATTGCGGTCGCCAACGGACTTCCCAGGGAAGCCGCATTGCGAGCAATGACTATTCAACCGGCACAGTTGCTCAACATCGAAAAACGGGTGGGATCAATTGCGGTAGGCAAAGATGCTGACATTGTTCTTTTTGACGGTGATCCATTTGAATACACCACCCATATTTCAACAGTAATCGTGGATGGAAAGGTGGTTAATGAAAATGATTCTGATTAGGTGGGAATCTCCCTGCTCATAATTAGGATTTGACGAAATATATGGGCTAAATTGAGTAAACAACGACTCGGATCAAAGCAACCCAAATCCACTTTTGACCGTACTTCTATTATTTATTTAAAATAAGCCAATAAATTGCCTTTAGACACAATTAAGATGGATTTTTCGGTAATATTTCCTTTCCTTTGAGACCGATATGATAAGTAAAATCACAGACCTAAATATTGAATGATGAGCAATCTTTTTGATCTATCTGGCAAAGTCGCAATTGTAACAGGCGGAACAGGGGTTTTGGGCGGCGCAATGGCCAAAGGACTGGCTGAAGCCGGGGCCAAAATTGGCATCCTTGGAAGAAGTGAAGATTCTGCCGATGAGAATGTAAAAGAAATCAAAGATAACGGTGGAGAAGCGATTCCACTAATTGCCGATGTCCTGGTTAAATCTGACCTGCAGGAGGCTCGTAAGAAAGTGCTTGACCAGTGGGGCCGCATCGATATTCTTATCAACGCTGCGGGGGGTAACTTATCTGGTGCTACTATCAATCCTGAACAATCCTTCCTGGACCTGGAAGATGAAGCTCTTGAAAATGTGATGAATCTTAACTTTATGGGTACTTACCATCCCACCAAAGTCTTTGGCGAAGACATGATTGAAAACAAGCAGGGTTCAATTATTCACATCTCCTCTATGGCATCAGATCGGGCTATCACCCGCGTGCTCGGTTATTCTGCTGCCAAAGCGGCCGTTGACAACTTTACCAAATTTCTTGCCACTGAACTGGCCATCAAATATGGCGATGGATTACGCGTTAACGCCATTGCACCCGGATTCTTCATCGGAGAGCAAAACCGCGATCTGTTGCTCAACGAAGATGGATCTCTGACTGACCGCGGACAAACAATTGTAGACAATACGCCGATGAATCGTTTTGGTGAAAAAGAAGAGCTGATCGGGACAGCGGTCTGGCTGGCAAGCGAAGCTTCTAAATTTGTAACCGGAACCGTTATCCCCGTTGATGGTGGATTTAGCGCATTTAGCGGTGTGTAGCCGTCTACTTAATTTTATTTCATGCACATGAAATGAAAAAAACGAACGTGTTGTACTTATTCAGCAGCAGGAGCTTTTCCATTTTGCTCCTGCTGTTTTTTATTTGCCCTTTGCTGGTCACTGCACAGAAAACCGAGCGCTACGAGTTCAGCAGCCGCCATATGGGCACAACATTTCGAATTGTACTCTATACCCAATCACAAACGCTTGCCGACTCTGCTTCCCAGGCCGCCTTTGAAAAAGTGGAAGAGCTAAATTCCATTCTCAGTGATTACGATCCCAACAGCGAACTTAATCGGCTTTCGCGCACCTCCGGACGAGATACCGCGGTTGTAGTATCAGAACCACTGTTCAAGACATTAGCCTTTGCGCAAAAGGTTGCTCGTCAAACTGATGGTGCTTTTGATGTTACAGTTGGTCCATATGTACAGCTCTGGCGCCAGATGAACAGGCAGATGCAACCTGAGCTTCCATCCAAAGAATTACTCTCAAAAACAGGATCTGGTGTTGGGTATCAGAATCTAAAGCTAAACAGACAAACCCAATCCGTTCTACTTGCTCAAAAAAATATGCAGCTGGATCTTGGGGGCATTGCCAAAGGATATGCGGTCGATGAGGCGTTGAAGGTATTGCGTGAGCACGGTATTAATGCAGTCTTGGTGGATGGAGGTGGCGATATTGCACTGGGTGACCCTCCCCCCGGTCGCATGGGGTGGAATATCGAAGTGCTAACCCATGACAGTTCCGGAGTCAGAGATAAAATAATGCTCTCACTTTCGAATAAAGCCGTTGCTACCTCGGGTGACTTGTACCAACATGTTGAAATTGACGGAACGCGCTACTCCCACATAATCGACCCTCGAACCGGTCTTGGACTAACAGACCGCCGACAGGTAACCATCATAGCCCCGGATGGCATCACGGCCGACAGCTACGCATCCGCAGCAAGCGTTCTACAACCACAGTCTGCGTTGGACCTCATTGAAAACATGCAGGATATAGCACTATTTATGGAGCAAAATGAGCCGGATGGAATCAGGCAGTGGATGTCGAATGAGTTTAGAGTACTCTTTGAGACAAAAGCTAATTAACCTAAGCCATAGTAACAGGCTGCTCTGTCGCTGCAAGTAGACTACTCAGAGTCCTTTGGTAGGCTAACCGATCTTTTTGGGTATACTACCCAAACTCCTTGAGTGGACTACCCAAACCTCTTTGGTGGACTACCCAGTCCCCTTTGGTAGTCTACCCACGCCTCTTTGCTAGTCTACTCAGACCTCTTGGTAGCCTACTCCACCTCTCGTAGTAGGCCTCTCCGAAGCAAGGAGTAGTAAGGGCCACCAGTTTTACTACTGAGCTTACTATACCTCCTCATTGAAAACTACTTCTTGAGTGAACTGTCATCGCGAGGAGGCTTTGTAGACATGTATTGGCTTCACAATAAGGTCGACGTCGCGACCTCCCTATTCTTTTTCGTGTACGCCTAATCTCGAGATTTGCTCGTAATTGATCGTAATCCCACGAAATAAAAGTTTAGATCGAACAACTAAAACAAGCTATCCTTCACAGTATTCTTTTACCGCATCCATATCTTTTTCCAGGGCTTTTCTCATCGATCTCTTCATAACAAAAGTCATAATTTTGGCCATCAACTTGTGAGGCCTCATATCCATTACCAGTGTTAACTCCGTTGCATCTCCATTTTCTTTTACTGAGAAAAGCGAATCCCAAACCACACCGTGACTGTCGGCCATAATGCGGATCCGATCATTTTCAACCAATTCCGTGACCTCCAGTTCTTCCGTAGCCTCTTTGCCGTACATCACCCGCGTTTCTCTAAAACGAGTACCCACACCCGTTTTCTGATCCGTCAAAAATTCCACATCCACAATATCCGGCACAGCTTTAGAAAAGTTGCGGATGTCGGAAATCGTTTGAAAAACCAGTTCAACAGGGGCGTTAATTTCTTTGATGACAGTGACTTGGCTCATTTTGTTTCTCTATCTTTTGTTCGTCCTGAAATTACATAAACTAAAATAATCTGAAATTTAACAGAATACACCTAATCTAATCACTGAAGTATAAAATTCTTAACAGAGGAACTTTATTCTTTATCATTTTTTATAACCATCAAAGTAATATCATCACTTTGTGGAGTTTTATTTGTGAATTCCTGTACCTCTTTCAATATGGTATCTAAAATTTCAGACGCCGTAGATTGTCGATGCTCACTTGTCAACTGTATCAGTCTATCCAGCCCGAATTCGTTATCGTTTTTATTCTTGGCTTCCGTTATCCCATCTGTATATAGAAGCAGCAGATCTTTGGGTTGAAGAGAAATCGTAGCCATGTCATATTCTGCATCCTCGAAAGCGCCAAGAAGCAACCCCGTAGCCTTTAAAAACAATGGGGCACTTCCATCCCGAAAGAGAAGTGGAGCATCATGCCCGCCATTTGCATATTCCAGGATACCTGTTTCCGGATTCAATACCCCATAGAAAAAAGTGGCGAATTTAGTGGACTCCGAATTCCTGTAAAGAAGTTTATTCGTGCCTTCTAAGCATTCATCGGGTTCTTCTACATTCAAGACCTGGCTTCGAAATGTTGCCTGCAGGTTAGCCATTAACATCGCAGCAGGCATCCCCTTTCCAGTTATATCCCCTATACAGAAACCCAGCCTGTCATATGAAATCGATAAAAAATCGTAGTAATCCCCACCTATTGATTTTGCAGGCAGGTTGGTTGCGGCAATCTGGATGCCGGGGATCTCAGGAGTATTCTTTGGCAACAGGTTAAGCTGGATATCGCGCGCCAATCTCAATTCTTCCTGCAGGCTGATCAACGCTTTTTCCTCTTCATACAAGCGGGCATTTTCAATTACCTGTGCCGACTGTGACCCGATTATCGAAAGCAACCGGCGATCTTCTTCAGAAAATGGGTCACCATTTTTTTTGTTAAAAGTGGCGAGATATCCTTTAAGATCCCCCTTTATCATCAGGGGCACACAAAGAATTGATCTGAAGGAGTAGGCCTCCTCATCAAGGAATTTAAAACGCGGATCATCCCTGATATTATTACTGAGTAAAATTGATTTGTTATTCAGCATCCATCCCTTGAGTCGATCGTCCAATTTGATTGGAACTTTACCGATAGTGGAATCTTGGTGACGAATCATGGTATGAAACTGTTGGGCTTCTGACCCTTCTTCCAATAAACTTATGGTCCCTTCTTCAGCCTCCAAGTGCTTAATGCATTTAAATACTATTTGGTCAATCACTTTTTCCAACGGTTGTGTTGATGAAATAGCAGTTGCAATGTCATTAATGATTTTCAGTTCATTAATGGCCAATCGGAGTTGCTGGTTCTCCTTCGCAAGTTGATCTAAAGACATCCCTGATAAACATTTAATTCAAAATAAATTCCACACCTATGGAATTTATAAGTTTTACTTTTTTAATTACTTATCCCCAAGTTATTAATTATTATCAATTTATTACTTATCAATTTGGTAAATTGCCTTCTATTTAGGTGAATGGTACAATTCAAACACAGGGGTGAGCCTATTGAGCATACCATCTTCTTTTTTGCATTACCGTGTTATTGGAAAGTTAGGGGAAGGCGGCATGGGTGTTGTTTACCTGGCTGAAGATACCAAGCTAAAACGCAAGGTAGCGCTCAAGTTCTTGCCATATCACGTCTCTTCAAATCCAACTGAGCGAAAGCGTTTTGAACAAGAGGCACAGTCTGCTGCGGTCTTGAATCATCCCAATATTGCCCATATATACGCTATCGAGGAATGCGAGGAAGAACTCTTCATTGTAATGGAGTATGTTGATGGCTTGGAGCTAAAGGAGGTTATTGATCAAAAGGATCTGACTCTTCGAGAAAAGATTGAAATTACTGAACAGATTGCTAGTGGAATAAACGAGGCCCATGAAAAGGGAATCATCCACAGGGATATTAAGTCAAGAAATATCATGGTCGATGAACAACAGAGAGTTAAGATCATGGATTTCGGACTGGCTCGAATACAAGGGACCAAACATATAACAAATATCGGTACCACCCTGGGGACAACGGCTTATATGTCACCAGAACAGCTGTCAGGTATCGAAGTCGACATCCGGTCGGATATTTGGTCGTTTGGAGTAGTGTTATATGAACTTTTTACGGGGGAACTTCCTTTTCAGGGTATCTATGAACCGGCGGTGATGTATGCCATTGCTGAGGAGGCACCGATCCCAATCTCGCGGGTATCTACTGAGGTACCTGAACACATCGAAAAAATCATTTCCAGGTGCTTAAAAAAAGATCGCGAGCAACGTTATTCCAATCTAACGGAAGTCCTTACTGACCTACGTAATGAGGCTGATGCTAAAACTTATAGTTTAGGTTCCTCAAACCGATCCAAAATCTTTAGAAGAAAAGGACAAGTTTACACTGGAATAGCTGTAGCCTCTACCCTGGTTATTTTGCTCCTCTTTTTCCTGAATTCATCAAGTTTATTTCCTTCGACTGTGCCAGAGAAAAGATATCTGGCTGTACTCCCAATAGAAAATATTAGTCAGGATCCTAATATGCAGGCTATTTGTGATGGACTTGGTGAAATATTTTCATACAAACTTTCTGAATTAGAGAAATACCAAGACTCCTACTGGGTTGCTCCTGCCGGCGAAATGAGGAAAGAACAGGTACGCAGTGCAACGCAGGCAAACAGATTATTTGGAGTTAACCTGGCAATTTCTTCAAGTATTCAGACTTTCAGAGATTCTACACGACTTATTTTAGAACTGATTGATGCCGACAATATACGCAGGCTGGATACAGAGCAGGTTTCTGTGTCATCCCGAAACTTGGCTTTGCTTGAAAGAAACGGGATTAAAGCCATGCTGAAGATGTTGGAGGTGGAGGTCGAAACAAACGCTGAAATCAGTCAAAATTTAAATGAGAAAGTATCCTACAATCCGACCGCTTACGAATACTATCTAAAGGGAATAGCTAGTCTCCAAAATTATATTAGTCCCGCCAGCCTTAATGAAGCGATTCAACTCTTTAACAGGGCGTTGGAAATTGATGATAATTTTGCTCTTGCACATGCAGGTCTGGGTGAATCGAATTGGCGTAAGTATGAATCAACAGGTAACATATCATTTGTAAAACATGCTGAAAATTCATTACGCCGTGCCCTAGATCTAGATTCAGAATTAGCTCCTGTGCAGACACTTATGGGTATCCTGAAATTGGGTACAGGCGATCAAGAACTTGCGATAAGGCATTTTAGCAACGCTTTGGAAATTGATCCGAAATATAACCCAGCGTTTCGTGGGATGGCAAAAGCATTTGATGAACAGGGGTACACAGAAAAAGCTGTAAACACCTATAAGCGGGCTATCGCGCAAAAACCAGAATACTGGGAAGGATATAAAGATCTGGGGATTCATTACCTTGATAAGGGAAATATTGATGACGCAATAGGGCAATTTAAGCAAGTTGTTACGCTTACCCCCAAAAGCAGTTCTGCATACTCAAATCTGGGAGTTGCTTACTATTACGGCGGCCAAAATGACAGCGCTCGCATAATGTTTGAACGATCTCTTGCCCTGGATAAAAATCCATTAACAGCAAACAACCTGGCCGGCATCTATTATTGGGAGGGAAATTATGAAGAGGCTGCCAACATGTACAAGATAGCACTTCAGACTTATTCCGATCGCTATGAAATATGGGGTAACCTGGCAACAGCCTATGATTTGAGTGGACAACCAGATGACGCCCGCAGGTCGTACCTGACCGCTATTGAGAAAGCCCATTCACAACTTGAGATAAACCCGAATGATGCAGTAGTCCTGGCCGATTTGGGTGCTTATTATTCAGATATTAATGATTCAACAAATGCACTTGCATACCTAAACAAGGCGTTGAACATAAACGAGGAGAATATCATAATTCGACAGCGTGTGGTTTCAACTTATGAAAAGCTTGGCATGAGGTCAGAGGCACTAAGTTGGATTAACGCTGCTATGATAGCCGATATCGAATCACAACCTGAGTTGCAGGCGCTAATCGAAGATTCGCGATACCAAAAATTAAAAGAAATGTTAACAGCACAAAAATAAGTTGATCCCGGCTAACAAAAAGGGGCAACAAACACTGAAATCTATCTAGGAGAAACGATGATACATAAAACATTAATTGCTCTGCTGCTTACTGTTTTTTTTGCAGCTTCTGCCGGTGTCTCACTGCTGCCATCAGAGACTTCCAGTTCTTTACAAACTATAAATCTCAGGATTACCACGGATAATAATAACATCTGGAGGGTACAGGATAACGAAGGTAAAGGCAAAGGTACATTTAAAGCAAAGCGAGCAGATCGTATTAATTGGCTGGCTATGAAATCTGCTATGGAATTCAGGTTTAACAAGGACGTAAGCAACTATCTGAATTTTGCAGATGGGCTATTTACAGATGGTAAAACCCAGCTTGTAGACGCCAATAAAAGATTGAGAGTTTCCATTAAGGATACCGCCCCAATGGACACGCTTATCTATGAAGTATATGTTGTCGAAGCGGATACTTTTGTGGTGGGTAATTCGCCACCAAGATTGATTATTAGTAGATAATTAAAAAGGGATACCGCCTGCTTAGTGGTATCCCTTTGAATTCTTACGAGGCCTTATTCCTAAAACCTGGCTATATGATGCGTTTTTTCCAGTTCCTTGTAATATTCGAGTGAATGCTCGGGCTTTTCATACCCATTGGGAATCGGTTGATTCGAAAACGTCTGAAAGTACAGCACGCATGCATTTCGCCACCAGATAGCGTCTTCTTCCTGTATCTCAAGCAGTGCTTCCACGTGATTATATCGTTCCTCGTCGATAAGCCCTTCAACAGAAGCCCACTTTTTCTGCATCACGCGGACATCTTCTACACCTTGGTAATAACGGTGAACAAGCTCTTCCCACAGCGTTCGGCCGCTGTTCATTTCGAAGTCCCACGGCACGTGATGGAACCAGAGCAGGTACTCTTCGGGCGTATCTTCCATTTCGTCAAATCGCTCCCTGACCTCAGGCTGATACTGCTCAATCGCATTAGAGCCTGTTTCCGTTCGATCAAACCCGATACCCTCGGAGTCTGCCTTGTGGTAATATACTGCCGTCCAGTCGGGTCGCGGCAGGTCAGAGGTCCATGGTGCCGGACCGTAGTGATGCCCCTGCGCATACAGGTGGGTGAGTCCCAGTGGGTTTCGATACCGGACGCCCGCCTCGCGAGACATCATCATGATCTCCTTGGCCGGTTCTACAAAATCCGGGTTGTGATTGAACGTCATCCGAATCCATTCATCAGCAACCCCTTCGGCTGTAAGCGTATGATCCCACGCCAGTCGGCCAAACAGGTACCAGTTCGACTGACCGAACGGGTGGCCCGTCCAGTTACGGTCGCGACCGGTGTTGGCAACTCCCGCGATTCCGGTGTGTTCATATTCAAACAAGCTTCCGTCAATCACTTTTGCCACCGTTGAGCCCTCCCCTTTGGCATAGGTATCAGCTTCCAGAGCTTCCTTGTAAAGTGGTCCCATATACGCCAGGTGAGTGCTGAACCCAAAATATTCCTGTGTGACCTGCAGTTCCAGCATGGTGTTTGTTTCGGGAAGTGCCCCAAAAAGAGGATGGAACGGCTCACGAGGCTGGAAATCAATCGGCCCGTTTTTGACCTGCAGAATTACATTATCATGGAACTTCCCATCCAGTGGAACAAACTCGTCATATCCTTCGCGGAAGCGGTCCTCCTGCTCTGGACTGTATACAAATGCGCGCCACATCACGATCCCTCCGTGGGGAGCTACTGCCTCAGCCAATATATTTGCACCTTCAGCATGGGTGCGCCCATAATTCTGTGGGCCCGGTTGACCTTCGGAGTTTGCTTTCACAAGGAATCCCCCGAAATCAGGAATATGCTTATAAATTTGATCTGCCTTGTCTTTCCACCACTGCTGTACTTCGGGATCCAGAGGATCCGAGGTCTCAAGCCCGCCAACTCGCTCCGGGGCAAAGAAATTTGCCGAAAAATATACCTTTATGCCGTACGGACGGAATATATCCGCAAGCTTGGTGGCCTTTTTGATGTACTGTTCGGTCAGCATTCTCGGATCCGCATTCACATTATTGAGCACCGTCCCATTGATGCCAAGAGAGGCATTCGCACGAGCATAATCGGTGTAACGCGGATCTTCGTATTCAGGTAGCGTTTTCCATTCCCATAGTGAGATACCTGCATAGCCGCGTTCCACTGTGCGATCCAGGTTATCCCAGTGATTCAGGACCCGGTGCTGAATTTTAGGAGCACTGGCAACTGAAATTTTTTGTAAATCCGTATGTGTCTTCAGCAGTCGCAGGAAGTGGAAACTTCCATAAAGCGCCCCAACATCGGTGTTGGCAGCAATCACAAGGTGATTATTTCCGTTAATTTGATGTCGTTCAATCAAAAATCCCTCATCCCCAACTGATTTAAGTTTATTGCTCAAATTCAACGAAGCAATCGCATCTGAACTGGATGGGGTACCAATAATCAACGATGACCTGTTAACCAGCTTGGTGGTTATGGGGATCGCTTTCCCCAAGAGGCCGCTCAGTCCTCTACTAATCTCCTGTTTCGCTTTTGACAGGGTTTCAGAATTATCATTTAGCACAATCCTCTGAATTGCTGACCGGTACTGCTGTAAAACTGCTTTGTCAGCGATCTGGTCATATCGCAGCCAGAGACGGTAACCATCATCGGCATAAGCCTGCTGGATACCCAGGCCAATTAAAAATACTGTTAATAAGAACAGATGCCTTTTCATTTTAAGTATCATAATCATCCTATGTTATTTGTTAATCTACATCCATTGATATTGACATTCCCATGATTCATTCGGCTTAATCCCCTATCCGGACCCCTGTTTTATTGGGAGGGGTATCCTTACCCAATTTCGTTCTACTCGGGATACGAAATCACTGTTGTCCGGTAACTTTTTAAGTTGTCTTGTTTCTCATTCATGATGTTCATTTTTTCAGCGATAAAAAAATGAACGAAAAAAATCGCCGGCGAAGGTAAACTTGACCTGAAGGGCTCCTCGTTCCACTAAAAAAATCACAGATTTTTTCTTTACGCTCCTCTCCAATCCCTTCCGGGCGGTCAACTTTACCAAGGCCGGATGAGCAGAGGCTAGTGTTATGGTTTTAAGCCCGTTTATAAGAGGTTCATTTTGAATTCCTTTCCAAAAATAAAATGTGGTGAACTTAAACGGCTTTTTGTCTGTAAGTTTAATTCACTGGACACTAATGATACGTAATAACAAATTCCTTTTGCCCCCCTGTAACATCAACAGTCTGCGTGCGGCCATCAAACCAGTGAACCTCGATACCTGAAACTTCAGCATTGGTTTTTGCCCCCAAAACCTGTGAAAAGCTGTTTTGCGACCAGTATCCCGAACCAGCCTGAATTTCACGCAGTGGCCCTTTTTCTCCATTACTGTAAAGCAAGCGGACTGCTGATCCTACTCCATCGCTGTTTTGCGCAGGACCTTGCAGGGAAATTCGATATCCTCTCCGGTCCCCCCTGTTAAGGTATAGTTTGGTTTCGGCATCGTTTTGAGAAATCGCAAGGTCTACTTTTCCATCACTGTTAAAATCACTGAATGCAGCCCCGCGCTGCTCGCCATACACTTTGATCCCGGATTCACTTCCCGGGACCGGACTCAGGTTTCCCAGCCCATCCCCTTTAAGCCAAAGGCCTCGCCCCGCATCCAATCGCGGAACCTCTCGGGGCATGCCGAAATAATTCTGACTCATAAACAGGTCTTCATTTCCATCGTTGTTGTAATCCGCAACACCTACGTGAAATCCCGCAGAAAACTGAGCCTTTGGTGGGAGGGGCTTGGCTTCAAATCCTTCCCCTGTATTTATAAATAGCATATGTTGCAGGGTATTTATCTCTTTAAACGGCATACGTGATAACCGATTTCCAAAGATCTCCTGCAGATTCGTCTGCCCAAATGCACGATAGCTTTGGAACTGGTTGGAAATAATGGGCAGTGAATTGTATTGGAATAACTTTTTTCGAGGCACATAATTGCCATCGCTGTTGGCGTGTGTTTCAAGGATATCTACCCTGCGATCACCATTGAAGTCGCTGTAGTACATTCGCAGCGGCTTGCCATTTTTCATCTGGTATGTACTGTTTAACCCTATATTGGCAGCCACAATATCCGGTCGACCATCGTTGTTAAAATCTCCCGTCGCGATGCCGTTCCACCACCCGTTGTACCGGGCCAGACCCACCTTCTCAGAAACATTGTTGAAGGTGCCGCCATCATTTTCCATGATTAGAATGGAGTCCCACTCGCGGCTGATCAGCAGATCCTGGTCGCCATCCCGGTCGTAATCACTGAATACCGCGCCCGTTACGAGGCCAATCTCACCCAATTTGCGTGAATTGACCTGGTCAACTACAAAAGAGCCGTTTTCATTTTTAAATAATCTTGAGGTGGCATTGCGTGGATAGTGAGCCGGGACAAAGCGTCCGGCCAGGAACAGGTCAATATCCCCATCATTATCAAAGTCGGCGGCAGCCATCGTTCCAGTCGTGGAATAGTTCGACAGTGTACCAACTTGTTCAATTCCCGAACCAGAAAAACGGTACTGGAATGCTGAAGGTACTTGTGGGCTACCCTGTTCATAATTGGCGCTTCCAGCTACGAGATTTATACTTTCTCCAGTTTTCCAACCGAGTAACGTGGTTTGATCACCCGGCACTGTTTGATCAAATGGCGTCCCCTTCATCGGATGAAAGGATCCCTCTCCCAGGTTTTCAAACGCACCCATTGTTCCGCCCTTCCCAGAGGCTACCAACAGATCATCGTCACCGTCGCGGTCAATATCCAGCCAGGTTATACCGGGACCCAGTTTACTCATTTTTCCCGGCAAAAGCGGTTGCAGCTTGGATTCATCAAATGGATCCTCATGATGACGATGGCCCAACTGATTAGAGATGTCCTCAAAAATGGGTTCACTGGAAGCTATCGCACCAGCCTGTGTTTTATCAGGCTCCGAAGCACCTGTATTATCGATCTCATAGATCCGGTTGGCCTGCACATCCTCGATTGTACTTACCGCGCCATCCGGCCAAGTTACTTCAATTCGATAATCGATAGCCTCATCGGCCGCAAACATAGCAGTAGGCGTTGATCCCGAAAGATAATCGCCGCCCGCCGAAAGCTGCTTTTCCTGTGGTAAATCGCCACCCACCAGTCGGATTTTAGCCCCAATACCGCGATAATTGGGTGCATCACCACGCAATTTTACTGCAATACGACCAGCATTCGTCAGGTTTTCAAAAACAGCTGCAGTATTATTCAGACGGTTGCTGGCAAAATCGAGATCCCCGTCATTATCAAGGTCGGCCGTGGCAAGCCCGTGCGATACGTCCGTCTCCCCAAAACCCCAAGCCGTGCTCCTGTCCTGGAATGTCAGATCCCCGTTATTTTGCAAGAACTTGTTCGCCAAGTCGAGCTTGGGCGCACGTTCGACCAGCACATCAAAGTTTTCATCCATATTCCGGCCCTCTTTGATCATCCCCGCCTGCGTGTCGATATCCAGAATGTCATAAGTGTACCCGGTATTCACGATCAGGTCTTCGTAGCCATCCAGGTCAATATCCATAAAGCGGGTGGCCCACGACCATTCTGTAGCTTCAGTATTGCTCAGGTAGGAGATTTCTGCATAGGTGTCGTCTTCCCGCTTCAAGTACATGGAGTTGCGGTTATACTGTGGCTGGGATTGAATCGAGTCCGTTCGGTTCGGGGTGGGATCATCGGAGCCCATCTGGCGGAGGCGTCGTTCGTGCTTCGGGCTAAGCATCTCGGTAACAAACATATCGAGCTGCCCGTCCCTGTTGATGTCTGAGAAATCTACGGCCATCGCTGAAAAGCTCATGTTCCGGATCGATCTCCAATCCATCTCACGAAACGTGCCGTCTCCCTGGTTGATCCAGATCCGGTCTTTGGGAAAGAAATCGTTGCACACATAGAGGTCGGGCAGCCCATCATCATTCAGATCCTGGAATTTTGCCGTCAGCCCCCAGTCCGGTTGCAGCCCCATCGGATCTCCAGATGCATCCCGGAAAACATCCTCCGTATTTTGCACCTTTTGAAAGCTGCCCCCTTCATTGATATAGAGCTCATCCTCCTCCCCTGTTTCTGCCGCCCCGACAAGACGGTTGTCCTTTGACATAAAGAGTTGATAATGCTGATCAAACGGTGGCACAAGTGTAAAAGGCCCGGTTTGATTCTGCTCGTTGTAGGGCTCTTTCAAAAGGTTATTCCATTCGAGCTCTTCGGTGGTATAGATGTCCTTGACCGATTTTTCCTTGTAATTGGTGATGTAAAGATCGAGATCACCGTCGCTATCAATGTCAGCTAGCGCCATGGTCATACTCCCTTTGGCCGCCCCGAGTCCACTATCTTCTCTATGGGTAAAATTGCCAGAGCCGTCGTTTATGTAGAGTACGTTTTCCTTGTGCATGGCCGAAACCAGCAGATCGAGATCTTCATCCCCGTCGATATCGGCAAAGACTGCACCCGTGGAATAATAATCGTTATGTGCTACCCCAGCCTTATCGGTGATATCCTCAAACTGCATCCCCCCCATGTTTTTGTAGAGCTTATTGGGCGTATTGAGCCCGGTAAAATAGAGATCTGTTAGTCCATCACCATCGACGTCACCCGCTGCTACGCCCGAACCATTCAGATAGTGGCGATTTTCAGCAATTTGTTGGTCAGTGATCTGATTTTCAAAATTGATATTAGTTTCGGAAGGCGAAAGCGATTCAAAACCGGTTTCCCCGAAGTAGCCGGGATCAACTTCTGCCCAGCGGTGATACTTTTCCTGCTTCCACTCTAAATTGGAAGAGAAGTTGCAGGCTGTGAATAAACAAATCAACAGTATGAAACCTGTCTTCACCACAATGGAGATCCCACTAGCGGATACAACCGGATTTTTCTTCTGAAACCAATGCTTCATACACGTGCTACAACTTAATTAGATTTGAAGCTATCATTAGCCTGTACAAACCTTTGCACAACAGAATATAAATGTTAGCTTTTTACTTCCATAACGAGCAATCCGGTTGGCGATCAAACTCTGAGGGAATCCCTCCCTTAGTATTGTTCTCGACCTAACAGGTTGTTATGTCCCCGATTTGAGTTGGGTTATACAGTTGGTTTCCAGCCCGACTCGTATTCCCGGCTCCACATTTTCATGGCTTCGGGATTATCAATGATTTTACCGGTTTTGGGATTGACCTGCAGAGATCCTCCATTTTCCTGGGCTATATTCCCTAGATGGCAAAGTAGGTTGCTCTTGTGCCCTTCATCAATCGGGGAGTGTTGCTCTTCCCCGGTTCGGATAGCTGCCACAAAATTCTGCATATGCAACAGATCCAGGTTACCAGCCCCTACGGTGTCTGTGGTAGCACTTTTTTCATCCTCTTTCATCTCTTTGATCATATTTCCATCCAGGTCCCACGCCATATACCCGTTGCGATCCATAAGAACTGTTCCTTCCGTTCCGTGAATCGTGGCTCCGCGACCCCGGTCATGGTATTCAAACGGGTTACAACTTTTGCCTTCCCAAGTGATCATCTTATCCCCTTCAAACTCAAAACTGGCATCCTGGGTATCATAAAACTGCCAGGCGTCATCGTAGTGATAACGTCCTCCGGCAGACGTCACCTTGGTGGGATAATCAACCCCCAAAGCCCAGCGACAGATATCAATTTCGTGCGTACCGTTGTTGTTGATTTCGCCGGTTCCCCAGTTCCAATGCCAGTGCCAGTTGTAGTGGACCCAGATATCCTCGTACTCCTGGTGAGGTGCAGGTCCCTGCCAGAGTTCCCAGTCAAGATAACTCGGTACGGGTGCAGATTTCGCATCACCAATAGGTCCACGTGAATTGCTGTACCAAGCCTTTCCAAAATAGGCGCGACCGATGATGCCTTCTCGAATATCTTTTACAGCCTGGATAGATGTGGGACCCGAACGCTGCTGATTTCCCATTTGAATCACTTTGCCATATTTTTCTTGAGCCTCAATCAAGAGTTCGCCCTCTCGCGGATTATGTGAGCACGGTTTTTCAACATACACATGTTTGCCGGCATCCACCGCCATTAGGGTCATTGGGGCATGCCAATGATCCGGTGTGGCAATCGTGATGGCATCAACATCATCGTTTTCCAGCAATTTGCGGAAATCCGTAACGGTCTCCGGTTGTACTCCAAAATCGTCATTGGCAATAGCCGCAGCCTCTTGCAGCACCCGGCTGTCCACATCACACAGGTAGGACAGATTCATGTATTCCGTATCTTGAACTGCTCGCATATGGGCCTTGCCCCTGCCATTTAATCCCATAACGGCAACATTCAACTGCTCATTGGATCCCAAGATATTGCCGTAACTTTTGGCGCTGAGGCCAAGGGAGAATCCCGCTCCGCCAAGTGCTAACTTCTTAATAAAATCTCTTCTTGTTTTTCCTTTCCCTGTTTCATCCATAACATCCTGATTTTATTGATGTTTAATAATCCGAATAACTACATACCGAATATCACGTCAGCTCGATATAAAATCTGTCATTGCGTGGGATTCAGCAACTCTCGGGAGGCAACCTCCAGAGTAGATGAACAAAAAACCAACAGGGAGATCTCCACGTCGACCTCATCGTGAAGTCAATACCTGTCTACAAAGCCTCCTCGCGATGACAGTTCGTATATGTTAGTAATTCTTATATCGAACTCAAGTTAATATAACGAACACAATCTTAATTCGAAGCAAACCTTCCCGGAGTGACTTAAATTTATCTCAATCGATTGAGGGTATAGTACACGCGGTTGTGAACCAGTGAATCTCCACTTTCCGAGTGCAATCCTTCGATCTGCATATCATAGATAAAGTCGGGGTCCAGCCTTTCAAGCGTCAAGTTCACCTTTTTGCGGTCGTCTGAGACTTCGACCCCTGTCACATTTATGGTTTCGATACCGTAGCGATCAGAACCGTACGCCTCGTGATACTGATAAAAATACCGCTCAAAATGGTAGTTATCGGGATTGCCAGCAGCTTCTGGCTGGACCGGTTTGGTAAAAGTGAGTTCAAATCCTTCTTCAGTAAGGCTCATATTCAGCACCTCCATCGGCACGATTCCGTTCCACGTAATGCGCTGGATGCCCTGGTCCCCCGGCCAGCCATGATCGGTCTGTCCCACCCATAGATCTCCCTCCGGGGAAAACGCCAGCCTGTTGTTACCGATTTTAAGTCCAGTGGAATCGATAAATGAGGTTGTGGCTCCCTGGAATTGTCCCTGCACTTTTTCCAACATCACCCGAACGATCCGCTTGTGATTCATCTCCCCCACAAACATCTGCCCGGTAAACGGCCCGAACTTTCCACCGGTACGATCGATGAGCGGCTGCGTCGGGGAGTTCACAAAAAATCCGTGAGGAAACTGGATCGCGGCTTTAGTGCGCATTTTATTAAGCACCGGCACAGGCAGTTCGAGCGGTTCAATGCCTTCAAATCCCTCTTCCCATACCAGGCTGGGGGCGTGACCGTAAAAATTACCTTTTTCAACATGGTAGAGCTTGCTTGTTCCCAGCCAATCACCCTGGTTGTCGGGAACAAAAAGGTTGCCCTCATCGTCCAGCTCAAGTCCATTGGGAGAGCGGAGGCCACTGGCCCAGGGAATCGTAGTGCCGTCCGGCTTCACCTTCATCACCCAACCCCGATAAGGCGCTGCCGAATACATCCGCCCCTTGCGTCCAGCGGGAGAAAACTCACCTCGCATAATATCATAGACGTCCGCCATCGCCGACGCAGTATTCAGCGCAATGTAGTAATTACCCTCATTATCTATCTCGGGACCGTAGGCAAACTCAGCATAGTTGCCCGACATGCCGAAATCGTCAGTAACAGTTTTATAGAGATCGCCCTTTCCATCCTTGTCAGTATCAGTAATGCGTGTTAGCTCAGCCCGCTGCATCACCATCACCTCATCGTTGTTGATGGCCTTGATCCAAAGCGGATCCTGCAATCCATAAGCAAACAGATCCCATGTTTTCGTTTCGTAATCATAGGTCATCACCTCTCCCCTGCGAAAGCAGGCAATAAGCCGTCCATCAGGCAAAAAGTCAAGTCCGCCGGTTTCTACGCTCAGTCCCTCCGGCGTTTCAATCGTTTCAACACTGTATGCTGGGCCTTGTGGAGAGGATTCCTGCTGGCAGGCCGACGATCCAATGAGCCCGATAAGTAATATTCCAAATAAGATTCGTTGCATTCTACAGTTCACTTTACTCTTCAGAAATAATTGTTATTGAAAATTCCCTGGCTTGGTTGGCTGTCAGTTTCACCATATCTTCCTCAATCGTCCCCTTAGATACCTCCACGCGGACGTCATCGTTATTGCTCAATGCATACCAAATGGGCTGATCCACATTCTCGAGGGTATATTTTATACGGAATCCAGGTGTATTTTCAGCTGGTAGTATCAACTCCTGCACTAAAATATTTCCCATCTTGTACATAAACCGGGGATATCCGTCAATCATGCGATAACCTTCAAACTCCGGATTGGGAACAGAGTCTTGCCGAGCCACTCGGAAAGGGAAACCGGTTGTATTTCGGTAGTAAATATCACCCTCAATTTCGGCGACCTCTTGGGCTTTGGCATCCCACTGGTCCGAGGCATCGATATAACCTCCGTCCCAGACGTACCGCAGGAAACTGTATCCAGCATCCCAGTTGTAGGATTGATTCTTTTCCATCCCCACAGCTATTGAGGCAGGGCTCGATTCGGGCATAAAAAGTCGTGTTAGGGTGGGCATCTCCATCTCATAAGGATGCATGGCATTGGAAGCAGCCATCTCATTCCGAACCGGTTCCGGGATGTTGGGATCCTCATCAAGCGGAGGCAAGTCATCGGGATTTTCGGTTGCATAGATGGCGCCGTACATCACCAGTCCATGAGCTGGATATGTACAAACGTAGGGATAAATCGCTTCTTGATCGGGCACATTGAATATGATGGAAGCCTCTGCCCCCGGCTTCAGCAGTGGTGTATTTGCAAGTATATTTTCAGACTGGGGAACAAAATCATTCTGCATCCCCTGCTCCCCCATCGCCTCGGCTGCTTTTACTACCTCAACCCTGGTGTCCGGTTTTACGATCAGCATATTGTGTATCATTTCATCGGCATTTTCCAGCGTAATTCGGACCGTACTACCGGGTTCTACCGTAAAGCGTACTTTGTCATATTTTAATCCTGCAACAGCCTGAAGTTCAACCGTTTTATCAACCGTTTCATTCTGAGCTAAAAGTTGTGTTGGAAGAGCAAAAAGAATCCCAATAACAAAAATCAGTACCAAGAAAAGGGATCCCGATCTTTCCCGGTGTTCAAAATTCAAATATTCCGTTTGCATTTAGAGGTATTCAATTAATTGTGTAACGATGGAAATAATTAAAATGATTGGTAAATATATTAAAATCATCTCGTAGCCCAACGACTGTTCGCTGGGCCAGAGAATGATCGGCTCCGGTTTCCCGGAGTGACAGGAAAAGTTCACAAAATTTAGCAGAATGTCGAGCCGATCATCATCAATTTAGAACAGGAACTAACGGCTCGCCTCGTAGGCCTGGGTGGTGAGGAAGTATTTTGTTAGCATGTTTCTTCTTTCCCACTCCGGGATCTCACCGTCAACCAAGTATTGCAAGTACTGCTCTGTTACCTGGGCAAAATGAGCTTCGTGTCCTACCCGGTGCTCCTCTGGAATTTGGATTTGCCAGCCGTTTTCTGAAGAAGTTAATGATAGCCCCGGATATTCTTGAGAAATTTCATCAATGGCATCTTTGAGGGCCGATTCATATTCATCGCCGCCATTACCATCTATCGGTTCAACATATAGCGTAGGCACGTAATTTTGCTCCTCGCCCTGCCGGATTACGAGATTGGCCTTTGTCCCCCGCATAATCGAATAGTGCGTATCGCCCGTTCCCTCCGGTGCCTGGTAGTTCCATTCAACTGATACTTTGCCGTGAACACCATTGACAGTAAACACAAATGAACCGTTGGCGAACACCTGCAAGTTATTATTCTCATCCAGGTCCTCCTGCAGGTATTCAGGATAGGATTCCATCTGGGTCACTTTCTGGAATTCATCGGGAGTCATCTCAGTTGCCCAGCGGTCAGCCTGTACCACCTGTACATCTGTGGTGTCAATGCCTTGACCGGGATATGTTTCCCACAGGATAAGGTCTACCAAGTGCGTGGATACATCCACAATTGCCTCACCCTGCTGATCTACGTCAAAAAACCAACCCGGGCGTGTCAGAGGTTGACCCGAGACATACTTAAAAAAGTGATGTACACTTTCCTTGGTGATCGCCGGGTTTTCTGGAGTCCCTTCCACAATTGTCCCAAAAACATCGGTATCCCGTGAAAGTTTCCGTTGCAGCAAGGTTGTAATTTCGAATCGCTCCGTCATGATATCATAGAGCAATATCCCGTTTTCGTGAGCCTGGGAAAGAGCCTGCTTCAGCATAGAAAATCGTTCAGGCTTAATGACCATTGGTTTATCTGAAAGTACATTCAGGCCGGCATCGACCGATTGTTTAATGTAGCTGGTCTTTTTAGCATTATTACCGGCAAGTACAACTACGTTCCCCGGCTGTTCTTCAATCATCTTCTCGAAGAAATCGGGACCAGTATACACCTCTTCCACCCAGTTTGTTGGATCTTCTTCGCGATTGTTGTACTGCTCTATTCGGTCAAGGTGGCGCTGTAGGCCGTCGGACCCTTCAGGTGCATAGACATACGCCACAGAATCAACCTGGTCGTATCCATACTTCTGGACCAGCGAGGCATGGAAATGCCCCGGATCAACGGTCATTAATTTCACTTCGCCGTCCGCCCCGGTAAATTGGTTTGTCGTTTGGGGACTTTCACCGGTTTCAGAACCTGAGCAGGCATAAAAAAGCATTGGTACTAGTAAAAGGAACGTGTAGCGTTTGAGAGCTAAATTCTTCACTATTTTATAATGGAAATTAAGATGTTCGTTTTGACTCGTTGCCAGATAAATGTAAGGGCACGTTAAATCGTGCCCTTACAAACTATCTTATAATTTAAGCCCGTCGATATGGTCAATGCCCCACGGTGCCCGTTGCGAGCGTGAAAGCATTGAGTTAGCTTCGTCGTCATTCTTGAAGCGCTCATTGACAGGATCCCAATACAGCTTGCGCGGAAGCTTCATCGCAATGTGGGAAATAAGGCAGGCGCTGCAGGACCGGTGAGCCACTTCTGCCGGAGCAACGGTCAGTTCACGCGATTTAATGCACTTCAGCCAGTTGCCGTGCTGTTCTTCACTTTCATACAGGTGAATTTCATTATCACCAATTTCGGACTGTAGTATCTTGGCATCGCTGGCCTGGAATGATTCGGTCTGCTTCTGCTCGCTGACCGGATCGCTGGCCGTTACGCCCACATCGCCGCGGGAGACATAAATCCAGCCCTCAGAACCTACAAAGCGAACACCCTGCTTGTTATCACCACCTACGGTCATGATAACGCCGTTATCGTATTTGGCAGTCACTTTGAAATCGCCGTGCACGTTCCAGAGTCCATCGTAGTTGGGATCGTCTGTTGGGAACTCCGCTGTAGCTTCAACCTCAACCGGCCCAGTGTACTCGGTGCCCATGCCCCAGTGCGCCGCATCGATATGGTGAGCGCCCCAACCGGTAATCATGCCAGCACTAAACTGCTCGATGCGCAACCAACCGGGACGCGAATATCCCTCTTCTGGATGTACGCGCTGTTCAGTGTATGGCTTATCGGGAGTAGAGCCCAGCCACATGTCGTAATCCAGGCTTTTCGGAACCGGCATCGGTGTGGGGTCTCCGCCACCGGGATCGCCGGGAAGTCCTACTTCCACACTCTGCAATTCTCCGATGCGGCCGTTCCGTACCAGTTCACAAGCACGCTTAAACTGTGGCCACGGGTTAACAGAGCGCTGCTGGCTTCCGATCTGAAAGACGGTGCCCGTGCGATGAATGATATCGCTCATGGCGCGTCCTCCTTCAACAGTAAGTGAGGCCGGCTTTTGCAGGTAAATGTCCTTTCCTGCCAGCGCAGCTTCTATGGCCGGCTGGGCATGCCAGTGGTCCGGTGTACTTATGATTACGGCATCGATTTCCGGATCCTGCAGCATCTCACGATAATCCTGGTAGACGGCAACATCGACATAATTTTTCTTGCCTTTTTCCTTTGCATAATAGTTTTCAATCAGCTCTTTTCCTTCCCGCGCGCGGTCAATATCCACATCACACGCTGCCACTACACGCGCCACATCATAGCCCATTGTTTCCATAAGATCGTGTCCCCGGGCGATACGTCCACAGCCAATCTGCCCGATATTAATCTTCTCGCTGGGCGGATTCGGACCCAGCACAGAGGCCGGAACGATAGAAGGAGCAAAAAACAGTCCGGCTGTACCCATCGCCGAAGTTTTTAAATATTCGCGCCGTGACATTTTGTTACCATTCTTCTTGCTATCCATAACTATATCCTGTTTTTGATTTAATCTTAATTTTCTTGAAGTGATCCACCTGATACGGCCCATTCAATACCGCCAAGAACGTGCTGCGTGAATACCGGATCGTCGTAATCTTCCACGCTGTGCCCCAGACTCGTATACCAAGAGCGACCGCCTTCAGACTCATGATACCACGCGAGCGGAAACCTATCACCAAAGACATCTCCCGGATATTGACTTTTTTCCTCATCCTCTACGGTAGTCATATCCGCATGCAATAATACATTTACATTCGGATTAAGTTGTTTCAAATAATAGCATTCATCTTCACGAACCCACTCATCTTTCAAAAATGAGGTGGAAGGATGTGAGTGATCTGTAACCTTCACGGTAAATTCCTGGAATGGCGCATGACGATGAAAGGTCCCACCGAGCAAACTCCAGAACCATGGCCAGTCGCGCTCCGAACCAGATACGGAGTGAATGCCTACGAAATTTCCACCATTCTGAATATAATTTTGAAACGCCTGGTGTTGTGCTTCATTGTCAAACACATCGTTGTTGGTATTTGAGAATATCAGGGCATCATATTTTTGGAGATTCTCAGCAGTAAAATCTGCCGGATTCTCAGAAGCATCGACTGTGAAATCATATTTCTCACCCAGCTCCCTGATCATCTCAATGCTGTTGGGGATGTTTTCGTGCACATAGCCTTCCCCGTTTTTGGTATACACAAGAACGCGAGTCCCTTTAAGGGCAGTATTTTTTACTTCAACTTCAGGTGGGTGACCAAAATCTTGCCAGTAGCTTTCGGCGTCGACCGGCTGAATTTTGCCGTCATACACCATCATGCGGTATTTCAGGCTATAGCTATTGCCTGGATTGAGCTTCCAGTCCTGTTCTTGTGCAGGATTAAAGTTGAAATAGACATTTCCTTCTCCATTATTGGCTCCTGTCGGCCAAATCCGTAACTGCTCAGGAAAATTCTGGTTTCCGGGGTGCGTCATGAATAAGATGCCAGAACTACCCGACTGGGTATCAGACACACCGTTGATATCGGTCCAGCGAGCACGCGTGCCGTTACCGTTGCTTTTGTTCATACCTTTAGAGGTCAACAGTGTAGCCGTATCGTCATTCCACTTTTCGGTAGCTCGCAGGCTGAATCCCTGGTAGCGATAGGCTTTAATTGTCAACGGTGATTCAGAAGCGGGGTTCAGCGTGGAGACAAAATCGATCAACCAGACGTCATTTTCCGGATCAACATTCCAAACTTTGACTTCCCACTTTTCATTCAGCGTAACTTTTTCTCCTGAAGGGGCTTTCAGATCCACATGGTTTAGCAATGCCTCGAATCCACCATACACATCACCTTCAATCGTTTGGGGAATCGATTTGTGCCGAACTGTTCCTTCACCGTCGCCCAGGTTCCAAAAGTCAATCTCACGCCCTTCAAACTCAGTGTGCGTCCAAGGATTCCAAATACCGTAATGATGGTAATGATCGGAAGGCTGGATCCTGGTCAAAACTTCTCCTTCCGGCGTCCAGAGCGGGTGAATGTAGCCACTGCGTGTATACAGATCAGAAACGCCTTCCGGCGGTGCCATCGGGGCATACCGATAACTCAATACTCTTTTTTCATCAACTTGCAACGTCAGGGATTCGCCATCATCAGTAAAATGAACCGCTTTTTCAGTATCAGCCGTTGTTTCTTCGGCTTCCCGCTTTAATATATAATTTCTTTTGGCGCCCGCTGGTGTTTCTCCGCGAAGTACCCAGCGCAGGGTTTTGCTATATCCTGAAGCGTCCATTTGTGATGCTACCGGTTCTTCATTACCGTCTACAATTTCATAGAGCTGCAGTTCCTGGCCTGTTTGAAGCCCAAGGGGAATTCCTTCAAGAGAAGCGCTAACCGGTGTGTTATTGCGATCATATTCGCCGGCTTTTACCGTAAATTCTGCAATTTCCTGGGATTGGGCAAAGAGATGGGCAGGAGGTATCAATAATAATGAGAGGGCAAAAAAGGTAAATAAGTAAAACCCAAATAACTTCCTTGTAACGTTTTGCATAATCTGCTTGGGAATATTTATGAATTAAAAATAGCTGCCTTGGGAAATCCGGGTTCCCAAGGCAGTTTAAATTTACAATATTTCAGGTCTTACCCTAAAATTAATATCCCGGATTTTGTGGGTAACCACCTTCTGTCCTGTTTCTTTGCGTTGCCGGAATCGGGCGTAACATGTGAATCTCCTCAATGTTGTCACGGGATTCCTGCAGGCCGGCATGGTTGCGTACTCGTTCGAGCAGCTTGCCGGTTCTTTTCAGGGTGATCCACCGTTTTTGCTCGCCGTAAAATTCACGACCGCGTTCATCGAGGATGAAGTCTATTCCTTCGCTTTGTAGCATAGCCTCGGTATTGGCGGTGAGATTCGCCTCTTCTCCAGGCCAGGCTGCCCGTTCACGAACTGCGTTTATGTGGGAGGCAGCAGTCGAAATTTCTCCCATTTGGTAACGTGCTTCAGCCGCAAAAAGATAGGCTTCCGCAAGACGATAGACGATGTAGTCTTTATTACCAGCTGGCTCATTAACTGAGGGGCGCTGGAAATCATCGTGCTTGGTCAGACTGGGGAACATGTTGATGTTCTCATTGCTATGTGCTGTTGACCAAGCCAATAAGTAGTAAGGAGTACTACCCTGATTGTCTGCGACCTCCTGGGCTGTCATATCCGGATCGATATAGATGGCAGTATCACCTACAGCTACGTTTGGATAATCATCCGTCGGAAGGCTTGCAGCATCGTTGTAGTACCACGTATCCTGGAAGCTCTTGTCATAACGGGAGTCCTGGTCGATCGGACGGTAGTTTTGCAGTGCAAACGGCGTCATCTTGAATCGAATCCAGGGACGTCCATATCCCGGTTCCAGGCTACGTACAAGCCCGGCTCCACTTCCGTCTCCACCATAGACTTCGTACCAGGGACGATAATACAGGTGACTCCTGTTTCCAGGACCATTAATCAGTGGATCTTTACCGTACTGGATAGCCCAGATGATCTCAGCATTCTGCTCATTGTCGTTATCAAAGATCATCTCGTAATCGTCCATTAGCTGGAAGTTATAGTCATTCACTACACTTTCCGCCAGCGTTGCAGCACGTTCGTAATCACTACTCTCACCAAAATCTTTATATCCTCTTGTCAAGAGAACTTGCGAGAGTAACATTTTAGCAGCGGGTTCAGTTGCCCGTCCCCATTCTTGCTCTGCAGGAAGATTATTTATGGCGGTCTCCAGGTCGGAAACAATCTGGGCATATACCTCTGATTCCGGTGCTCGGGTTGCTTCGGTTTCCACGCCAATGGTTTCCTCAGTTGTTAAATGGACTGCCCCGAAGTGTTCTACCAGGTGGAAGTAATAATGAGCCCGGAGAAAGTGAGCTTCTCCCAGCCTGGCATTCTTCAGGCTTTCCTCCATGCCCTCTAATTCAGTAGCACGGTTAATTGCCGCGTTTGCCGAGTTAATACCGATGTAGTAATTATCCCAGATAGATGACATAGGACTTGCTTCGGAGTTCAACCCTGCATTGTACTGGTTCATGTAGTGGAAACCACCGTGACCAGCGTTCTGGATAAGGTCGGTACCATACTCGGTAAGGTTTCCTCCCTGCTCAGCCCCGTAAAAATCCCTGAGCGGTTCATATGCCCCGTTCACTGCGTCTTCAAACCCGGAAGGTGTTGTAAAATGGGTTTCCGCAGTTACATCGGAGACGACCTCCTCATTCAGCACATCACAAGATGCGACAAAGAGGATTAAAAGCGATAAAATCGATGTATAGGTTAATTTATTCATCACGTAAAATCCTTTGTCCTTAGAAATTTATGTTTACACCAACGGTGTACAGACGGGTTGTAGGAACGTCTGCATTGATTACTCCGCCATACTGCTCGGGATCGATGTTCCCTGTTTTTGAAAAAAGCAGTGGAGTCTCAGCATTGGCGTATACTCTCAGTGAGCGCAGTCCAAACTGTTGGACTAAATCAGGAGGTAAATTGTACCCCAGTCTGACATTACGCACCTTCAGGAATGAGCCATCCTGGTACGTCAGCGTACTTCGATAGAGTGGAAACTCTCGGCTAACATCAGGCCGTGGAAATGCGTTTGTTGGATTGCTTTCCGTCCAATAGTCGACGTCAAGATCATTAGTTCGTCCGTTCAACGTAACATTTCTATAATTGTTAACAATGGTCTGGCCTACACTCGCATAAATGAAGATAGAGAGATCAAACCCTTTGTAACTGAAATGATTGGCAAAGCCAGCATTCCAGTCCGGCATATCAGAGCCTAAAATCACACGATCCTGCTCGTTGATAATACCGTCCTCATTTTGATCCTTGATCTTAATTTCGCCCGGATCCTGTCCGTATGAATCAGCTTCCTGGGCCTCATCTGACTGCCAGACCCCGATTTTTTCATAGTCGTACCACACGGTCAGCGGTTCTCCGATAAACCACTGGTTACCGACATCATCCTGTTCGTTTCCATACAGGTCAATGATCTCTTCCTTGTTGGAGAAAAACGTCAGATCGCTGCTCCAGCTAAAGGCATCGCGACCCCGGCTGGCTATATTCTGGCTGCTCAGGGTGAATTCGATACCGGTGTTTCTGGTTTCACCAATATTTTCGAAAACACTACCAAAGCCAGAGGTTATCGGCAGATTCCTTTCGAGCAGCATGTCCGTAGTGGTCGTTTGATAATACTCAATACTACCCGAAAGCCTGTTGTTCCAGAGTCCATAATTCAAACCTACGTTAAGCTGTTTTGAGGTTTCCCACTGCAGGTTTGGGTTCGAAATTTGGCCAGGCCTGTACCCGAATCCGGCATTCTCACCAAATTGATAGGTAGTCCTGGAAAGGGTACCCTGTGTTTGGTATGGATCAATAGCGGTATTACCCGTCACTCCATAACTGACCCTCAACTTAAGATCAGAAAACAGGTCTTGGTTCTGCATAAAGGGTTCTTCAACAATTCTCCAGCCTAAAGCAGCAGATGGGAAGAAGCCCCATTTTTTGCCTTCAGCCAACCTGGAAGATCCATCGGCACGACCGGTTATGGTCACCAGGTATTTGTCATTAAATTGATAATTAATCCTACCCATGAATGACATCATGCCCCATTCTTCCAGGTAGCTGCCAAAATCCTCAGCAGTGTTTGCAGTGCCAAGATTATGATACTTCTGGGTTTCATAAGGCAAGCCCGAAACAGCTATACTATCTCGCGCCGTACGATCGGTTTGGATACTAAATAACCCGGTTGCATCTATTTCATGAACATCCGAAAAGGTCTGCTGATAATTCAGAATATTTTCAAATGTGTAGGCCTGTGTTGTACGGTTTCTCTTTTCAGCATAAGGCACTCCTTCTCCACGGGCGGTGGTAAGTGTTCCCTGGAAAACTCCCCGGGTAAAGGAAGACAAATCCGGGCCAAAATTCATGCGGTAGCTGAAATTATCAGAAATATCATATACCGCAAAAATATTACTGAAGATTCGCATTTTTTTCCGGTCGTCCAGCATTTTACCCGGAACAAGATTATTCAGTGGATTTGCAACCAAACCGTCATCAGTGGGACGGAAATCAAGAGTTCCGTCATCCTCATATGGATCGCCGAGTGGGTTCATTGCGACAGCACCTCCGTATGGATTTGTGCCGTACGCCTGATCAAAACGTGATAACAGCGTAGAAGTACCAATACGAAAACGGTCGCTTACATCATGGTCAAGGTTAACACGAACGGTGTATCGATCAAAACTTTGACCAGAGATAATACCAACTTCATTAAAGAAGTTCCCGCTTATAGCAAATTGCGTACTCTCATTACCACCCTGCACCGTAATCTGATGGCTCTGTTGATAACCTGCATCGTCAGTAGCCAAGTCAGGATAATCATAGGTTGCCCCACTTGCGATTGACTCAAGTTCAGGTGCAGTAAAATGATTTTCATCATTGCCCGTATAGTTATCGTTGGCACGGAATCCTTCCCGGCGCATTTCAGCAAACTCCGGGCCGGTCATCATATCCGGTTCTTCCAACTGCTGGGAAACTCCCAGGTAACCGTCATAGGAAACCAGTGTTTCGTGATTTCCGCCACGTTTGGTCGTAATCAGAACCACCCCGTTTGCACCACGAGAACCGTAAATAGCGGTAGCAGAAGCATCTTTCAATACTTCCATCGACTCAATATTTTGCGGGTTGATATCGCTCATGTTTCCACTGAACGGGATACCGTCGACAACGAATAACGGGTCGTTGGAAGCGGTCAATGAACGACGCCCCCTGATTCGAACCGTTACGCCATCACCCGGCCGGTTTCCACCAGAATTAGCTACCATCACACCGGCAGCTCTACCCTGCAGCGCAGAAGCAGCATCACTGACAGGAACTTCCGCAATCTGGTCCGAAGAAACTGTTGAAACGGATCCCGTCACATCCTGCGCTTCCTGCTGACCGTAACCAACAACCACAAGCTCTTCACCTTCAAAGGTTTGCGTTTGTAGAGCAATGTTGATCGTTGAACGCCCGTTGATAGCGACTTCCTGCGATTGGAAACCAACAAATGAAAACAGGAGTGTATCATTTGCTGAAGGCACATTTAAAGTGTAACCGCCATCGGCATTTGTGGAAGTACCGATCGTAGTACCTACTACTGAAATATTTACTCCCGGAAGTGTTTCCCCGTTTTCAGCAGAAGTAACAGTCCCACTAACTTCGTGGGAGCCTTGTGCTTGTACCTGCAGGGCAAACCCGCCCAACAAGACAGCACATACAGAAAAGACCAAAGTCCTTATTGTAGTTATTTTCCCCATATTCTGTCCTATATTTAAATTTTAAAGAAGTGTTTGTGTATGTTTTCGCGAATACTTTAATACGGTAAGCAGCACCCGCAATGCCTATTACATAAAATGCCTATTCCCCCCTTCCTTTTATTTAATGATAATAACCTGTTGCAGCAAATTCTACTTAGTGAAACTTTTGCGAAAACGTTTGCACTAGCCAAATGTAAATGAATAGAGCTATTTTTCAATTAAATTTACATTAATTTACAATTTTGATAATTATATACGTAATTATACGTATTATCAAATCTGCAAACCCCTAAAAAATCATGATAAATTGAATAAACGTTTGCAATAACTATATTTTTGTACAAATTATTTAGCCGAATCAGGACTGATTGCGACCTTTAGGTATTTTCTATCTTTGTTTTTTTGAAAATTCATTCCTATACATTGTAGGCTAAATTGTCGGGATTTGTCATGTACCAGTATTAGCAGGTATACTCTGCCTTTGCTTCTGGCAGGATGGTTGCAACTGCAAACATCTACCCTTCGATAACTTTCGACGTAACCCAAAACCCTTAAGATTTATTTATGAAGGGGCGGTCTTATTAAAAAATGACTTTGTCCTTTTTATATAACTAGACGATGAAGAAAAAAACGACTATACGGGACATTGCGGAAGAACTAGATATCACGGCATCAACCGTCTCAAGAGCGCTGCGAAATCATCCAAGAATTAGTTCCGCCACAAAAGAAGCTGTGTGGGACATGGCGGATAAGCTTGATTACCAGCCCAATAATATTGCTGCAGCGCTCCGCAAGGGGAAAAGCAATATCATCGGGGCTATTGTGCCTACGTCTGACCGAAGTTTTTTTGCTTCTGTAATACGGGGTATAGAAGAGGTGATCAGGGATGAAGGGTATAATCTGATTATCTGCCAGTCTGATGACCAGTATTCCAAGGAACAAGCCAATGTTGAAGCACTCCTGAAAATCCAGGTTGACGGAATCATCGCCTCTGTAGCCAAAGAGACAACGAATTTTGACCATTTCAAGCGTGTAAAAGACCAGGGTGTTCCCCTGATCTTATATGACCGAGTCAATGAATCCCTGGATGTCAATGCCGTTGTAACCAACGATTATCTCGGCTCCTACAAAGCCGTTACCCATTTAATTGAGCAGGGCTGTAAGCGCATCGTGCATTTTGCGGGAAAGCAACATATTAATATATACCAGGATCGTCTTAAGGGATATATTGATGCCCAGCGCGAGCAAGGTATACCGGTAGACAATGAATTAATTCTCGAAAATGACCTGATATTCTCTATGGAGAAAGTGGTAGAGCTGGGTAGAGAAATGGCAAACAAATTGCTGGATATGCCTGAACTTCCGGATGCCATTTTTTCCTCCAGTGATTTTGCTGCCATGGGTGCAATGCAGGTATTCAAAGAAAAAGGCATCAAAATTCCCCGGGATGTGGCTTTCGTAGGTTACAGTAATGACGTTTCGGGTTCCTTTATTGAACCGGGCCTGACCACTGTTGACCAGCATACCAAACGGATGGGAAACCTGGCAGCCCAGCTGTTCCTCGACCAGATGAATGAGTCCAGTAAAGAGTACACTCCCCGCAAAACGCTCCTGAATCCCAAATTGGTAATCCGGGGATCTTCTTTAAAATGTGGAGAATAGACAAACGACCTGTATCCACAATTACTCTGCCAAAAGAACAAACTATTTGGCGTCCATCCAACCCTGTTTTTGATAATATTCTACATGTGGGACTTGAATAATCCGCGACTACTTTTATTTTGAATGCAAACGTTTGTACAAGAATAACACACGGGATTATCATGGGAAATTTTATAACAGATGATTTTTTACTACAAACACCGGCTGCAAGGGAACTGTACCACAATTACGCCAAGGATTTGCCGATCATCGATTACCATTCTCATCTACCCCCTGCCGAGATAAACCGGAATCGCAGTTTTGAAACCATCACCAACATATGGCTGGACGGCGACCACTATAAATGGCGCGCGATGCGAACCCTGGGAATAGATGAAAAATATATTACTGGAAGTGCCAGCGATCGGGAGAAATTCCAGAAGTGGGCGGAGACAGTACCCTATACTATGCGTAACCCACTATACCACTGGACTCACATGGAGCTGAAAAATTATTTCGGAATTGAATCGCTCCTGAATCCTGATAGTGCAGATGAAATCTACAATTCTACAAATGAGCAGTTGCAGGAGCCCGAATTCAGCGCACGCAGCCTGCTGCAGCGGATGGATGTCGAAGTTTCATGCACCACCGATGACCCGGTAGACTCCCTGGAGCACCACCAGGCAATCCAGGATAGCGGCTTTGAAGTAACCGTGCTTCCAGCCTTCCGCCCTGATGCTGCGTATAATTTTGTGGATCCGGAATCCTACAACAACTATATCGAGAAGCTGGAGGAGGCCAGCGGCCTGGGAATAAGCTCACTGGATGACCTGCTTAAGGCCCTGGAGCAACGCATTGACTATTTCCACGAAAACGGCTGTCGACTTTCTGACCATGGCCTGGAACGCCTCCATTACCTGCCCACTCCCAAAACGGAGCTCGATAGTTACTACAATCAGATCAGAAATAACGACAAACAGCTTGACAATGAACAGAAGCAAGCACTGACCTGTCACATCCTGCTGCAACTGGGCCGCACATATACCAAAAAAGGCTGGGTGCAACAGTTTCACCTCGGTGCACTGCGCAATGCCAACCAGCGGATGTATGAAAAAATGGGCCCCGCCGTGGGATTTGATTCCATCGGCGATTTTCAGCAGAGCCGATCCCTGGCCAGGTTCTTGAATGAGCTTGATCTCACGAATGAGCTCCCCAAGACCATCCTATACAACCTGAATCCCGCTGACAATGAAGTAATGGCTACCATGACCGGAAACTTTAATGATGGATCTGAAAAGGGAAAAATCCAGTACGGGTCGGCCTGGTGGTTTCTCGATCAGAAAGATGGGATGGAAGAGCAGATGAATGTGCTCTCCAATATGGGGTTGTTAAGCTGCTTTGTTGGTATGCTCACTGACTCAAGGAGCTTTCTCTCATTCCCAAGGCATGAATATTTCCGCCGTATTCTGTGTAACCTGATTGGTAATGACATTGACAACGGAGAGCTTCCCGGCGACATTGAGTGGCTCGGAAAAATTGTCTCCGATATTTGTTATTACAATGCAAAGGAATACTTTAACTTTCACACGGTAACCGCCTAACCCCGGAATAACTGGTACTCATACTTGTTATATTCAAACAAAAAACGTGCGGTAAATCAGAATTTATAATTACAGGTTTAAAGTTACCGGTAAATTCATTTACTTTGGGTGGTGGTAAAATAGAAATGGGATCTATAAACTATCGGGATACAATTCCCCACCGTTATATTTGATTGTTTTACCAATTTTGATCAGAGATCAATACTTCTATGATGCATATTAATAAATTTTACAAATCTACGGTTCTACTACTAACCTGTTCAATTGTTTTCCTTTTGGGATGTAATAAATCAAATCCCGATACGCCAAATGACACCAAGACGCTCATTATGGCGCATGCGATGCACCTGGAACATCCGGTAAGCAAAGCGATGGCCTTTATGGATGAACGGGTGGAAGAGATATCCGATGGCAAGTTAAAAATTGAGATGTATCCCAACCAACAGCTTGGTTCTGAGCGAGAACTGTTGGAACTTGTACAAATCGGGACTGTAGCCATGACCAAGATCTCCGGGGCGGCACTCGGCAAAATTGTTCCGGAAGTCACCATTTTCAGCCTGCCCTATCTTTTCCGAAGCGAAGCTCATCTGCATGCCGTACAGAAAAGTGAAATTGGCGCCGAAATATTGGAAAAAGGTGCCGCTTACGGGTTAAAAGGGCTGACCTATTATGATGCCGGGTTTAGAAGTTTCTATACCGTAGACAATCCCATTCGCACGCCGTCAGATCTGCAGGGAATGAAAATTCGGGTCCAGGAAAGTCAAATGGCTATTCAAACCATGCAAGCCCTGGGAGCTTCTCCCACTCCCCTTTCCTATGGGGAATTGTACACAGCATTGCAGAGCGGGGTTGTGGACGGGGCCGAAAATAATCCCCCCAGTTTTCACACCGCACGCCATTACGAAG
>NZ_JAMQKA010000039.1:0-59089 GCF_031569985.1 Aliifodinibius sp. S!AR15-10 | reverse complement strand
TCGGGGACGTATACCAAAAATAGCTCTTTAAGCTGGTTCGTTTTCTAGGTCACCCCGACAGCTCCAGTCTGTTACTTGTCCCTTCAATATAGAACGTTTTACTAACGGGAATCTAAAGGTTCGTTTTGGGCCAAGCCAAAATGAACACCCCATTGGAGAGATTCGCTTCACAACCATGAATCGATTGAGTCACCCAGAAGAAATGCAAGATAAATGCTGGATATGGGAAATAACCTTGCATTTAATTCGCAATAATGATCTTATAAGTCATTGATGCAAAATCAATTAAAGCTTTCGTGAGCAAGCCTTACTTAGCTCAGGATTACACTATTCCCCTCTTCCGTTACACTGGATGTTGTCAAAATGGATACCAGTTCAAAAAAGATTCATTATGAACAGTATTCGGTCCCCTCTTAACAAGTGAAGAGGATTAGAATATTCCTGCCTTCGGCCTGAACCATTTTTAATCTTTCAGGTGATAAGAAGCAGGAATTATTCTTTTTCCCCATATAATCTAATCCCTTATTTCATTCACTACTAGTTCCCCCAGCTCTTGACTGAGTTGGGGGATTTTATTTCCGTTGCATGTAATATTTATTCCCGCCTCTACAACCCTGAATTCGAACAGGAAAAGTTTTTTTAAAAAGATTCATTATCAACGGAATTCGGCTCCCTCTTACCCAGTGAAGAAAGGAATTGAAAGAACCATATATAGAAATAAATACACTGCTTTGTCTAAATCCGAACAAAATATCGAGAAATTACTTGTAGATGATTCGTTTGTCCGGTGGATCCAGGGAGAGGCCGATGAGGCTGAAGAAAAGAAATGGCTAGATTGGCTTCGGGAGGATTCGGCGCGCTTTGGTTTAGTAAAAGAAGCTCGTCGTATGTACACATCGCTAAGCTTTGAGGAAGAGATTCCAGAAACCATAAGCGAATTAAACAGGCTTCGTGATGCAGTAGAGAAATATGAGTCCACCAAAAATAAATTTCTGAGAGTACATGAGTTTCCCGGGAAACAAAATGCTTACACCGGCCTGTGGGCTAGTGCAGCCGCTATTTTGATTCTCCTGGTTTCGGTACTCATTGTGGTGCAAACCGTTGGGTGGGATACCAGCCCAAAAAGGTCAAAATCGACCAAGCCAGTTTATAGCACTGCAAGTACAGAATACGGGCAGATTCGAACCCTCACCCTGTGGGATGGTTCCAGGGTGGTGTTGAGTGCCAATTCCCGGCTTACTTATCCTGAGAATTATAGAGGTGGAGATCTGGACGTACAGCTGGAAGGGGAGGCATACTTCTCAATTGTTCATGAAGCGGGAGAAGATAGCCGGACTTTTACTGTGCAAACATCGGAAGGGGAGGTTACAGTACTGGGTACCAAGTTCAATGTGAGTACCCGAACAGAAGAGACTGAAGTTGTGCTCGAAGATGGAAAGGTGCATTTGGAGATGTCGGATACCCTGAGTGCAGTTAAGTCGACCTACAGTTACACAATGAAGCCAGGCGAAAGGGCGTTGTTTTCTCCTCGGCGAAAAGGAATAAATGTTCAAGCCACTGATCCTTCCCTGTTTACGACATGGCGGAATTTGGAGTTTAAATTTCACAACACACCACTTGAAGAGATTGCCGATCGTGTAAAGGAATTTTATGGGGTAGAGGTGGAATTTCGTAACGAGCAACTCAAGGATGTAGAATTTTCGGGTTCAGTAACCAATAAGAATTTTGAAGTGCTTTTGCACGGGTTGCGGACCCTGCTTGGAATGCCAATTACCAACGAAAATGACACGATTATCTTCGGTAAATAACAAATATAGTGGACGAAGTTATACCTCATTCAATAAATACTAAACCAAAATTTGAGATGAATGATATGGATGTGATACACAAAAAAGGGATACTGATGCTTCTCTTTGCAGTTATTGTGCCAATGGTTGTATCGGCTCAGGAAATAATTGTGAAAGATGTGATTATGGCAAAGGGTGAACAGTTAAGTACTGTGGAAAGTCAAAAAGTTCCCCTTTATGAGGAGCTTCAAAAAATTGAGCACAAGTATGATGTTCAAATTTTTTATATGAGCAAGGCTGTCAATGGGAAATATGTCCACAAGGCAGAAACTCATTTGGATCAAGAAGGTGCTGAGCCTTGGTTAAACAGTATGTTAGAGCCGCTCAATATGAAATTTCGAAAGCTGGCCGAGAGCAGTTATGTAGTAATGGAAAAAAAGAGCGTAGACCAGCCAAAAGTTTTAGAAACTGTAGAAGGCACTATTACCGATGCCCAGACAGATGATGTGTTGCCGGGTGTGAATATTGCAATTAAAGGAACCTCGAGTGGTACGTCCAGTAATGCTGACGGTGAATTTTCATTGAATGTTCCCTCCCTTAGTGATACGCTCATATTTTCTTTTATAGGGTATGAAACAACTGAGGTGCCAATTCAGGGGCGCACTCAAATTGATGTTGTAATGCAGCCTACAACAATAACGGGTGAGGAGCTTGTAGTTGTAGGATATGGGACGCAGCGTAAAGAGAGTATTGTTGCCGGTGTTTCCACAGTTTCAGAACAGGATCTGGAGAGGGCAGGCGATGTGCCCAATTTGGGAATGGCGTTAACGGGTAAGCTGCCCGGTGTTGTTACAGTTAGTAGTACAGGTTTGCCCGGAGATGAAGATCCACAAATTTTTATCCGTGGTCAAAGTACCTGGCAGGACTCCTCTCCACTTATTTTGGTAGATGGGATTGAGCGCCCGATTAGTAATGTTGATATGAGTTCAGTGGAATCCGTAACCGTGTTGAAGGATGCATCGGCAACAGCCGTTTATGGTGTGCGGGGGGCAAACGGAGTTATCCTGATTCAAACCAAAAGTGGATATGAGGGTCAGGTTGAAATTTCGGGCAGCTTTAAAAGTACCCTTAAAGCACCCTCAAGGTTGCCTAGCATAAAAGATGCCTATGAAACCCTTAAGCTGCGTAATAAGGCCATTGAATATGAGTTGACTGCACCGGGTGCAAATTGGGGTGAATATTACAATCCGGATTTTGTCGATCATTATCAGAAACCGCAAACGCCCGAGGAACAGGTCCGCTATGCAAATGTCGATTGGGATAACGTGCTGTTCAGGGATGTCACCCAATCCTATGATGCGAACCTGAATGTGAGAGGTGGTTCTGAATTTGTGAACTTTTTTGCCAGTGCCAATTACCTTAATGAGGGCGATCTTTTCAAAGAATTTGAGAATAATCGTGGATACCAGCCGGGGTTTGGATTTCAGCGGTTGAATGCACGTACCAATTTAGATTTTCAAATTAGTCCTTCTACCGAGCTTAAAGCAAAAATTTCTGGCTCGTATGGCGTTCGAAAAAGACCCTGGGGCTTTTCAGGGGGAGATTATGGTTTCTGGGTAGCCGCCTATAGTGCCTCACCCACTCAGTATTTACCCCGGTATCCCGATGGTTCATATGGATTTAATCCGAATGAAACCGGGGGGAGTAGTAACTCCTTGCAAACGTTGGCATTAAGTGGAATTGAAAGGTCAACCAATACCCAGCTGACCACCAATTTCGAGCTGGATCAAGACCTGGATATGTTGGTGGAAGGATTGAATTTTAATGGCCAGATTGCTGTGGATAACACTTTTATTGAAGCCAGCCGGGGGATTAATGACTTATTTAATGCCGCCCGAAATAAATATGTCAATCCTATAAGTGGCGAGGTCACGTATGAGCCGCTTTACGATTCTGGTACGAGGTTCGATTTCCAGTCTGGTGAGTTGTGGAGCACTGATGGAGGTTCTGTGCAGAATGGTGCGACATATCGCAGGGTGTATTATCAACTGCAACTCAACTATGATTTTACGCTGGGGGAAAAGCATAATTTCAGCGAGATGGGACTCTTCAACCGTACACAAAATGCTACGGGTAGTATTATTCCCCATGCACGGGAAAATTGGGTGTTCCGAACTACTTATAACTACGACCAGAGATATATACTCGAATACAACGGTTCGTATAACGGCTCGGAAAAATTTGATGAGGATTTCCGGTTTGGATTCTTTTCTTCTGGAGGTATCGGATGGAATATTCATAATGAAAATTTCATGAGCTCGCTTGATTTTCTGGATAATCTCAAGCTGCGGGCCTCTTATGGTAAGATTGGTGATGACAATACAACCGGCCGCTGGCTTTACAGGACAGAATGGGCTTATGGAGGGCAGGCGCCGCTGGGTACGAGAGGTTGGTTTGCACCAGAAAGTCCATATACCTGGTATAAAGTAGAGTCTCTGGGTAACTCTGACGTGCACTGGGCCACGGTAACAAAAGCCAATATAGGCCTTGATTTTGGCTTCCTGGACGGGTTGGTATCCGGTACTGTGGATATTTTCAGAGATAGACGGGAAGACATCATTATCTCCAGTAACGATAGAGCTATCCCCTCTTATTTCGGTCAGACAGCTCCCGCAGCCAATTTGGGAGAGGTAAAAAACCAGGGGTATGAAATAACACTTAATCTGGATCATAGATTCGGGAATGGGTTGCGCCTGTGGACAGAAATGAATTATACGCATGCTCAAAATGAAGTCATCGAGCGGGATGACCCCGAATTGTTGCCAGAGTATCAAAAGCAGGAAGGGTATGCTGTTGGCCAGGCCAGGAGTCACATAGATAATGGTTTTTATGATTCGTGGGACGAGCTTTACGCAACCACACCTTTTAACACGAATGATGCCAGTAAACTACCAGGTGGAAAATATATAGTCGATTTCAATTCGGATGGGGTCATTGATTCTCAGGACAGCGTTCCGTATGGCTATTCCGGCACTCCGCAAAATACCTACAATGCAACAATTGGTTTTGATTGGGCTGGTTTTAGCGGGTTCGTACAGTTTTATGCAGTCAATAATGTGAACAGGTGGATTAATTTTGGAAGCCTGGGTGGAAATGAGTTGGCATACACTGTAGACGGAGGGTACTGGAGCATGGACAATACTGGTGCAGAAACTGTAATGCCTCGCTGGAATACCAGTACCAGTGGCTATTCTGATGGGTCCGGATGGATGTATGATGGCTCCTACTTGCGGTTAAAGAATGCTCAAATCGGGTATACTTTTGATTCTAACTCCGGCGTAGCAAAAAGCCTGGGCGTAAGTAGCCTCAGGATTTATGCGAATGGCAATAATCTCTTGGTGTGGACCGATATGCCGGATGACAGAGAATCCAACTTTGCGGGTGGAGGTGTGCCCAGCCAGGGGGCCTATCCAACGGTAAAACGGTATAACTTTGGTGTTAATATTAATTTCTAACTTTTGTCTCATGAATACGATGAAATATATTTTTTTGGGTTTCAGTATTCTTTTTTGTGCTGTAGTGCTGGTATCATGTGAGGATTTCCTCACCAAATCGCCGGAATCCAATATCTCTGAAGAAGAGGCTTTTGAAAATTTTGCCAACTTTCAGGGCTATGTTGAAGAACTCTACAGCACCATTCCTGATTTTACAAATGCATATTGGACGAATAATTGGAATTGGGGTGATGATGTTGTTACAAGCGAGGACATGAATTACCACGTCGTGGATATGTTTGACGACGGTAATTTTTGGGGATGGCAATCCGAGCATAACGGTTGGAATACCTCTTGGATGGATGCTGCTCAAAACGCCGACCCGTCCAGCGGAAATCGCCATGACCATGAGCTTTGGAACCATGGTTGGTACGGCTTACGCAAGGCAAATGTTGGGCTTAACAACCTGGATAAGTTTCAAGGCACGGAACAGGAAAAGGACCTGATTGAAGGTCAGTTGCTCTTTTTCAGGGGATGGTATCACTTCCAGTTTATGCAGTACTTTGGAGGGTTACCCTATATGAGTGAGCCTCTTCCCGCCGATGCACAGTTTGATCAAACGAGGCTTGATTACCAGGCTCTGGCCGATAGTGTAGCGCAGGATTTTCGAAGAGCCGCCGATTTATTGCCGGTCGACTGGAATGATACAGCTCCAGGGGCACGCACATCCGGAAATAATGAGTTGCGCATCAATAAGGTCATGGCCTTGGCGTACTTGGGTAAGGACCTGCTCTGGGCTGCAAGCCCCCTGATGAATAATGGCTCTGACGAGAATGCCGGGAGCTACAACCAAGAGTTTGCACAAAGGTCTGCCGATGCGTTCGGTGAACTGTTGAATCTTGTCGAGTCAGGTCAGGCCAATTATGAGCTCGTTGATTTCTCTGAATTTCATACGCTGTTCTATACAACGGGTCAGAATTGGCAAATGCCAGGAGGCAACGAGGCCATTTTTCGGGGACCGTATTGGGATGCAAACGGATCAAATTGGGGGACAAGTAAGCAGTATATGCCAACAGTGATAGGCGATGGCAGTAATATCTATCCGACTGCTAATTATGCGGAAAATTTTGGCATGGCTAATGGGCTGCCCCTTGATGCCCAGGGGTCAGGATATTCAGAGTCACATCCCTGGCAAGATCGGGATCCCCGTTTTTATAAAACATTCGTCTATGATGGGCTACAGGTGGTGCAGGGAACCATGCCTGGTAATGAAGAACAAAATCGCTATGCCAACCTATTCACGGGTGGCAACTATAGATTTGCCAACGGTAACAGTCCGGGAGGAAGCCAAACGGGGTACGTCTTGAGAAAATTTATCCCATTGACAGCCAATAAATATGACAATGGATACAGTTTCGGTGCCAACTTAAATGTTCATCTTCCCTGGATGCGGTTAGCCGAGGTCTATATCATGTATGCCGAAGCTGCTGCAGTAGCCAATCAATCTGCTACCGGATCTGTCGGTAATTTTAATATGACAGCCGAAGAAGCTATAAACAAGGTGCGCGACCGGGCCGGTGTACCTCCCGTCGACAGTCGATATTTGGACGATGTTAATGATTTCCTGGGTGAAGTAAGGCGAGAATGGGCTGTCGAATTGGCCTTTGAGAAACATCGTTTTACAAACCTACGCCGCTGGTTACTATTGACGGACGACCGTTATGCCAATAAAACAGCAATTCACTTCGACCGCGCCCCTGGTTTTGACCCTGATAATCCCAGGGATAATGAGGTATTGAACCTGCGAGAAGAGGTTATTGTAGAGCGTAACTATAGCCAACGTCACTACTGGTTGCCTTTGAAAAGGGCGGACGTAAATATCAGTAGTAGCTTTACACAAAATCCCGGGTGGTAATATTTACTTATGGAGTTTAAAAAATTACACGAGTTAAAAGACGTAGAAATGATGAAATATTTACGATTCAAAATAGTACTGTGTACTGTGATTTTCCTTCTCCCGGCCACATTAATTGCTCAGGATGCTGGTAGTGGGAATCTTGAACAGTCGGTTGAAGATTCCGTTGCAAACGAAGGGGATAGTTTTAGGACGGTAGGTTCCACTACTGTACAAACTGCCTTCCGTAAAGTTCCTGATGAGGATCTCATGGGAGGTATCTCGGTAGTTGATGTGCCGGGGATAATGGAAAAAAACTATATGACCTTTAGCCTGGAAAACATGCAGGCCTTTGTTGGTGGGTTTAACGGCAGCATGTGGGGAATGGGCAACTACTTAGTATTGGTAGATGGAATACCCCGCGACCCTGCAAGTATAAATCCAGCTGCAATAAAGCAGATAAGTTTTCTTAAGGGAATTTCCGCCAATGTGCTGTATGGAAGCCGGGCAGCCAATGGTGTTATCTACATCACCACCAAAAGAGGAGGCAATCATGACCTCCGGATCAACGGCCGGGTTGATGGTGGCATAAATGTGCCTATCAGGTATCCCAATTATTTGGGCTCCGCGGAGTATATGACCCTGTATAATGAGGCACGTCAAAATGATGGATTGTCACAATTGTACAGTATGGAGAGCATTTACAGACATTCTACTGGTGAGGATCCGTACCGGTACCCCGATGTAGACTATTATTCCCCGCAATACCTGAAAGAGTTCACGAATCGCTATCATGGCAATGTGGAAATTTCCGGGGGAAGCGAGACAGCCCGTTATTATACCAACATAAATTTTGCCTCATCAGGTTCGCTATTGGACTTTGGGGAAGCAAAAGATATCAGGGGCAATAACTTCAATATTCGCGGGAATGTCGACTTCGAATTGAATGAGAATATTACTGCATCAGTAGGTGCCGGCGTTATTTATGATGACCAGAACGGGGTAAATACCAACTTTTGGGGAGAAGCTGCCTCACTTCGCCCACATCGATATACCCCGCTTATCCCGATAAGTATGTTTGTGGAAAACAACCCGAATCTGCAGCAAATGGTCGAAACCAGTAATTACGTGATAAATGATGAGTACCTTTTGGGAGGCAATCAGTTGGTTTCCTCAAATCCTATAGCGGGTATTTATGCGGGTGGAACAAGTGAATCGGTTGGTCGCCAATTCCAGTTTAACACGGCCCTTAATATGGACCTGAAGGGACTGTTGAAAGGATTAGAATTCCGCGGCCAGTTTGGGGTTGATTATCAGTCTTCATTTAACCAGGCATATAATAATGAATATGCTGTTTACGAGCCCAACTGGACTGCCTACAATGGGGAGAATCAGATTAGCAGCCTTGACCAATTTGGTGAGGATGCTAAAACGGGGGTTCAGAACGTGAGTTCCAGTGCATTTCAACAAACGCTGGCTTTTTCGGGACAATTTAATTACCGGCGCACGTTTGATGAGGATCATCAAATTTCGTCTATGTTGATTGCAAATGTGCACCAGATAACTAATTCTGGAGAGTATCACCGGACCGCCAACCTGAATTTAGGGGTGCAAATCGGGTATAATTATCAGCAAACGTATTATGTGGACTTCAGTGCCGCCGTACCACATTCGGCTAAACTGCCGGAGAGTAACCGCAGGGCATTCTCCCCTACGGCTACACTCGGGTGGAGAATTGGCCAGGAAGATTTCATGTCAGGTATCTCCGCAATAAACAATCTGAAACTGTACGTTTCCGGGGGGATTGTAAATACTGATATGCCTATACCGGGTTATTATTTGTATGAAAGCAATTATTCACAAGCGGATGGCGCATGGTTCGATTGGGCAGATGGCCTCTCCAGGGTAACTACACACTCCTACAGAGGGTCTAATCCTGACCTGACGTATGTTAAGCGTAAAGAGATAAATGCAGGTGTAGAGGGTTCGTTCTTCAATAACTTGCTTACGGTAAATGGATCGGTCTTTTTAAATAGAATGGATGGGGGAGTTATTCAGGCATCAGCCTTGTTTCCGAGTTACTTTTCTACCTTTTACCCCGAGAATTCATTCATTCCCTATGTCAATTATAACATTGATCAACGACGCGGTATTGATTTTAACGTCAGGATTAATGAAGAACTGGGGGGAATAGACTGGACCCTGGGTATGGCCGGAACCTATTTTGACAGCAAGGCAGTCAGACGAGCAGAAAATAACAAATATGCCTATCAGGATGCAGAAGGTACACCGCTTGATGGTATTTGGGGACTACAAAGCAGCGGACTTTTTATGAGCGAACAGGAGATAGCTGATCATGCTACGCAGCAATTCGGTACGGTACAGCCCGGTTACATTAAGTATGTAAATCAGAATTCAAACGATGACAATCTTGTAAATTCACAAGATCAAGTGTACCTCGGTAAGGCAGGATGGAATGGAGCCCCGATGGAATTTGGCGTGAACCTAACGGCACGATGGAACAATTTAACCGTTTTTGCCCTGGGTACCGGACAGTTTGGTGCGCATGGTGTTAAAAATGGGGATTACTACTGGGTAAACGGCGATGATAAATATTCGGCCGTTGTCCGTGATCGCTGGACCGAAGAAACCAAGAACACCGCATCGTATCCACGGCTTACAACCCAGAGCGGCAGCAATAATTACCGCACCTCCAGCTTCTGGATGTATAGTACCGACCGCGTTGACCTGGAAAAAGTACAGGTAACATATAATCTGCCGGAAAAAATACTGCAGAATTCATCTATCCGGCAATTGCAGGTATATGTGAGCGGAGCCAATCTACTCACAATTTCGCCAAACAGTGATATTATGGAGCTGAATGTTGGAGGGGCGCCACAAATCCGGTTCTATAACGTGGGAATTAAAGCGAATTTTTAACTAAGAATTAAATAAGAAAGAGATTATGTATAAGAGGATACTAGTATACTTGTTGCTCATACCTGCTGTTCTTCTTGTTAGCAGTTGCAGTGATGTTTTGAGTCCTGCTAATGAGAATATTAATGAGCTCGAAGATATGTACACTGATGCTTCCTACGCTGAGGGGTTCCTGTCTAATGCCTATAATCTGATGCCTGGCAATGGATGGACCTTCACGGATGTGGCTACGGATAATGCCGTTACCAATGATAACAGTAACGCTTTTCGACAGATGGCAACCGGTCAGTGGACAGCAGATAATTATCCGCTGAATGAATGGAGTGACAGCCGGGCTGGCATCCAATTTGTAAATATTATGATTGCAAATGCCGATTCTGTGCAATGGGCTGAAGACGAAGCAACCAGGGAGTTGTTTAGTCAGCGTATGAAGGGAGAAGCCTATGGTTTGCGCGCCTACTTTATGTACCATCTGCTGCGTAATCATGCAGGCTGGACCGGAGGCGACCAAGGTGGTCAGTTATTGGGGGTACCAATTGTGACGGAACCGCAGGACAAGGATTCGGACTTCCAGCAACCACGCAATACATTTGAAGAATGTATGCAGCAGATATACAGTGATGTTGAAAAAGCAAGAGAGCTTCTTCCCGTTGATTATGGCAATGTGAGCGACCCTTCTCAATTGCCAGAAGGTTATGGCGATGACGAAAACGATCTGGGTAGATTTAACCGCGTATTCGGTAATGATGGGAGACAGCGTATGAGCGGTCGTATTGCCATGGCCATAAAAGCCAAGGCCGCTTTGTTGGCTGCAAGTCCTGCCTACAGTGCTGGCACCAACACCAGCTGGGAGGACGCTGCCAACTACGCCGGTGAACTCCTTGCGCTCAACAATGGAGTTGCAGGGCTGGCTCCGGAAGGGGCGACCTGGTACGACAATGCATCACAGATTAGTAATTTGGGTTCCGGATCAAATCCCCCGGAGATGATATGGAGAGGCAATCTTGATGGAGGGAGCACAGGCTTGGAGCAACAACATTTTCCTCCCACGCTTTATGGTAACGGCTGGATGAACCCGACCCAGGATTTGGTAGATGCGTTTCCCATGCAAAATGGGTACCCGATAGGTCACCCGAATAGCAATTATGATTCTTCAAACCCCTATCAAGATCGTGTTCCACTCTTGGAAGAGTATATCTTGGTAAATGGAGGGACCGCAGGTGTGAATAGCACTCAAATCACCACGGCTGCAGACGGGAATACCAACGATGCTCTTAACGCGGTGGAAACCTCCACACGCACTGGCTACTACATGAAAAAGCTACTCCGCCAGGATGTAAACCTGGATCCTACAAGTACCAACTCCCAGGTGCACTATTACCCACGAATTCGCTACACAGAAATCTACCTTGCTTACGCAGAGGCTGCCAATGAAGCATGGGGACCTGATGGAATGGGTAATTTTAGCTTCTCCGCGCGTGGTGTAATTGAGGCTATAAGGGCGCGTCAGGGGATTACTAATGATCAGTATTTACAGAATGAAGTTGCTTCTACCGAGGATATGCGGGAACTCATCAGGAATGTACGCCGCATTGAGCTGGCATTTGAGAACTTCCGGTTCTGGGATCTGCGCCGGTGGAATATGGAACTGGCAGAGTCGGCTGATGGAGTCAGTATTTCTAACGGGAACCATAATATCATTACCGTTGAACCCAGGGATTATCAGCCCTACCAGCGGTTTGGACCGGTTCCGTACAACGAAGTTTTAAAATTTGGTTTAGAGCAAAATTATGGATGGTAGTACCTACAGGATGATATTTAACAACACTTTAATTAAAGGATTGGGAAAGATGAAAAGGAAGAGCCTTTTTGCCACGTTTTTAATGCTATCGGCAGTCTTGACGTTGACTTCATGTCAAAATGAAGGTTGGAATTTCCCGGATTATGAATACCAATCGGTGTATTTCGCCTACCAGTACCCGGTAAGGACCATCGTATTGGGGGAAAGTAAATTTGATAATGAACTGGATAATAATCATCAGTTTAAAGTCATGGCCACTACAGCGGGTGTTTATGAAAATGAGAACCACGTGATGGTTGATTTTGAGGTAGATGCGTCGATGATTAATGGCTTCCAGTTTAGCTCAAGTGGGAATCCGATTCAGGCTCTGCCCGACAATTATTACAACTTTACCGGAGACTCTGATCAATTGACTATCCCTAAAGGAGAATTGGCGGGGGGCATTACCGTGCAACTCACGGATGCATTTTTTGATGATCCGAATGCTTTTAACACAACCTATGTCCTGCCAATAAAAATGGTGGATGTTGCAAATGCTGATACCATTTTATCTGGTGACCCGAAAGATGCAGTAAGTAACCCAAGAAGGGGCGTTTCCGGGGACTGGGATGTTGTTCCCAAGGATTATACCTTCTATGCTGTGAAATATATAAACCGCCTGGATGGATTTTACTTGCGCAGGGGTGAAGACCTTTTTACAGGGCCAAACGGCAATACTGAGACCAGGGTACGACGGGCAGAACATGTTGTAAAGGATGAAGTCGTGGAGTTAAACACGCAGACGTTAACTCAGGTAGAATTTCCGATCGCTATTCAGGACAACCAGGGAAATGACATAAATGTTACGATTTTGCTCGATTTTGATGATCAGGGCAATATCACGGTTTCAGATAATGCCACCGATTATTCAGCAACCGGTAGTGGTACCTTCATAAACAAAAGCGAATCCACAGAAAGCTGGGGCGACAAAAGCCGTAATGCAATCTATCTCGATTATGAAATAGATTGGGATAGTTCGCAAAGATTTGTCGAAACGGCTGATACATTGGTATTACGAGACCGTGGAGTCGGAATGGAAACGTTTACTCCAGCACTCCAGTAATTTCATATTAATATACAGTAGAAGAAATATTATGAGACAGTTACATAAGGTAGGACTTTTTCTGGCGGCCTTAACAATCTTGGCTTCCTGCACTGAGGATAACCCGGCTAATTTTAATATGGAAAAGCCGCAAAGTATTGTCCTGCAGGATTCGATTGATAATGGGTACGACCTTTTGAAAAGCTATATTGGCTCAGATGCCAACTTTACGCTGGGGGCAGGAGTTTCCCTGTCGGCATATAATGAGCAAGGGGTAATATACCGGTTGGTAAACAGTAATTTCCAGGAAATTACGGCCGGTTACGGCATGAAGCATGGAGCCGTGGTCCAGGCGGACGGAAGCTTGGCGTTAGAAGGGGTGAACAATTTCCTGGCTGCTGCTGAAGAGGCTGGAATTTCAGTGTATGGTCATACCCTTGCCTGGCATGCTAACCAAAATGCTGAATATCTGAATAGTACGATTGCACCAACAGTAGTAGAGTCGGACGGGCCAACCTGGGACCTGGTTTCCGGCGCAGACTTTGAAACGGATGATGCATCAAATTATGAGTCTAATACTAATGCAATAACCTCGTTTACTGCTGATGGTGAAGGAGCTAACGGCGAAGGACGGGCATTGCAGATTATCAACGAAGAAGTGCGTGCAAACGAATGGGACAGCCAATTCTTTGTAACATTTAATCCGCATATGGAAGTTGGCGAGAAGTATAGGCTTACGATGGACGTCCGGGCCGATGACCAAGCCACTTTTGCAACGCAAGCCCATAATGAACCTTATCAATATATCTATTGGGACTTTTTTGGTTCCATTACCGCTACCACGGAATGGTCCACTTTTAGCGCGGAAATTACAGTAAGTGAAAACACGGCGGGGACAGGAACGGTAGCGTTTAATCTCGGTAATACAGCCACCACGTATTACTTTGATAACATAGAGATCAGGAAGTACAATGAGGATGGCGGCAAACAATATGAAGAAAAAACACCAGAAGAGAAGAAACAAATTCTTTCCGATGAACTGGAAAGATGGATTTCAGGGATGATGTCTAGTGCTTCTTATGTGGATGCCTGGGATGTCGTGAACGAACCGATAACGGATGGGAACCCAATGGCGGGAGAACAAGGATTTCAATTAAAAACAGCCGGTGAGAGCCCTCCTTCCGATCATTTTTTCTGGCAAGACTATATTGGTGAAGACTACGGAGTACAAGCCTTTCAGTTGGCCCGCGAGTATGGCGATGAAAATGATCTCTTGTTTATAAATGATTATAACTTGGAATACAACCTAGATAAATGTCGTGCTCTTATAAATTACATGGAGTATATAGAAGATAATGGCGCTACGGTTGATGGTATAGGAACACAAATGCATCTTAGCATTAATTCTGACAAAGAAAACATTGCAGAAATGTTTAGCTTGCTGGCGGAAACCGGTAAACTGGTTAAAGTATCTGAACTGGATATCGGACTTGGTGGTGTCACTACTGAAAATGCTACCGCCGAGCTCTACGAGCAGCAATCAGAAATGTATAAGTATGTAGTAGAGAAGTACTTTGAAATTATACCTGAGGAACAGCGCTATGGCATTACAGTGTGGAGTCCCCTCGACAGTCCGCAAGGTTCTTCATGGCGAGCCGGTGAACCGATAGGACTTTGGACGCTCGAATATGAGCGAAAAAGAGCCTACGCCGGTTTTGCTGTTGGGCTAATGAATGCATTGGGCAGCGATAATTAATAACGTATGTACTTGATTACCATCATTACATTTTCCCCCTAAAAGATCTGCATCCAATGTTCATTGGTTAGATCTTGCCTTATTGTTAGCGCGGGAATTATTCCCGCGCTAATAGTTTGGTATTTGTTACCAGGTCTGAATAATCTGGTTGAACCAATAAATACGCCGTCGTGTTATTATCAGGCACCCAAGCTATCTATTGCACAAGGGTATTTGACGGTAGTAGAAAGTATATTCTCATATAAAGATGCCGTGATGAACCTACTCTTTATCGACTAAAATAAATCCTACATGAAGCTTGGAAATCTATTTGGTCTCCTTTTTTTGCTTCTTCTGTTCTTGCATTGTTCTCCAGGATCGCGCAACGTTCAACGAGACTGGCACCATGAAAAGGGTTACCGCTGGGCCAAGCTGGAATTGCCTTGGCTGGGAGAAACGGGATTTGAGCAGTTATCAGATGAAGAAACCGGGATTGCCTTTGAAAATTACCTGGCAGAGAAAAGTTATGTTAAAAACCAGGTGCTGCTCAATGGGTCAGGTGTCACTGCCGGAGATGTAAACGGGGACAACTGGCCTGATCTGTATTTTACCCAAATCGATGGTCCCAACAAGCTCTATCTAAACGAAGGTAATTTCACATTTAGAGATATTACGGAATCCGCCGGAGTAGGGCTAAGTGGATATAAATCTGCTGGAACCGTATTTGCCGATGTGAATGGGGACCGGAACATGGATCTGTTGGTAACCACTTACCACCGCGGGACTATCTTGTTTCTAAATCAGGGGGGAGGCCATTTTACGCGCGACAAAAACAGCGGGCTGGATTCCACGGCTGTAGGGGGAACAACAATGAGCCTGGCCGATATTGAGAGAGATGGTGATCTGGATCTGTACATTACGCACTATAATAATAAAAGAGTAAGAGATCTTTATGCTCCGGCGGAACGTTCCGGGACTAATGTTGCGGTGAGAGAAGGAGATCACTATAACATAAAAGAGGAGTTTCGTGAATATTACACAAATATTCAGAGTGTCAAAGGACCCACGCTCCGGGAGAGAGGCACTATAGACGAGTTGTATTTGAATGAGGGCGGAATTGGCAATAGCTGGAAAGGATTTGAAAAGGTAGAAAACGTAAAGGACCATTTTTTAAATGAAAATGGGGAGCCGCTTGGTGTAGGCGAAGGGTGGGGACTTACGGCACGGTTTGAAGATATCAATGGAGACGGTCTTCCTGATCTGTATGTATGTAATGATTACTGGACGTTGGATCAGTTCTGGATAAACCAGGGCGATGGGATATTTAAAAAGATCGACCCGTTGAAATTTCGACATATGAGTCTTTCAGCTATGGGTGTGGCTGTCGGGGATGTGAATAATGACGGGAATTCCGATTTCTTTGTCTCAGATATGTTGAGTCCCGTTCACACCCGCCGTCTACGTCAAATTAAAAGTTTGGACCCATTCCCGGTTGAAGTGGGAGAAATTCGGAATCAACCTCAGTATACTCAGAATACACTTTATATTAACCGAGGTGATAACAGCTTTGTAGAAACAGCAAACTATAGCGGGGTGGAAGCCAGCGGCTGGTCGTGGGCCACCACATTTATGGATGCAGATTTGGATGGTTGGCAGGATCTTTTAATCACTACCGGATATTTATATGATGCGCAGGATCTGGATACCAGTGCTCGGTTGAGTCGTCGCAGCCAGGAGAAGCCCTACAATCTTGAGCAGTATCGAAGAGGAAAACTTGAATACCCACCCCTTAACCTTGTCAATAAGGCTTATAGAAATGAGGGCGGTCTTAAGTTCAGCGATGTGAGCAATTCGTGGGGATTTAACCAAGAGGATGTCTCCCAGGGAATGGCCCTTGCTGATCTAAACGGGGACGGGGCCTTGGATATAGTCACCAGCCGGATGAACGATTTGGCAGGGATTTATAAAAACACCAGCGAAGCTCCGCGAATCGGCGTTCGGCTGATTGGTTCTTCACCCAACACCCAGGCCATCGGGGCGCGGGTAACGCTGCAGGGAGAAAAACGCTTGCAAGCTAAACAAGTGGTTTCAGGTGGGAATTATATGTCGGGCTCCGACTCACAGTTAATGTTTGCAGCAAGCGGTGACAACCAGCATCAGGCATTACACATAACGTGGCCCGATGGCTCCAAAAGTATTATTGACAGCGTTAGGGCCAACCGAATCTATGAAATTTACCAGGATAGCATTGCTGCCCAAACCAATACATCGCCCCCATCGGCCCCGCCCAAGCCAGTATTTAAAGATGTGTCAGATCGAATCGATTTTACTGATCCAGAGAATGACTATAAAGATTACCAGCGTCAGCCTTTCATCCCTTTAAAACTAAGTCAGCTTGGGCCGGGGGTCGCCTGGCTTGATTATAACGGGGACAACCGGTTGGATCTGTTGCAGACCTCCGGGGAAGACGGTCAGTTGGAAGTCTTCAGGAATGAAGACGAGGGGCAATTTCGCAAGGATAATATTCCCGAGATGAAAGGGATACAGGAAGGTGACCAAACATCAGTAGTTGGCTGGCATACTAACAAGGGCACAAATATCGTGGTTGGGCGGTCATCCTACGAACAATCTACGCCTGGTGGACCATCGGCCTACCATTATCTGATCAATGACGGGCAGGTTATTGAAACTCAAGAGCTCCCGGACATTGGATCAAGCACTGGTCCACTTGCTGCGGCTGATTATAACAAGGACGGAACCATTGACCTGTTTGTGGGCGGACGCGTCATCCCGGGCAACTATCCCGAATCTGCCAGTTCGGCTCTATTCAGGCAGGAAGCTGGAGGGTTTGCCACAGATATTGCCAATACCAAGTTACTGCAGGATATCGGGATGGTCACCGGAGCAGTATTTATGGACTATAACGGCGATGACTGGCCGGACCTGTTGTTAAGTACCGAGTGGGGGAGTCTGAAACTCTTTGAAAACGAACGTGCCCAGTTCCGGGAGGTAACCCAAAAATTGGGATTAACCGATTACAAGGGCTGGTGGAATGGAATAGCTACTGGTGATTTTAATGGAGACGGTCGGCCGGACATTGTGGCTACCAACTGGGGAACCAACAGCCGCTATCAGCTTGTGGAGGGTCACCCATTGCGCATGTATTACGGCAACCTGGATGGCGATAGGGCTCCCGATATTATCCAGGCCAATTACAATACTGAAATGGGAGCCTATGTCCCCATCCGCCGGCTAAAGTTCTACTCGGGTTTTATGCCAATGTATTCAAACCTGCGTTCGTACCAGGATTATGCCGAATCTACTTTACATGATATCCTTGGCTCAAGGATACAGAATGCTCCTTATAAAGAAATAAATACCCTCCAGAGCATGGTGTTTATCAATGAGGGCGGACAGAAGTATGAGCCGCATCCTTTACCCGAAGCAGCACAGCTGACGGCCGGTTTTGGTGCAAGTGTGGGTGATTATAACAACGATGGCAACGAAGATATTTTTCTGGGCCAGAACTTTTTTGATCTACCCCCGGGCGATACCCGCCTGGACGGTGGCCGGGGATTGTGGCTTCGTGGGGGTGGTAGTGGACAATTCACGGCAGTTCCAGGTCAACGCAGCGGGGTAAAAATCTACGGCGAGCAGCAGGGAACCTCGCTAGGCGATTTCAACAATGACGGCCGGGTAGACTTGGTAGTAGCCCAGAATGGGAACCGTACCAAACTCTATCAGAACCAGGCAAACAAGCGAGGTCTCAGGATACAGCTGGTGGGACCACCGAATAACCTGGATGCGATTGGTGCTGGTATCCGGCTGGTGTATGAAAACGATCGGATGGGACCGGAACGGGTGATTCAAGCGGGTACAGGCTATTGGTCACAGAATAGTGCAGTACAGGTGATGGGATATCAGGGAGATACCCAACCGGAAGCAATAGCAATACGATGGCCCGACGGAAGCACCCAGAAGAGGCCTCTTCAGCCCAAAAAGTGGGATTACGTGATTACCCATGACAAGTCAAATGGTGCAAGTACACGTAAGTGAATAGCCCCGTACTAGTTGGCCTTGTTACCCTGTCAAGTAACTCCGTTGATAGGTTGTAAAAAGTAAATGCGGGATCAAATTAAAAAACGGGAAAGGCAATGACGCCGGTTCGCAGAGAAGTTTTTATTTACGGCAGACTTAAAAATAGAGATTAAATGAAACTTGTGATTAAAGTAAACATCAAACCTTTATTAACTGGGTACATTTTAACGGCAATCGCTTTTTTTCTACTTACTTCAATTACTGTAGGACAAGCCCAGACAAACAAGAAAAAGGCCGAGGGAAGTGAACCTGAATTATTATCGGAGGCCTATGAGGGTATGTTTAAAATAGGAGTTGCTTTAAACCGCTGGCAGATCGGGGAAGAAAATTCACAATCTACACCCCTCATTGCTAAACATTTCAATACTATAACGCCCGAAAACCTGATGAAGTGGTCGCGGATTCATCCCCAGCCCAATGAATATAGTTTTGAGGCCGCCGACCGCTTTGTTGAGTTTGGCGAAAAGCATGACATGTTTATCGTCGGACATACCCTGGTGTGGCATTCACAAATTCCCGATTGGACTTTTGAAGATGAGAATGGAGACGACCTTAGCCGCGAGGCTCTGCTGCAACGCATGAAAGATCATATTTCCACGGTGGTAGGTCGCTACAAGGGACGCGTTGATGCTTGGGATGTATTAAACGAAGCAGCGACCTGGTCAGATGGGTTGCGTAAATCAAAATGGCTCGAAATTATTGGCGAAGAATACATTAATAAAGCATTTGAATACGCCCATGAAGCGGATCCCGGGGCTGAATTGTATTACAACGATTACAACTTGTGGGCGCCCGATAAGCGGGAGACGGTGGTTAAGATGGTCAGGCGACTTCAGCAAAATGATGTACCAATCCACGGAGTGGGCATGCAGGCTCATTTAGGCCTGGATAGCCCATCACTTGATGATATTGAAGCGAGTATCAAGGCATTTTCCGAGTTAGGTGTAAAAGTGATGATCACGGAGCTGGATGTAAGTGTATTGCCCTCGCGAGATGACGTGAATGTAAGTTACAACCCTGATGAAGGTCAGGGATCATATGGTGACGTCCCGGAGGAGTTAAATCCCTACAAGGAGGAGTTATCCGATTCCGTTCAACAGCAACTCAGGGATCGATATGTGGAACTGTTTGAGCTGTTCAAAAAACACCAGGATAAAATTGATCGGGTCACATTTTGGGGATTGAATGACAGACAATCCTGGCTCAATAATTTCCCCATCCCAGGTAGAACGGACTATCCTCTGCTTTTCAACCGCAACAACGAGCCAAAACCGGCATTTCAGGGTGTTTTAGAAGGGGCGGGAAGAAAAGAAGGTATTAAATAATCTTTGCAAATTGCACTACAACCTTGATGAAGAATCATAGTATCGGGATATGCAGAGGTAATATAAGCTGTGTAGGTTGTCGGTTCGCCCCAAATGGTGCGAAACAAGATTGACGCTAACATACAACCAATGAAAAGATAAATTCATGAAATCGTATCTGATACGGACAATACTACTTATACTTCTGCTTCCATTTACACTATCTGCTACATCCCCGGCCGATTCTCTCAAGCCGCGTATCATTGTGTTGACCGACATCTCTCCCAACGATGTGGAGCCCGATGACATGGAGTCGATGATCCGGCTGTTTGTCCATGCCGACCTGTTTGAGATTGAAGGCTTGGTAGCCACTACCGGCTGGAGTAGCAGCGGCGGCAATGCCGATTGGGTACGCCTGATTCACGATGCGATTGATGGCTACGAGCAGGATCTGCCCAACCTGCGCAAACGGTCTGGGCAGGAAGAGTTTAATAAAGATGAAACTGAACAAAAGATCGGCTACTGGCCAAGCCCGGACTATTTGCGTTCACGAACCGTTGTGGGCAGCCAGGTAAGAGGGATGAAACATATCAGTGAAGGCAACAATTCACCCGGCAGCAACCTGATTATTGAAATGGCTGACCAGGGGGATAGTCGCCCGCTCTGGGTTCTTGTGTGGGGTGGCGGCAACACGCTGGCCCAGGCCATCTGGCAGGTACAGCAGGAGCGGACCGTCCGGCAGCTGGAGGCCTTTCTGGGCAAAATCCGCACTTATACCATTACCGATCAGGATCGCAGCTATAAAGATGGCACGCCCTACGATATCAGCTCCCATCAGTGGATGCGCCGGGAGTTCAAAAAGGATCTGTTTTTCATTTGGGATGAATGCGCGTGGAGATTTCAGAACGGTACTGGCCGGGAGAACTGGGACCAGTATGCCACCCATATTCAAGGCCACGGAACGTTTGGCAAAATTTATCCCAAGTATAAATACGGTGTAGAAGGAGATACACCCTCATTTCTGTATGTACTGCCAAATGGATTAAACAATTCTGAGCACCCCAGCTGGGGCGGTTGGGGCGGTTATTTTGAATGGGCGATGGGGCCGGATGAGGAAACCTATGCCTATACAAACCACAGCGATATGCAGGCGCATTCGGTATGCCGAGAGCAGCTGGAGCATTTCTACCCGGCTACCTTCAACAACTTTGTCGCCCGGATGGACTGGGCTGCAGAGGGAACCGGTAACCGTAATCCGATTGTGGTGGTCAACGGTGACCCTGGACTAAGCAATATCAAGCTTACACCTAAACCTGGAACCTCCGTTACCCTCGATGCTTCTGGAACGACCGATCCCGATGGAGACAATCTGACCTACTCATGGTGGATAATGTCGGCAGCGGAGACCTACCAGCAGGAAGTAACGCTAGCCGGTGCAAACTCTGAGCAGGCAACTGTGCAAGTTCCCGTCAATGCGGCCGGCAAGAGCTTCCACGTGATACTGGAGGTAACCGATAACGGAAGCCCGAATCTTACCAGTTATCGCAGAATCATAATTGAACCGGCCAAATAAATATTCGAAGTAGGAAACGGACCAAAATAAACAAGTAATCATGTTGACCTTTTTCAGAAATCTAAGTTTATCCTGCCTGCTGGTTTTCAGTCTCTTTTTGCCTGTCCTTGCCCAGCAAACAAGCGGGCTTACATCGGACATTATCACTACGCAGCCTGAATCTGAAGCGGATTTCCCCATCGTCAACGAAGATCAACAAGCGGCTCCTCTCCGTTATGATCCCAATGACCACAAAGGAGTAATCCGCGCCATCGGCGACCTGCAGTCCGATATCGATACGGTCACTGGCGTCCAGCCTGAATTGAAAACCTCAGGGGATCCGTCCGACTATGAAATTGTCATCGGAACACTTGGCAAAAGCACCCTGATCGACCAGCTGGTGTCGGAGGGCAAACTTGATGATGCAGACCTGGAAGGGAAGTGGGAAAGTTTTGTCATCACAACTGTAGAAAATCCCCGGCCGGGAGTGGACCAATATCTGGTTGTAGCCGGCAGCGACATGCGTGGTACCATTTACGGCATTTACGAGATATCCCGGCAACTGGGCGTCTCACCATGGTACTGGTGGGCCGATGTACCGGTCAAGCAACTCCCGTCAGCCTATGCTTCTGCGGGGTATCATGCATCCGGTGAGCCCGCCGTAAAATATCGTGGCATCTTTATTAATGATGAAGAACCGGCATTCGGTGGGTGGGCGCGCGAAAAGTTTGGCGGTATCAACAGCGACATGTACACCCATATGTTTGAGCTGATTCTCCGTCTGCGGGGCAATTACCTGTGGCCGGCCATGTGGGGCAAAGCGTTTAACGAGGATGATCCAAAGAACCCGAAACTGGCCGATGAGTATGGCATTGTGATGGGTACCTCTCATCACGAGCCGATGGTGCGAGCCCAGGCCGAGTGGAGCGCACACGGCCATGAATATGGCAATGGAGAGTGGAACTACCTGACCAACGAAGTAGGACTTAAACAGTTCTGGCGCGATGGATATGAGCGCAATCACGAGTATGAAAACCTGGTTACCCTGGGTATGCGCGGCGATGGCGACATGGCGATGGAAGGTGCAGGCAGCATGCAGAAGAACATCGCTCTTATGGAGCGAATTATTACTGACCAGCGCAATATTATTGAAGATGTTACGGGTGAGCCTGCCTCGGAAACGCCGCAGGTGTGGGCGCTCTATAAAGAGGTGCTGGAATATTATGAACACGGAATGGAAGTGCCTGACGACGTCATCATCCTGCTGTGTGACGATAACTGGGGTGACGTGCGGCGCCTCCCCGATCTTGGTGAGGAGAAACACCCCGGCGGCTACGGCATGTATTATCATGTGGATTATCACGGCGCGCCCCGTTCCTATGAGTGGTTGAACATGAATCAGCTGCCGCACATGTGGGAGCAACTGCAGCTCACCTACGATTATGGCGTGGATAAAGTCTGGGTCCTGAATGTGGGCGATCTCAAACCGATGGAATACCCGATGACTTTCTTCTTGGATATGGCCTGGAACCCGGACTCCTTCAACGCCCATAACCTGAAAGCGTATGCGCAAAAGTTCCTGCAGGAGAAAGTTGGTGCTGATGAAGCCAAAGAAGCAGCCGATATTTTGACAACCTCCACCAAGTACAACAGCCGCGTTACCGCCGAAATGCTGGACGAAAACACCTATAACCTGGAGAGCGGTGAATTCCGCCAGGCCCGTGATGCCTACATGGCGATCGAAGCCCGGGTACTGCGCCTGGCTCGTGATATTCCGGAACGGTATCGCGATACCTATTACCAGCTCATCCAGTTCCCCGTGCAGGCGATGGCGAATTTGTACGACCTGTATTATTCAGTGGCGATGAACCGGAAATTAGCTGCGGAGAATGATCTGCGGGCCAACTACTGGGCCGACCGTGCCGAGGATAGCTTTGTACGCGATGACAAACTGACCGATGAGTATCACAATATCGCCGGGGGCAAATGGAATCACATGATGGATAAAGCCCATATCGGGTACACCTCCTGGGATGCTCCGCGAGGCGGTGATCAAATGCCTGAGGTAACCCGCGTGGATCCCGACCAGGCGAACAGGGGCAGCGGGTACGTATTTGATGAGAAAAACGACGTCGTCGTGATGGAAGCCGAACACTATTACGAAAGCAAGTCCGCCAAAAATACCGAATGGACCGTCATTCTGGATATGGGACGCACCCTCTCCGGGCTGGCGCTGATGCCCTATACAGAGCCGACAGACGGAGCCGAGCTAACCTACAAATTCACCCTCGACACCGAGGCGGACAGTGTGGAACTGCGAACGATTTTCGGTACGACGTTGCCATTTAATGGCGAGGGCCATCGGGTGGCCGCTTCTATTGATGGCGGCGAAGAAGTTGTTTGGAACATCAACGAAGATTTGACCTGGGAGAATAATTACTCGCTTATGTACCCCACAGCCGCCGCACGCATTATCGAAACTGTAAAAACACTGCCCCTGCCCGACAATGCAGATGGCAGCCACACTTTGACAATACGACCGCTGAACCCGGGCGTGGTATTCCACAAGGTGATTGTGGATGACGGTGGCTACGAGGAAACGCACCTCAAAATGCCGGAAAGCCCGTATGAAAGAGAATGATTATAAAAGGCTTGGAAATACTCGTCGGCCAACTGTTTTTGTCGTCCGAAGAGTGGCTCATTAAATCCAATAGATGCAAATTTTTGGAAGCTCTCTATAAACTTAATCATCAGTACTTTTACCGATCAAACGAGATCATGTTACTTCGAAAAGTAGGTCAATCTCCCTAAATCCCTCTTACCGCCGGTAGTCGGTCACGGCTCCAAGAGGGACTTCCTGGTATTCATTGCTGTTTGATTAAATTCGCTTATGGTTAGCTGAAAGAGTTCCTCACCGACAGCAGTCGGTGCAGGCTCTTGGAGAAGGAGGTCAGGAGGATTGACCTAAACATTATGGATTAAGAGAAGTCTAAAGAGATTTTAGCAGGCAAATATTTAATTCGTCATTAAACTGAAGTCATTTAACTAAACCCTTAATGCCACTTTCTAGCTATGTCTTTTCACATTTTAAATAAAACCTGGATACTCCTACCCATCTTACTGTTAACAGCTGGTCAGGCGTGTTCGCAAGAGTCAACTGCTCCTGTCTCGCCTCCTGATTCGAATGTGTCAGATCAATCTGAGGCAACGGTCTCGGATCCGCAATTCGACTGGTACAAATATGAAGGCAACGATCCGATTTATCGGGATCTCTCCGTAGGTCAGGATGAATATATCAACCCGATCAATTCCGGTTTTTATCCTGATCCAAGCATCATCCGGGCTGGCGACGATTACTATATGGTTCATTCTTCATTTAGTTATTACCCGGGTATCCCAATCTTCCACAGTAAAGACCTGATCAACTGGGAGCAGATTGGTCATGTGCTCAACCGTCCCTCTCAACTGCAGGTGGACGGGCTGGGCATATCAGAAGGGATTTTTGCCCCGACGATCGAATACCATGAGGGGACGTTTTATGTGGTCAACACCATCGTTGGTGGGGGCGGTAATTTTATCGTAACCACGGACGATCCGGCTGGAGAATGGTCTGACCCTATGTGGCTGAACGGTGTAGGCGGTATCGATCCGTCCCTGTTTTTTGATGATGACGGGACCACCTACATCCTGAACAATGATGCGCCCGAAGGTGAACCGCTCTACCAAGGGCACCGTGCCATATGGATTCGTCCGTATGATCTTGAAGCCAATCAGCCAGCCGGGGAAGCCAAGGTCATTGTGAATGGCGGGGTAGATATCAGTGAACAACCGATCTGGATTGAGGGGCCGCATATGATGAAAGTGAACGGGGAATATATCCTCCACAACGCCGAAGGGGGAACTGGTCCACAGCATTCCCAGGTGGTCTTCAAGGGCGATGATCCGATGGGGCCCTTTACGCCGTGGGATCAGAATCCGATTCTGACCCAGCGCCACATTTCACCCAACCGTGAATTTCCCGTGGAATATGTTGGTCACGCCGACATGGTGAAAACCCAAAACGACGAGTGGTGGACCATATTTTTGGGTGTACGTCCCTATGATGGGTCCAATTTTAACACAGGTCGCGAGACGTTCCTACTGCCTGTTACCTGGACGGAAGACAACTGGCCAACCATTCTGGAAGGTGATGAAACCGTACCGGTAAAACTGGAGCGGCCGGACCTGCCGCTGAGTGAAGAACCCGTACCGCCAAACAATGGCAACTTTACTTACACCGATGACTTTGACAGCCCGGAACTGGCCGACTATTGGACCATGATCCGTACTCCGCAATCAGAATGGTGGAATATTTCGGAGGATGGACAGCTTGAGATTGAGTCTCGGTCGGAAATAATCAGTGGTCGTGGGAATCCTTCGTTTATCGGGAAACGGCAAAAAAACGCTTATGCTACGGTATCCACAAAAATGACATTCGACCCTGAAGTAGAAGGCAATGTGGCTGGTCTGGTGGCTTTCCAGGGAGAAAATTACTACTACCTGCTTGGCGTAACGGCAAATGAAGGAGGCCAAAAAGAGATCTACCTGGAGAAATCAGAAGGCAATCAAAAAGAGATCATTGCTTCTGAGGTGATCGAAGACAACCCGGACAATGAATATTACCTGAAAATTCAGGCCCGGGGCGCCGACTATGATTTCTTTTACGGGCTCAGCGAAGATGACTGGCAACCCTTGTTCCAGGGAGCCGACGGAACGATTCTCAGCACCACCAAAGCCGGTGGCTTTGTAGGCACCGTCATCGGCATGTATGCTTACACTTCTGAATAGTTAACTTGAGCTCGACTAAAGAACCTTGCTGGATAAAATGTCTTCACAAATGAATCTTTACTTTCTACATACTGCCTACTGTTTGACCCCTTCTTGTTCTTCCCCTAAGGCCTTAGGGGAAGAAACTCGTTGATTTGGCAGCTAAATCTGTTAAAAAGTTCCTCTCCTTAATTATCAGAGAGAGGACAGGAGTGGGTCAAAAATAGGCCATAGCTACAAGTTCAATATTAAATTAGAAACTAATATCAGTTTCGTTTATCTCGAATTCACCTTTATAAGTTTTGAGGAAGTCAGCGGTTTCCTTAAAACCTCAAACAAAATCCCAAAATAACCCCTATGAAGAAACTACCACTGATAATATTCGGTCTCTTGGTGTTGAGCATATACGCCAATGCACAAAATTTAGAGAAACAAGCCCCGGAAGGCTTTGATGTTAAAAAGCCTGGCATTCAGCGGGGAACGGTTGATACGGTAACCTATGCCTCTGAAACCGTTGGTACCGAACGGGCCGCCACCATCTATACCCCACCGGGCTATTCCGAAAACAACACATATCCGGTCCTGTACCTGCTGCATGGGATTGGTGGTGATGAATACGCATGGCTTAAAAATGGGAGAGCAAATGTGGTATTAAATAACCTTTATGCCAGGGATAAAATAGAGCCCATGATTGTTGTCATGCCTAACGGCCGGGCCATGAAGGATGACCGTGCTGTCGGTAATGTTTTTGCCGATGATAAAATAGAGGCCTTTGCCACCTTTGAGCAGGATCTGTTGAATGACTTGATTCCATTTATCGAGCGTAACTATCCCGCTATTGAAGATCGTGAGCACCGCGCGCTGGCCGGGTTGTCGATGGGCGGCGGGCAATCGCTGAATTTTGGGCTGGCAAATCTCGATGCCTTCGCTTGGGTGGGTGGATTTTCTTCGGCACCCAACACCAAAGAGCCTCAGCAGCTCCTGCCCGATCCCCAACAAGCGAAAGATCAATTAAAGCTGCTCTGGATTTCCTGTGGAGACGAGGACGACCTGATGCGCATTAGTAAACGCACTCACGAATACCTGGAACAGCACAGCGTACCCCATATTTTTCATACAGAGCCGGGTGGGCACGACTTCGAAGTCTGGAAGAACGATCTGTATATATTTTCACAGCTTCTGTTTAAACCAGCAAAGAAAAGAGGAAATTACGATTGAGTATAGACAAATGTGACATTCAATTTAACTCTGAAATCCAATAATTATGAATATTACGAACAATCCATTTTTTGGACTTTTATTAGCCATTACTGTATTCATCACTATGCAAGCCTGCGCCGGGATGGGTGGCATGAGAGGAGATGACGTCAGAATTTACTACGAGAGCATTGACAAAATGGTTGAAATATCCCGGGATGCGATCCATAACAAGGGGTATAGCGTAACCAATATTCAACAGAGGCGAGAGTCAAGCCGAAGGACGACCATTACTTTTGTAAATAGATCGACTGCCGGACAACAGATGGTGAGCTCCATGCAAACGTACGTTCATTTGGCAAAGGTGGACACCGCTGATGCTGTAGCAATAAGAGTGGATAACCCGGATTATAATTATGGTACCCCCACTGACCAGAGAATAGACTACGCTAAATTGCTGTTTGCAGAGATAGACAAGTTGCTTGAATGATCTGTTATTTTACCGAATACATAAATAATGGGTATCTCGAGAGTAGTTGTTGTTTTAAAAGGAAACAAAAGACTCCTATAGATCCAGATGCCTCTTCAAATTTAAAAGAGTGTCAAAATGGAAAAACAGATAATCCTGATAGTGTTATTGTTGATCACAAGTGGATTTGTCAAAGTATCCGCACAGGATATACCGCTAGTCTATGATGTGGAGAATACAGGCGCGGACTGCCCGGAGCCACCGCTTCCTTCGTTCAGCGAACTTCCGACCATCAACGCCCTGCCCAACCCGTTTGCGTGGTCCGACACTACCCGCGGCCGTATTACAAGTCGCTCTGACTGGCGGTGCCGCCGAGCCGAGATTGGCGCCGAGATCCAGCGGTATGAATTGGGAAGTAAACCGGCCCCGCCCACCAACCTGGATGCCAGTTTTACTGGTGATACTACCCTGAAGGTGACAGTTGAAGTTGGTGATGACACACTCGCCATGACTGCCTCTATAACTATTCCTGAGGGCGAAGGCCCCTTTCCGGCCGTCATCGGAGTGGGATTCTCAGGTGCGGGCAGCCTGCCACCCGATATTTTTACCAGCCGGGGAATCGCAACTGTCCAATACAATTTCGGGGAGTTGGCCCCGTGGGGATTTGATGTAGAGCGGGGAGCCGGAGGATTTTATGACCTCTACCCGAACTCAAAAGCAGGCTTCTTTGCAGCGTGGGCTTGGGGTGTAAGCCGCATTATCGATGGATTGGAGAAGGCTTCGGGCCATAATATTGACACATCGAGACTCGCGTTAACCGGTTGTTCATTCGCTGGGAAAATTGCACTGTTTTCTGGTGCTTTTGACGAGCGTATAGCCCTGACGATTGCCCAGGAGCCGGGCGGTGGTGGTGACGCCGCTTGGCGCGTAACGGAAACCCTGGAAGGTAAACGGGAAACCCTGGGCAACGCCCAGGGCGCCCCCTGGTATCGCGAGAATCTGAGCCGGTTCAACGATGCGGTCACAAAGCTGCCGTACGACCATCACGAGTTAATGGATATGATTGCCCCAAGAGCACTGCTGGTTCTTGGGAATCCCGATTATGAATGGCTGGCTGAAGAGTCAGGTCATGTGGCATGCAAGGCTGCACAGGAGGTATGGAATGCGCTGGGGGTGTCCGACCGATTCGGCTTTTCCAAGGTTGGCGGACATAAGCACTGCCAGCTGCCAGAAAACCAGGTGCCGGAAGTGGCAGCCTTTGTGGAAAAGTTTCTGCTCGGCAATGAAAGCGCTGATACGAACATCGCAAGGAGTCCATACAATACCGATCTCTCACCGTGGATTACATGGCAAACTCCGGAGCTTGCCATGTAGCCCAATGGCATAGTTTAATTCCAAAAACGAAACTGTTCGGTCACTTTGAAAATCTCAATTACAATTACATGTATTCTTTCAATTTTATACGCCTGTCTCTCCGATCAACTTTAACTGTACCTGTAATAGCTACTTTATATTTTGCATTGTTGATAATAGCATGCGGCAGATCTGGATCAGGCGAAAAGCCTCGGGTGGAGACGGAATGGCAGGGCACCTGGAGTACATCGCAACAACTAACAGAACCCCGTAATATGCCACCTGAACCGGGTTTGAATGGTAACACGCTCCGCCAGGTGGTACATGTTTCCTTGGGGGGTGACCGATTGCGGGTGCGGTTGTCCAATGAATTTGGCACAGAGCCGGTCTCAATAACTGCTGCACAAATTGCTGCCTCAGACGGGGGAAGTGCTATCAAACCTGATACCGATCAGGCGCTTGAATTTGACGGTGAATCCGCCATAACCATACCGCCGGGAGAAGCCGTACTATCGGATCCCTTTTCGTTCAACCTTGAGCCGCTGTCCAACGTAGCCCTTACCTTGCATATCAGTAAAATATCGTCGGATGTCACTGGGCACCCGGGTTCCAGAACTACTTCGTACATTCAAACCGGGAATCATGTTTCTGCACCTGAAATGCCCGATGCCGCACAGACCGAACATTGGTACATTATTGATGCCATTGACGTAATGGCACCGGATTCCGCTGCCGCTGTTGCCACCCTGGGGAATTCCATTACAGACGGACGCGGCTCTGGCACCAATCAGCAAAATCGCTGGCCGGACGAACTTGCTCGACGCCTGCAGAACAATCCACACACGCAACACGTGGCTGTGCTAAACCAGGGTATCGGGGGCAACTGTGTGCTTCGGGATTGCCTGGGACCGGCGGGCCTGTCTAGATTCCAGCGGGACGTCTTGAACCAAACCGGGGTAAGCTGGCTGATTATCCTGGAGGGCATCAATGATATCGGTCAGGCAAAGGGAGCTAAAGCGGCAGAACAAGTGGCGCAGGATCTGATCAATGCGTATCAAAAGATGATTAACCAGGCCCACAGTCAAAATATCAAGGTATACGGAGCCACCCTGATGCCGTTCGGTGGCTCATTCTATGATGGCCCGGAACGAGAACAGGCCCGGCAAAAAGTCAATGAGTGGATTCGCAACAGCGGGGCGTTCGATGCGGTGATAGATCTGGACAAGGCGCTGCGCGATCCGGATAATCCATCCCAGTTGCTACCGGCCGCTGATACCGGTGACCACCTGCATCCCAATGAAACGGGACACCGGTTGATAGCGGAGGCGGTTGATTTATCGCTATTTATCATAGAAAAAGAAAATTCCTGAGATATATCTTTGAAGTTACGAGTGGCGAAAAGGCTTCTATTGCTAACGCGGGAGACTTCGATGCCACCTGAAGCTCAACGGTACCCTGGAAGAGGAGGGCGTCTACTTTGTCAGCCAGTCCGATGATCCCGAGGCCAAAGCGGAGCAGGTCCGCACCAACGAGCCAAAGACGCTGACCCTGCGTATCCCGGAAAGCCTGGCCGCTGGTCCCTACCGTATTGAGGTACGTAATACAGCCTATAACAGCGATACGCTGCGAAGCGGCCTCTTTACCACCGAATTGACGGTGGAATAAAGAGCGACATTTTGTCGCATTAATTCTCCTTCCTGAAGTAGGCCATTTCACTACCCTGAAGTAGGTGACTTTACCTTCCTGAAGTACCCTGTTTCACGACCCTGAAGTGGTCTACTTTACTATATAGGCCCTATAAGGGGCTAAGAGCGGCGACAAGGTGGCAGTCCGATGTTCTCGAAATAAAGGGCTAAAAGCCAAGAATATGAGGAATATGATTCGTTTTGATTTGGTGTATAGCCCTTTGTTGACCCACCCTTGAATCCCTTTCCGACAGTGGTCGGAACAGGCTCCTAATAATCAGGGAGGGAAACTCCTTGAACTAAATCGAGGCCTTGATGATGAGTTATTGCTGTTAGGACTGAATGAGTTTGAAAAGAACAGTTTGAATTTCTACCTCTAAACTCAATAAACGCGTCTCTCTCCCTACCGGTAGGGAGAGAGCAAGAGTGGGTCCCCGCAGGGGCAGCTAATGTAAAAAACAGGTGGAGTGTTTTGTTTAGGTTTTTGCCCTCCATTGACCCATCCTCTACTACGTCCAAGGTTTACATACCGAGGCTTTATGCGAAGGCATGTTTTGTAGAGCAAGCTTGAATCCCTTTCCGAAAGCCTTCGAAACAGGCTCCCAATGAATCAGGGAGGGAAATTCTTTGAGCACAATCGAGGCCTTGATGAGTGATGAGCTGTTGCTGCAGAATGAGATTGAAAAGCACAGTTTTATTTTCGTGCCTCTAAACTTAATCAAAGGGTTCCCCTGCCTGCGACAGCGGGTTTTTGTTGAGGGAGGGGACAGGGGCGGGTCCCCCAACGGGTAAATCATATCAAAACAGGCAAATAGGTAATATTTGGATTGATCTACAACAGAGTGTTTGCAAAGAACCGTCAAAGCCCAACGCCACCACATTTTTTAACTAAATTTCACTGCATACCTAAAAATATTGCAAGCGCTTGCATTCCTATATATTTTATAATGCCAAATATGAGGTATGGTTCAAGCGGTACCAAACAGATGGGTTTTAATCATTTACTGCTGTGAAGTAGCCGTTTTACATAGAATAGATTACCAAAGGGAAAAACCAAGAAATGAGTGAAAAAAAGAATACAACGATTTCGGATATCGCCGAGGAGCTGGATATAAATATTTCAACCGTCTCCAGGGCGTTAAAAGATCATCCGGGAATCAGTGATGCAACCAAAGAGAAAGTCATTAAAACAGCTAAAAAGCTGAACTACTATCCCAATAGCATCGCTTCCGCTTTGGCCAGAGGAAAAACCAATGTGATTGGAGTGATCGTTCCAAGTACGGGAGAAAACTTTTTTGCATCCGTCATCAAAGGAATTGAAAAAACAGCTAAAGACAATGGGTACAAGATACTTATATCCCAATCGAATGATTCCATTTCTGATGAAGAAGACAATATAAAAACCCTTCTTGAAACACATGTGGATGGAATACTGGCTTCCCTGGCTATGGAGACAAGAAGATTTGAGCACTATCAAAAAATTATAGACAAAAATATTCCGCTGGTGCTTTTTGACCGGTATGATGAGGCTTTGGAAGCAGATGTTGTTGCTATTGATGATTATTTGGGAGCTTACCGCGCCGTTGAGCATCTGATAAAACAGGGGTGTGAGGAAATTGCCCATTTTTCCGGTTTAAAGCATGTCAAAATATACAGTGAACGCTTGAGGGGGTATAAGCAAGCTCTTGAAGATAATGGCATTGCCTATAATCCCGATTTGGTCTTTGAAAGTAATATGAAACTGGAGCAAGGCCGGGAGCTGGCAGAGCAGCTCCTGGAGCGCGATACTTTGCCTGACGCCATATTTTGTGCCAGTGATCATGTTGCGATGGGTGCGATGCAAACATTGAAGGGAAATGATATTGAGATACCAGGGCAGGTGGCACTTGTTGGCTTTAGTAACGAAGCATTTGCCTCGTTTGTAACTCCTTCATTGACCAGCGTGGAGCAGTATAGTACCCGTATGGGACGCATTGCATCAGATCTGTTTCTTAAACAGGTCGGTGATAAGGAGGAGGGTGAAACCGTGCCCCAAAAAATTGTGCTTACTCCTAAACTTATGATCAGAGAGTCCTCCCTAAGGAAAGGGATATGATTCCTGCCTAATCAATTCCAAGGGTAAAATTATTTGTGCAAGCGCTTGCATTAATGAGAGTATTTTTATATTTAAAGTATTCATTCAAACAGTGGGGTTGCAGTAATAGCTTTGGTTCATAGTAAAAATGGGTAGGGAAAGTTTGCATTTAGAAGGAACCTCGTGCCAAGGCATGAGTCGATTAGCTTGTTGACTGCCATCCCCAATACTTTAAAGCTGATGTAGGTTTGGTTTTAATCGGAGCATGAGTTATCCAGTCTCAAAAATTTAGTTGATATCTGCCATGGGTAGGGGATCAGAAGGTGAATTGTTATTAATTCAAAGGATAAGAGAAGGGGAAGAATATGCCTTTGAAATTACGTTCCTCAAGTATCACACTCCTTTGTGTCGATATTTATGGCAGTATGTTCGGTCTGAAGAATTGGCAAAAGAGATTGCTCAAGAAGTATTCGCAGATATTTGGGAAAACAGGGAAAATTTAGATCCTTCGGGCCACCTTCGTGGTTTTATATATGAAGTTGCCCGGAATAAGGCATTGAATCGCATTAAACATCAAGAAATTGCAGATCAGTACATAGCGGAGGCAAGAGAGCAAAAAAAGCAGGAGTTATATATAGATAAACATCATGAAGAGAAAAATTATAAAGACTTCAGTGGGGCGATTGAAGAGTCCATAAGCAATCTCCCTCCTCGTGGACGCCAAATATTTGAGCTAAACAGAAACGAGGGTCTTACCTACGCAGAAATATCAGAATATTTGGATATCTCTATAAAAACAGTGGAGACCCATATGAGGAGAACATTCCAAAAACTAAGAGACAGCCTCTCAAAATATGTATCCACAGTTATCCTAAGCGGAATAATATGGAAGTTTTTGGATATCATTGGGTAATAGTGTTTTAAAAGCAATTGTCCTTCCCCTGTTAGATTAAGTCAAGGAATCCTGAAATATAGTTTCATTTCTACAACGCATTAAGAAGCCCTTGTAAAACTGAATGTCCTGTAAATATCGCTTTTCCAAGAAGTATCTCTCCATTTTAAGGTTTGGAATTTATCTAACTCCAAAAGATTTCCAGGTCGTTTTATCCTTATAAATATTTTTTTGAAAAAAATGTAAGGGTAGCCGAATTCTCAGTTGTAACCCACCCTAAATAAAGTCAGAAAAGTCTATGAATTGGAAAATATTATATAACTACATCGAAGGTAAATGTGATGAAGAAGAGCTCCGCCAGTTGGGAGTTTGGCTTAATAAGAATCAGGCTAATGAAGACTTTTTCATCTCTTTTGTCGAAGAGTGGGGAGAAAAGGAAGCTATCGAGTTTGATACTGACGCACGGGCTGAGTGGGACAAATTTCGGGAAAAAAATTTGGAAACGGATTCGGGAAATGAGTCCGGTGGAGACTCCTCAGATTTTTTGGGCCAGGTGATTGGAACTCCTGAAGCCAATAGAAGATCTAACAGGACCAACGTTTTGTATTGGTCATATGCTTCGGCCGCTGTAGTGTTGCTGCTTATCGCACTGGTTTTTGTTGTTCGCCAGTTCAATTTTTCTGATAGTACCACTCCAAAGCAACAAGAGTCCTACCAGGAGATAACAACGGTAAGAGGACAACGAACCAATCTAAAATTGAGTGATGGCTCAAAGGTTGTTCTGAATTCCAGCAGTACGTTGCGAATACCTGAAAACTATGGGAAGGGAACCCGCACGTTATACCTGGAGGGAGAAGCCTTTTTTGAGGTAAGGCACGATGAAGAGAATCCATTCCTTGTCGTTTCTCATCAAACCTATACCAAAGATCTGGGGACCCAGTTCAATGTGACAGCATATGATTCCAGCAGTATAGAAGTAGCTGTAAGGGAAGGCCTGGTTTCTATGGGTAAAGTAGTAGAAGGCAGTCCTCAAAAAGAGATTGTTGAGTTAACTCCCGGGAAGCTGGGGGTTTTAAAAGAGGTCGGCGGGCTTACCGTTTCCGATGTGGAGTATATGGATACACACTTTGGATGGGCGGAAGGAAAACTCGTATTCCGAAATACTCCTTTTCAGGAAGTCATAGAACGTTTGGAGCGGTGGTATGATATAGAGTGCGAGATAAAAGGGCCTGTCAATATGCTTAATAAACGAACTTTGACGGCTACCTACGATGGTATGCCCATGAGTGAGGTGTTAAAGGTTTTATCTGTTTCAATGGATGTATCATATACCCGTCAGGGACGAGATATAATTTTCAATGATACTAGGGAAAAAATAAATCACTGAGTTAATCAACCAAATAAGGAGAAATATGATGGAAGGGAAAAAGATACTACAGCAGCAGTTTCTGAAGTTCTTAGGGGCGCTGTTACTGGTAGTTAGTTACAATATAAGCAGTGGATTAGCACAGAACAGTAATGGCTTGTTGGTCGGGCTGGATGAGACAAAGTCAGAGCACCTGCAAGACGCAAATGCTTCCTCCCAAAAGCTAATGAAGATAATTAAGCTTCAGGGAGGACAGATGCAGCTGAAGGCAGCGCTCGAGAACATAGCCTCCCAGGCTGGTCTTGAGCTATCCTACAGTGAGCAGCTTATCCCCTTGGAAAAAAAGATTAATGTAAAGGAGGCAGAAATTACAGTAAAAGCCGCCCTTTGGAAGGTTTTAGAGGGTACCGGTTACCGTTTTGGTATATCGCCAAGTGGGCAACTGTTCTTTATGGAAAGACATGAGAAGAAGCGTTCCACTGTGATGGAAACTGTCGAAGGAGTCGTGACAGATGCTGAGAGTGGTGATGTGCTTCCGGGAGTAAACATCTCGGTAAAGGGTACGACCCGGGGAACATCAAGCAATGGCCAGGGGCAATACTCTTTAACCGTCCCTTCATTAAATGATACATTGATGTTTTCCTTTATTGGCTACGAAACAACAGAAGTGCCGATAAATGGAAGAACCAATATTGATGTCACAATGCAGTCGCAAGCTATTGAAGGTGAAGAGCTTGTTGTTGTAGGATACGGAGAAAAGCGTAAAGAGACACTTACGGGGTCAATTGCAAGTACCAGTGGCGAAGATATTGAAAAAGCACCGGTCACAAACGTTACAAAGACACTTCAGGGTCAAATTCCGGGCATTATCGCTCCGAGCAGGACGGGTGAGCCGGGCCGCGATGACTCTGAGATCTTGATTCGCGGTAAAAGTACGTTTGGCAACAGTAATCCACTTATTGTTGTGGATGGAGTTCCGCGTCCAAATGCCGACTTGGGTAGAATTGATCCCAAAGCAATTGCTAATATTACGGTACTCAAGGATGCATCTGCCGCCATTTATGGAGCCCGGGCCGCAAACGGTGTGATCCTCGTTGAGACAAAGCAGGGCGTGCTGGGTGACCCGGAATTCAACTTCACCTTTAACCAGAGTTATACGCGTCCCACAAGAATGATGGATGTCATGAATGGGTATGAGTGGGCGCAAATTAATAACGAATCGCGCGTTCTTGATGGCTTTGATCCAACCTATTCTGAACAGGAGCTCCAGGAATTTGCAGACGGTGATCCCCTGGATGGATACGCCAGTACCGATTGGGTGGAAGAGACGGTTAAGCCCTGGGCCCCGCAGAACAAAATGAATCTGTCAGTAAGTGCGGGTAGCGAAAGTGTGCGTTACTTCCTGCTATTCGGTATGCAGAACCAGGATGGTCACTTTAAAAATAATCCTACCCACTACCGGCAGTTTAATATGCGCGCAAATGTGGATGCCTATATAACCGATAACCTTACGGTTGGGTTAAAAGCATCAGGTAGAATTGAAGACAGGACCTATCCTTCAACGGGTACCTGGGTGAATATGTTAAACATTCTGGATGCCAATCCGACCCTGGTAGCCCGGTGGCCCAACGGAAGTATTGCTCCCGGTCGCCTGGAAGAAAATCCGCTCTTGAGAGACAGGGTGGGAACGGATAATCAGACGAGTTATCCTATCCGGACCGGGCTGAACATTAAGTATGAACCCACATTTATATCAGGTCTGTCTTTTAACGGATCCTATAATTATGATATGACCTTTGATTTCAACAAAACAATTCAGAGGCCATACACTTACACAGACTATGATGTCCAAACTGGTGAGTATATGGAGCAGCAATCCCGGTTTTATTCCAGTCTCAGTGTGGAAGATTATTTCAATCGGTACAGAAGTAGTACCTATAACTTGCGGGCCAATTACCAGAAGCAACTTGCCAGTCACAACTTTGACTTGATGCTGGGAGCTGAGCGTACGGAAACAAAGAGCAATTACCTTGAAGCGTTCCGTAAAAACTTTCCAACCAGTTCTCTGACGGATCTCAATTTTGGTAGTTCCGCTCCGGAAGACCAGGCAAATTCGGGATCTTCCAGTATGTTCCGCAGGGATAATTACTTCGGTAGACTGAGCTACAATTTCGACGAGAGATACCTGGCAGAAGTTCAGTTCAGGTATGATGGCTCACCCATTTTCCCCGAGGGTAAGCGATACGGATTCTTTCCCGGAGGTTCTATTGGCTGGAGGATCTCAGAAGAGGCTTTTATGCAGGATGTGGATTTCCTGGATGATTTGAAGTTAAGAGCTTCTTATGGTGAGCTGGGGAATGATAATGTGTCAAATGAGTATGCGTACTTAAGCACCTACTATATCGGTTACGGATACAATATCGGAGGAACCGATGTTCTTGGCCTGCAGCCAGGCGTCTTGCCCAACTCAAATTACACTTGGGAGGTACTTAAGTCTGCCAATATTGGATTGGATGCTTCTCTCTGGGACGACCAGCTGGGTATAACCTTTGACCTGTTTAAGCAAGATCGATCAAGTATCCTGGCGCAACGAAACCTGAGCATATCCAACACCTTCGGATTCCCCGGCCTGCCACCTGAGAATATTGGTAAAGTAGAAAATAAAGGGTTTGAGCTGGTATTATCGCATAGAGACACACGTGGCGATTTCTCATATAATGTTCGAGGTAATGTGTCATACGCCAAAAACAAGTATGTATTCTTCGATGAGGTGCCAGAAGCGGAAGCCTACCAGAATCAAACGGGACACCCCATTGGCGCTCCTTTGGTATGGCCAACCGACGGCATCTGGAGATCACAGGAAGAGATTGACCAAGCCATTGCTGATGGCCGGCCATTCAAGGATGGTGAGCCCGCCGAGCCCGGCGACGTCAGGTACGTTGACAAAAATGGGGACGGAGCCATTAACCTGGATGATCAGTACAGGCTGGACAAATCCTCAACTCCAGAATATGTATTCGGTCTGAACCTGAGTGTGGCGTATAAGAATTTTACGCTTACCTCTTTCTTCCAGGGTGCAGCGAATTCGGCCTACTTCCCCGGGATTACGGACCTTGGTGGCGGTGGAAACTTTGCCAAAGTACGAGCTGAGGATCGTTGGACGCCCGATAACAGGGATGGCTCAATGCCCAAAGCAGGTGCAGATTTCGAGCAATTCAGTGAAATGAATATGTATGATAATCCCTGGGTACGGCTCAAGACGCTTGAACTGAGTTATAATGTCCCCAATAGGCTGCTTTCCAGGTTAAATGTAGACAACCTGCGCTTGTATTTGAGTGGATATAATCTCTTTACAATAAGTGAATTGAAAGGTTTAGATCCGGAAGGTCGCGGCGATGGAAGCGATCCCAATTCTACCCGGACCGATGCAAACTACTATCCTCAATTGACATCTGTTAATGCGGGTATTGAAGTTACCTTTTAAATAAAAAAGAAATTAAGTGAGGAATTTTATTATGAGGAAATACATAAGAATATTCACGGCTTCTGTAGTACTGACCTGTACTATCTGGTTAAGCGGATGCCAAGACAACTTTTTGTCAATCACTCCGCAGGATAGGATAACCGAAAACCAGGTATGGACCGATGCCAATTTGGTGAAACTGTATGTCAATGACCTGTACAAGGGTATTCCGCACGGCCTTAACAGGCATATGTGGAATAAGCTGACTGATGAAGCCTATGGTAATGGTGACTGGCTGGAAGGCGAAGTAGGTGCCGATGATATTGGCAACTATGGCGAAGACTTCAATTACCTGGATTATTACCAGGAGGCCTTCCAGTATATCAGAAGGTACAATGTATTCATGAGTAATATCGATTCTGCTCCGCTATCAGATGCTGAAAAAGCTTCTCTGACAGCTGAGGTCAAGTTTTTAAGGGCATACACCTATGCCAACTTATTGTGGAGATATGGTGGTGTGCCTATTGTTGAAGAGGTTTATGAACTGGATGGGGCTGATAATGAGTTCAGCCGGGCCAGTTACCAGGAGACCTTCAACCATATCATCACGCTCCTTGATGAAGCAATGCCTGAACTGGCAGAAAAATATGAGACAAGCGACTCAAACTATGGTCGAGCAACCAAGCATGCAGCCATGGCGTTGAAATCGAGGGTCTATCTCTATGATGCCAGTGCACTGAATAATCCAAATAATGATCAGGCCAAATGGCAACAAGCATCTGATGCTGCGAAGGCGCTCATTGATGAGCAGGCCTATTCCCTGGAACCTGATTATGGGCAGGTATTTCAGAGTGTGAACAATGAGTTGATTTTTGCGCGAAACTTCAGCTCCACAAATGGCCATAATGCCTCATTCCTCAATCTCCCAAGACCATATGGTGGTTATGGCGGATGGGGTGGTTCAAACTGTCCTTCCCAAAATTTGGTCGATGCTTATGAAATGGCCAATGGCGAGATGATTTTTAACGATGACGGAACGATCAATCAATCTTCTGGCTACGATCCCCAAAATCCCTATGTGGACAGAGATCCCCGGTTTTACGCAAGTATCCTGCACCATGGAACTACATTCCGTGAAGTAGAACTTGATTATTCCGAGGAAATTGAAATTGCTGGTGGTGACACCACATTCACCGGGGTACGGGGTAACGCCAACTATAAGGTGACTGGAGATAACTCAGTAACCGGTTATAATATGAAGAAATTCATTGAGCAGAATATGAGTGTGCCCATCAGCCGGAGCCAGAATTATACTCAGCCATGGCCTCTGTTTCGTCTTGCCGAGATCTATCTGAATTATGCCGAGGCACAGTACCACCTGGGCAATCCAGATGAGGCCAGGGATTATGTAGATATGGTTAGAAATCGTGCGGGTATGCCAGACTTGGATGACACCCTAACCGGGCAGGAACTGCTTGAAAGAATTCGTCATGAAAGACGAATAGAACTGGTGTTCGAAGGTCACAGATTCTGGGATATTCGCCGATGGGAAATAGCTCCAGAAGTTGAGACTCACGATATAGAGGGGATTGATATCTATAGAAAAAAATCAAATGGCGAGATCGTATTTGAAAGAAAGAGAGTCTTGGATCGCCCGGAACAGTGGGATACAAAGTACTATAAACTTCCCATACCACGGGACGAGATTAACAAAAGCAGTGTAGAACAAACAGAAGGTTATAACTAGTAATTTAAGGTTCTAACCCAACCCATATTTCCCACCTGTATAAACGAAACAGTACAGGTGGGAAAATTCTTACCAATAATCCCATAGTAATATTCCTTGGTAATGTTCCCCTTGCTAAGGTACTTACTATTATCCCTGGAACAGCTACATGCAGATTTACTGTATGTAGCTTGTTCCAAATTATAGCTATTGCTCGATTTTTCTCAGAGCTACTACCGGTTATATTAGAAAGTCGTTCTACTATTAAAAGTATTAAGAGTGTCAGGGTAAGAGGTTAATTTTGGGTATAGTAGTATGGAGCTGACATAGAATATGTCGTGCATTTTTGACCAAGATGGTCATCCTTCTTATTTACGCACGAAAATCATTATTGATGATTATGCACGGCCGACAAACAAATTGGAAATATTGAGCGAAGTAGTTATGAACAAAAAAATATGCATGCTTAATTTTAATCGCTTATTCTTCCTTTCGATTATAGCCTCATCTGTAATATTGGGTTGTGCTGAGAAAGGTGAGCAAAGTACTGCCAATCCCTGGCAGCAAGCCGAGCAGATCAAAGCCGCCATTACAGTTCCAGAGTTTCCTGACACGACATTCAATATAGCTGATTATGGGGCGGTGGAAGGTGGGGAGACCAAAAACACCGAAGCTTTCCGTAAGGCTATTGCTGCCGCACACGAGGCCGGCGGGGGAAAGGTGTTGGTCCCTGAGGGAACATTCCTGACCGGCGCGATCCACCTGCAAAGCAACGTGAACCTGCACCTGGCCGAAGGGGCAACGATCCTGTTCAGCCGGGACCCTGCGGACTACTTGCCGGTGGTCTTCACCCGGTGGGAAGGTATGGAACTGATGAACTATTCGCCCTTCATCTACGCTAATGGGGAAGAAAATATCGCCATAACTGGAAATGGCACTTTAGATGGAAATGCCACGCTCGAGCACTGGTGGCCCTGGAAGGGAGACAAGGAAGATGGCTGGGAAGAAGGCATGCCCAACCAGGACGCCGACCGCGATTCCCTGCACCAGATGAACGCCGATCAAGTCCCGCCGGAGGAGCGTATATTTGGGGAAGGTCATTATCTGCGGCCCAACTTCGTGCAATTCTACAACAGCAAGAATATCCTGGTCTCCGGAGTCACACTGGTGCGTTCCCCGATGTGGAACATCCACCCGGTACTGAGCGAAAACATCACCATCGACGGGATACGCATCGAGACGCTGGGACCGAATAATGACGGCATCGACCCGGAATCCTCTAAAAATGTGCTGATTACAAATACCTACTTTGACACCGGCGACGACTGTATTGCTATCAAATCGGGCCGCAACCAAGACGGGCGGCGCATCGGGGTGCCGTCGGAGAATATCGTAATAGAAAACTCTGTGATGAAGGACGGACACGGCGGCATCGTGATGGGCAGTGAAATTTCTGGCGGGGTGAGAAATGTGTTTGCCAGAAACCTTCAAATGGACAGCCCCAACCTTGATCGTGTGCTGCGGATCAAGACCAGCTCCCGGCGCGGGGGGACTACTGAGAACATCTACCTGAAAGATATTGAGGTCGGCCAGTACAAAGAGGCAGCCATACGCGCCAACATGTTTTACGAGCCGCCCGGGGATTTCATGCCAACGATTCGCAATATTGTGGTCGAAAACCTGCAGGTGGAAGATGGCGGTGAATACGGCATCCTGATCGAGGCCTACGAAGAATCGCCAGTGGCCAACCTGAAGGTTATCAACAGCTCTATCAACGGAGTCGAAACTCCGACCAAGATCAACCACGCCATCGGTCTCCATTTCGAGAACTTTCAGATTAACGGGACAGCGGTCACACCGTGAAAGCAATGAGTTTAGAATGTTGAAGGTTACAGGTTAACCGTTTCAAGCTGCCAGACAACCTTCAACGTTCAAATTTAACCTTCAATGAATTTATGATTAGATACACTGTATGGATATCATTGATGCTTCTGCTTCCTGTTTTGGGCTATACGCAGGTAAATACGGAAGTGCTGGGCTGGCAGAGCGAACTCACTTGGCACAAGCATTTGATACAACAGATGCACTGGCAGTATGACCAGCGCGAAGAAGAAATTAAGGAAGCCTTCAGCTCTGAAAAAGAGGCCAAAGCCTATCAACGGGAGATCCGAAACCGCTACCAGGATATCTTGGGAAGTTTTCCCGGAACGTCACCTCTGAATGCACAGGTGGCCGGCACTATTCAACAAGAGGGATACCATATTGAGAAGATCGTTTACGAAAGCTTTTCCAACCACCATGTGACCGCTAACCTGTACGTGCCGGAAGGAGAAGGTCAGTTCCCAGGCGTGCTGTTGTTTTGCGGGCACGAGCGGGAAGCTAAAGCCACGCCTTCATACCAGCGAACGGCGATCCAGCTGGCAAGGCATGGCTTTGTAACGCTGGTGATCGACCCGATATCGCAGGCCGAGCGCTTCCAGCTGACCGATAAAAATGGTAAGCCATTAACACGTGGTGGAACCACCGAGCATACGCTGCTGAATGCCGGATCCAACCTCGTCGGCACAAATGTGATGAATTACCAGTACTGGGATAACAAGCGCGGACTCGATTACCTGGTTACACGTCCTGAGGTGGATTCCACCCGAATCGCCGCAATCGGCAACTCGGGGGGCGGGACGATGACAACCTATTTTACCAGCCTGAATAAGAAGGTAAAAGCGGCGGCAGTGGCCAGCTTTTATACTACGCGAAAGCGTTCGCTCGAAATTCTGGGTCCGCAGGATGGCTGCCAGTGGATTCCCTTCGAGGGTCGGGAGCGGTTGGAGATTAATGATTTCCTGTTGATGAATGCCCCAATCCCTATACTGGCGCTGGCCGGTAAGTACGATTTTTTTGATTACGTGGGGACACACAATGCTTTTGAGGAGATCGAAAAATTTCATTCAATCCTGGAGCAGCCCGATAAGGTAAAACTCTTTAGCCGGGCGGATGGGCACGGTATCTCCAAGCCCAAGCGGGAAGTGGCCGTCGAGTGGTTTAACCATTGGTTTTATGATGACAGCAGTAACGTAGAGGAGGGAGAAATACCGGTACTCTCGGAAGATCAGTTGCAGGTTACTGAGACCGGCCAGGTAAACAGCAGTTTTGAAGATGAATATACCATTCAACAGCGCAATCTGGATCTGGCCAAAGAGATGGAATCCCAGCGGGAAGCATTTCAACAAACACACGGCCCGGTCGAAATCAAGGAGAAGTTGAGATCATTGCTCGGCTTTCAACGTAATAACAACCCTGTTCAGCCGGAATTCGGGGGTTCACTTCAGCAGGATGGATACCATTGGGAAAAAGTTATTCTCCGCAAAGATGGTCGGCTTCCTGTACCGGCACTGGTGCTATATCCCCCTGAAAAGAAAGTCTCTGGTAAAACGATTCTTTGGTTTTCGGAAGAAGGGAAGGGATCTATCGTCGAAGATGCCAGTCGCTGGAGAGCAGAGGCAGATTCCGGGCACGCTATCATTTTGGCTGACCAGCGCGGGATGGGAGAAACCGAAGATCCTGCACGGTTCAATGACGATAAATATTATGACAGCCAATACCGCAACGATATGATCTCCCTGCACATCGGCAAACCAGTGGTGGGCCAGCGGACAGGTGATGTGATGACGGTGCTTGATTTTGTTAGACAGGATGAAGCACTTGATGCCGATCAGCTAGAAATTCACGCAACCGGCCTGGCAGGGGCACCGGCGCTGCATGCAGCAGTTTTCGATAATGGAATCGACCGGTTGATCCTTTCCAACACGCTCCGGTCATATATGCAGATTCTTGAAACTCCGACCACGAAAAACAGCTATGGATACGTCATCCCCAATGCCCTTAAATACTATGACCTGCCCGATTTGATTGAGATTCTAGGGACAGGAAAGGTGAAGTATGTTTCGAATGGTATTCAATAATGTTATTCAACAATTAATAATGTAGAAAACAAACATGTTTGCGGGTTATAAACTGATAATGAACTATGAATTTTTAAATAACTGGCTCAATCCTCCAGTCCTTCCGCCAGTGGGCGGACAGGCTCTTCTCCAAGCAGGAACTTATAGAGAACATTAGAAGCGAATTAAAGATTGGAGTATCTCTTCTTAGTCACTCTTGGAGCCGTGACCGACCACTGGCGGTAAGAGGGATTTAGGGAGATTGACCGATTATTGGCATCAATTTCAAATCAACCAACAGATATGCAATTCAAAGGATATAGTAATAATATTCAGTTGTGGATAACAGTAGTTATCCTGTTTCTATTTTTTGGTTCTGTCCAGGTTTCATGGGCCCAACCCTCGGATGATCTCAAACTGTGGTATGATGAAGCGGCTGAAATTTGGGATGAAGCACTGCCCGTCGGCAACGGTCAACTTGGCGCAATGATTTACGGAAAGCCCCATCGCGAGGAGATACAGCTTAATGAAGAGACGGTCTGGGCCGGGGAGCCGGGCAATAATGTTAAAAACGGCCTGAAAGAAGCCCTACCGAAAATTCGCGAGTTGCTATTTGCCGGTAAAAATGAGGAGGCGTCTGAACTTACATTCGAATACTTGCCGCGGCACGCGCCTGAGGGTAATAATTACGGTATGCCGTATCAAACCGTGGGGAGCCTGTTCCTGGAATTTCCGGGTCACCAGGATGTGAGCGATTACTACCGTGATCTGGATATCGACCGAGCTGTTGCATCGGTCTCTTATAAGAAAGGAGGCGTCACCTTCCAGCGAGAAATATTCTCCTCCCTGACCGATGATGTGATGGTAGTTCGACTCTCCGCCGACAAACCAGGGAGTATAACGTTCACCATGGGTGCTGACAGCCCGATGGAGACGTTCCGGGTGCATCCCAAAAACAACCAGTTGATATTTTCGGGAAGATCTGGAGACCGGGAGAACAAAGACGGGAAAGTAGAATTCCATACCATCGTCGAACCTGAGGTTAAGGGGGGCAAGGTAGTTCCCAACGACAGCACGGTAAGCGTTCAGGGAGCAGACAGGGTAATCCTGTATATTTCGATAGGTACTAATTTTAACAGCTACAAAGATCTGACAGGCAACGAGTCGCTGCGAGCCGAACAGTATTTGGAAAAAGCTAAATATAAAACCTACGAAGAGCTCAAAGCGGATCATATTAAGAATTACCAAAAATATTTTGACCGGGTTTCACTTGACCTTGGGGGGACCGCCCAAGCTCTTAAAACAACCGATGTTCGTGTTGAGGAGTTTAAAACATCAGATGATCCACAGATGGCAGAACTGTTTTTCCAGTATGGCCGCTACCTGCTGATCTCCAGTTCGCAGCCCGGTGGACAACCAGCCAACCTGCAGGGTATTTGGAACAGAGAGACAGCTCCCCCTTGGGATAGCAAATACACGATCAACATTAACACCGAAATGAACTACTGGCCGGCGGAGCTCACCAATCTCTCCGAGATGCACCAACCGCTGTTTTCCATGTTGAAGGACCTGTCCAAAACCGGGCAGGAAAGTGCAACTAAAATGTACGGTGCGCGTGGCTGGAATACCCATCATAATACCGATATATGGCGGATGACAGGGCCTATTGATGGTGCTCATTACGGCATGTGGCCGATGGGTGGTGCATGGCTGTCACAGCATCTCTGGCAGCATTACCTGCACACCGGGGATGAAGAATTTCTGGCCGAGGTTTACCCGGTACTTAAAGGAGCCGCTCTTTTCTATGTGGATGTGCTGCAGGAATATCCGGAAAACAATTGGCTGGTCGTGGCTCCCTCCATGTCACCGGAAAATTCGCATGTAAAAGGCGTTTCTATGGCCGCCGGTACTACCATGGACAACCAGCTGGTCAATGACGTGTTTTCCAACATTATCAAGGCCGCGGATATCTTGAAACGGGACCAGGCATTTATAGATACGGTTAAAGCCAAGAAAGAGCGCATCCCCCCGATGCAGATCGGTCATTGGGGGCAACTGCAGGAGTGGCTCAAAGACTGGGATGACCCGGAGAACAATCATCGTCATGTTTCGCACTTGTATGGACTGCATCCCAGCAACCAGATATCACCCTACCGGAATCCGGAGCTGTTCCAGGCGGCACGTACTTCGCTGATAGCCCGCGGCGACGAGTCCACCGGCTGGTCGATGGGCTGGAAGGTGAACTGGTGGGCCCGGCTGCTCGATGGTAATCACGCTTATAAACTTCTTGAGGATCAGATCAAGCCTGCCATATTGCCAGACGGGGAGGAACGCGGCGGCACCTATCCCAACCTGTTTGATGCGCATCCCCCGTTCCAGATCGATGGCAACTTCGGGGCCACTGCCGGGATCGCAGAGATGTTGATGCAGAGCCATGATGGAGCTATCCACCTACTGCCGGCACTGCCCGATGCGTGGCCGGAAGGAAAGATTCATGGCTTGGTAGCACGGGGTGGATTTGAGATCAACCTGCACTGGGAAGACAGCAAGCCCACTAAAGCGGTGATCCATTCCAGGCTGGGCGGTAATTTACGCATTCGTTCATACTGGAAGCCGGCATCTGTCTCAAATGCAAAACTGACGTTAGCAAAAGGAGAAAATCCCAATGATCTGAACAATCCAACCGATATCAAAGAACCGCTGGTATCTCCGGAGGCTGATCTTGAGGATCTAGATCTTCGCAAAGTCTATGAATATGATATTCAAACGGAAGCAGGGAATACCTATGAGATCAGTTTCTAAGATAACATTTTCGGCAGCGTTGGCCAGTTTAATGGTGCTGCTGAGCCAAGTTGGAAATGCTCAGTCGCTGGCTTTCCCTGGTGCAGAAGGCTACGGGAGGTTTACCACTGGGGGGCGAGGAGGTGAGGTCATCTACGTGACAAATCTTAATGACAGTGGTCCCGGTAGCCTGCGGGCTGCCATCGAAACCGAAGGGCCACGGATCGTCGTCTTTGGGGTATCCGGGAATATTGCGCTTAAGTCCGAGCTGCAAATTGAGCACGGAGATTTGACCCTGGCTGGTCAGTCTGCCCCGGGTGATGGCATAACCGTCAAAGATTACCCCGTGATTGTGGATGCAGATAATGTCATAATAAGGTACATGCGGTTTCGTCTTGGCGATGTGAACCAGCTGGAGAGCGACGCCATCGGAGGCCGGGGAATCAAAAATTTTATCTTGGATCACTGCTCTGTCAGCTGGGCCATTGATGAGGCCGCCTCATTCTATACCAACGAAGATGTGACCCTGCAATGGAACATCATCTCTGAGAGCCTGAACTATTCCCATCACGAAAAGGGAGATCACGGGTACGGCGGCATCTGGGGGGCGGTGAGAGGCAGTTTTCACCATAACCTGATTGCCCATCACACCAGCCGGAATCCCCGTTTTTCTGGTTCCAATTATGAGAGTGACATTCCAAACCGACAGGTCGATTTTCGTAACAATGTGATATATAACTGGGGAGACAATAGTATTTATGGGGGAGAAGATGGCGAGCATAACATGGTGAAAAATTATTTTAAACCCGGTCCGGCTACGCAAGAAGATGTTGCCGATCGAATAGTAAATCCATCCCGACCCTATGGCAAGTTTTATGTGGCCGATAATTTTGTGGAAGGATACCCTGAAGTCACGGAAGACAACTGGGCAGGCGGTGTGCAATGCGAACATCCCGATTCCGCCTATCATGCCACCCCGTTCGACTATGCCCCTATCACTGAACATGAGCCTGAAGTCGTTTTCAATAAAGTACTCGAATATGCAGGTGCCAGCCTGCAGCGAGACCCGCTGGATACCAGAGTCATTAGGGAAGTGCGCACGGGAACAGCTAGATACCATGGTTCTCGGAGTCAAAAACCGGGGATCATAGACTCCCAGGATGAAGTGGGCGGGTGGCCCAAACTTCAATCAGAACCTGCTCCCAAAGATAGCGACCGCGATGGCATGCCGGACAAGTGGGAGAGAAAGCATGGTCTGGATGCGACCGACACTTCCGACGGCAAAGAATTTACACTCCATAAGGACTACACCAATGTAGAAGTCTATCTAAATGAATTAGTTAACCCGATAACAGAACCCAGTTTAAGCAAATGAATTGCCATAATCCCTACTTAACACCAGGACTATTTATGTTCCACTTGAAAAAGTTTATGATACGTTTTACAGCTACATTTTCAATGTTGTTACTGCTGATGGCAGCAACTTCGCTGGCCCAGTCGCAGGATCAGTCAGCTGGTAGCTACGTCTCTGATGTCTGGGTGGGCGACAATGGGGACGGCACCTACACCAACCCGATTATCCACGCTGACTATTCCGACCCGGATGTGGTACGCGTTGGTGATGATTATTACATGACCTCCTCCAGCTTCAACACCGTGCCGGGCCTGCCGATTCTTCACTCCAAAGACCTCGTCAACTGGGAGCTGATCGGCCACGCCCTGCCGCGACTCTATCCGAAAGAACATTTTAAGGAGCCCCGGCATGAGGAGGGCGTGTGGGCCCCGAGCTTTCGCTACCACGATGGTGAGTTTTACATCTACTGGGGTGACCCGGATTTTGGCATTTACATGGTGAAGGCTACCGACCCGGCCGGCCCGTGGAGCAAACCGACCCTGGTCAAGGAAGGCAAGGGCCTGATCGATCCCTCCCCGCTGTGGGACTCCGACGGAAAGGCCTACCTGGTGCACGCCTTTGCACGCAGCCGGGCCGGCATCAACAGTATTTTGGTAGCCCAGCCGATGAGTCCCAACGGAACTGAGCTGCTTGATGAGCCGGTAATTGTTTTTGACGGACACGAAGAGCATCCTACGGTGGAAGGTCCGAAGTTTTACAAGCGGGGCGACTACTATTATATCCTGGCACCGGCCGGGGGTGTGGAGTTCGGCTGGCAATTGGCGATGCGTTCAAAGAATCCGCTGGGCCCGTATGAAGAAAAGGTCGTAATGCACCAGGGCAATACCGACATCAATGGCCCGCACCAGGGTGGGATGGTGGAGACGCAGACCGGGGAATCCTGGTTCGTGCACTTTAGTGACCAGGGCGCCTACGGGCGTATCGTGCACCTGAACCCGATCCATTGGGAAGATGGCTGGCCGATGATGGGCGAAGACAAAAATAATGATGGCATTGGTGAGCCGGTTATTACCCACAAGAAACCGGATGTGGGGCAAGGCTATCCTGTACAAACGCCGATAGAATCTGACGAGTTTGATTCAAATACGCTTGGCCTACAGTGGCAGTGGCATGCCAACCCGGAAGTGTTCTGGGGCTTTCCGCATGGCAATGAAGACGTTTTGCGCCTCTATTCCACCAGGGTGCCGGAAGATTTTACCAACTATTGGGACGTACCACACCTGCTGCTGCAGAAGCTGCCGGCTCAAAACTTTACGGCTACCACGAAGCTGGAGTTCCATCCCTCGAATGAAGAGATCGGTGAACAGACGGGGCTCATTGTTATGGGCCGCGACTACTCCTACTTGTCGGTGACAGACCGGGACGAGGAAGGTCTCTACGTATCGCAAACCGTAGCCCATGAGGCAGATGGTGGAGGTCACGAGCAAGAAATAACTGGTGAGTTTGTCGACAGTAACCAGCTTTGGTTTCGAGTGGAAGTGAGCGGCGAAAAGGGCGACGTGCAGTGCCGCTTCAGTTACAGTACGGATGGTGAAAACTTTACCGAAATCGGAGAAGAATTCCAGGCCCGGCCCGGCGGCTGGATTGGGGCAAAGGTGGGACTGTTTGCCTCCCGTCCATATGAAAATTACGATTCCGGCTTTGCCGATTTTGACTGGTTCCGTGTAACAGAAAATGAGTAACCGAGCTGGATCGGTGAAGAAGTTAACGACTCAAAATATCTAAAGAATCAAGGTAGGTTAATAAGAGGTCTAATTCCCAAAGGTGCGACGCACTTTTGAAGTGCGTCGCACCTACAGTTACTGTTCAAATTAATAGATGCTTCAATAAATGATATCACCTTCCGCAAAAGTTTTTTCTTTACTGCTTTTAACTGCAATTTTCATCAGTTGCTCGGCAGAAAAGCCGCCAAAAGAATCGGACTATTTTAAACCGGTGCCTGATTCGTTTTATGAGGGCATCTCTTTTGATATGCCCAAAGTTCCGGTACCGGAATTTCCCGATTATTCTGTAAATATCGAAGAGTTTGGGGCCGTACCGGATGGAAACACGCTCAACACGGAGGCATTCCGCAAAGCTATCGCGCATGTGGCGGAGCAGGGGGGCGGACGTGTGGTTATTCCCCAGGGTATCTGGAAGACCGGGCCCATCACATTACAGAGCAACATTAACCTGCATGCGGAAAAAGGAGCGCTGGTCATATTCAGTGGCGATAAGGAGCTGTATCCGCTGGTCGATACCAGTTTCGAGGGACTCGATACCTGGCGGGTGATGTCTCCGATCTACGGTAAAGGGTTGACGAATGTGGCTATTACCGGGGAGGGCATTTTCGATGGTTCCGGTCATACCTGGCGGGGCGTCAATAAATCAGATATGAATGAATATCAATGGGAGGAGCAAGTAGTCTCCGGTGGTGTGCTCTCAGAAGATGGGGAAACGTGGTATCCCAGCGAAGAATATCGCCTGTCTCATCAAAAGTTTGACTCCAATGTACCGGCTGACCTGGAGACCAGGGAAGATCACCAGCCCTACAAAGATTTTCTGCGTCCCGTGATGGTCAGCATCCGGGAAAGTAAAAATGTACTGTTCGACGGGCCGACTTTTCAAAACTCACCGGCCTGGATGTTGCACCCGCTGATGAGTGAAAATGTGATCATCCGTAACCTTACAGTCAGGAACCCGGAGTATTCCTGGAATGGGGACGGCGTCGACCTGGAATCCTCTAAGAATGCGGTGATCTACAACAACAGCTTTGACGTTGGCGATGATGCGATCTGCATTAAATCGGGCAAGAATGAAGATGGTCGCCGGCGTGGGATACCCACTGAAAATGTGATTATACGGGAAAACACGGTGTATAAGGCCCACGGCGGGTTTGTGGTCGGCAGCGAGATGTCCGGTGGTGTTCGCAATATTGCGGTATCAGACATGAATTTTATTGGTACGGATACCGGCATTCGTTTTAAAAGCACGCGCGGTCGTGGTGGAGTAGTTGAAAATATTGATATCCACAACATCTACATGCAGGATATCGTCACCGAGCCGCTGCGGTTTAACCTGTATTATGGCGGGGAGGCTCCTTCTCCCGATCAGAATGCGGAAGTAGTAGATAAGGAAGCGATACGCAAGCAACTCCCGGAAGTAACTGAGGAAACGCCGCAATTTCGAAATATTCGCATCAGGAATATCTACTCTTACGATTCGGAAACGGCTCTCTGGATCCAGGGATTGCCCGAGATGAACGTGCAAAATGTCAGCATAGAAAACGTGGAATTTACCTCCGATCGTGGCGGTATGATTATGGATGCGGATCAGATCAGTATGAAGAATGTGGATGTGCGTGTAAGTCATGGGCCGATCCTGTACCTCAATAATGTTCATAACCTGGGTCTGGAAGAGGTAACCCTGGGATATGAAGAGTCAGCAGATGCTGGCACCGGACTCAGAATTGTAGGCCCCTTCACCGAAGCCCTGGATCTGTCTGGCATTTCATTTACAAACACGAGCGAAAACCTGAGCGTCGGTCCCAATGTAGAGGAAACAGAAATTGTAAAGTAAAACAAATTAAAAAGCTTAAGGAATCTCCCTTTGAAGGGGGATTTAGGGGGATGACTTGAATGATATAACCTCGGATAATGGCAAGATTATTCAATGATTTTTCAAACTATTAACCACCAACGTTATGATCAAAGTTAAGTCTATCGGTTACCTCTTATTGCTTTTACTTGTTACCAACTGTTACGGGCAGGAAAGCTACGATTTTGTTGTTGCCAAAGACGGAAGCGGTGATTTTACCACCGTCCAGGAAGCGATCCTGTCCGTGCCTGATTTCCGGGATAAGGAAACTAACAATATTTATAAAGAAAGGCGTCTATAAGGAGAAGCTCGTGCTGCCACAGTCTAAAACCAACGTCACCCTTGTTGGGGAAGATGTTGAGGAGACGATCCTGACCTATGATGACTACGCATCCAAAAAGAACCGGTTCGGGGAAGAGTTGGGTACGACGGGTTCCTCCAGCTTTTTCCTGTTCGGAGATAATTTTACGGCCCGCAATATCACGTTTGAAAACTCGGCGGGAGATGTCGGGCAGGCCGTAGCCCTCCGGGTAGATGGTGACAAAGCCGTATTTGTGAACTGTCGGTTCCTGGGATTCCAGGACACCCTGTATACGCACGCCGATGACAGCCGCCAATATTATAAAGACAGCTACATCGAAGGGGCTACGGATTTCATTTTCGGTTCCTCAACAGCTGTGTTTGATAACTGTGAAATTTACTGCAAAAAGGGCGGGAGCTATCTCACGGCAGCCTCTACCCCCGAAGAGAAGGAGTTCGGATACGTAATCATGAATAGCCGCATTACGGGCGATGCGCCCAAAGGTTCATTTTACTTCGGACGCCCTTGGCGATCATACGCACAGGTGGTTGTGATGAACAGCTACCTGGAAAGTGTCATCAAGCCCGAAGGGTGGCACAACTGGGGTGAGCCTGAGCGAGAAGAGACCGTTTTGTATGCAGAATACGACAACAAGGGACCGGGCTACCAGCCGAGCGAACGGGTATCTTGGTCGCAGCAGCTTACGGAAGAAAAAGCGGCCAAATACACACTGGAAAACATTTTTGATGGCTGGAATCCCCTGGAGCGTATCGAGTAAATCGGATTTAACAATTTGTGGGGTAGTGTCCAGAGTGCATGCCAGTAATTTGTAACGTAACTGAGCCGCAGATTTACACGAAAGTGAGCGGATTAAATCTGGTTTACTTGTGTGAATCTGTCGCCAAACCATTCAAATTATATCACATAATCAAAATAATATGTCAAGCAAGGTTATCGGAGTATTTTTGTTGTTATTGGGAGTGTTCGCCGTCGGCGCCACCGCCCAGGATTACGAAACTGAATTCGTAGTCGCCAAGGACGGGAGTGGTGATTTTACCAGCATCCAGGCGGCGATCGATGCCAGCAAGTCGTTTCCCTACGAGCGCATTACGATCCAGATCAAAGATGGGGTGTACCGCGAGAAGGTAAAGGTGCACTCCTGGAATACAAAGCTCTCATTGGTGGGAGAAAGCAAAGAAAACACCATCATCACTTACGATGACTATTTTGACAAGATTGACCGCGGGCGTAACAGTACCTTTCATACCTACACCCTGCTGGTGGATGGCAACGATTTCCACGCGGAAAACCTGACGATACGTAATACGGCCGGTCCTGTGGGACAGGCGGTGGCTCTGCATGTAGAAGCTGACCGCGCCTCGTTTGAAAGCTGCCGGATTCTGGGTGACCAGGATACGATATATGCCGCCGGGGAAGGAGACCGCCAGTATTTTAAGGAGTGTTACATCGAGGGAACCACCGACTTTATTTTTGGGGAAGCCACAGCGGTATTCGAAGATTGCACCATCCATTCCAAGAGTAACTCCTACATCACGGCCGCTTCCACAGCCAAGAGCGTTGAGCACGGTTTTATCTTCAAAAATTGCAGATTAACAGCTGCTGAGGATGTGACCGAAGTTTACCTGGGCCGACCATGGCGCAACTTTGCCCGCACAGTCTTTCTGAACTGCTACATGGGCGACCATATTCGTCCGGTAGGCTGGAACAACTGGGGCAAGCCAGAAGCAGAACAGACGGTATTTTACGGGGAGTATGGTAACAAGGGTCCGGGCTACCAGCCGGGCAAACGGGCCGAATGGACCCACATTTTAACCCCTGAGCAGGCCAAAAACTATAGTTTGGAGTCCGTTTTTGGAGATTGGGAAATAACAAACAGATAACATCACTTTATTTCTCGTATTTCTAGGTACCCTAAGCAGTTGTTTTATGAGACTGCGCTTATCCCTTATACCGCTGGAAAACATAGGTTATATTTGATACACTCCACAGCCATTGCAAAAGAGATAATTAATGGCTCTCGGCAGTTCTTCTTTATGCTGAGTTTTTATAAGAATCTTTTCAAACCAAGTAAGTAAATGAATACAATTATTTTACAGGAACCAGGTGATTTTAAGCAAACTCAAAAAGAGTTTGATTTGAACCTTGAACCGGGCGAAGCTCTTCTGAAGGTTCACCGGATTGGCATTTGTGGAACCGACCTGCACGCCTATGCCGGTGAGCAACCGTTTTTTAGTTACCCACGCATCCTGGGCCATGAGCTGGGAGTGGAGGTGGTCGAAACCGGGTCGAAAGTGGAAAATGTATCGGTCGGCGACCGCTGCTCGGTCGAGCCCTACCGGTATTACCCCGAAGACCAGGCCGTTAAAAGTGGAAAGCCCAATTGCGCCGAACGAATGTCGGTACTGGGCGTCCATGAGGATGGGGGAATGCGAGAGTATTTCAAGTTCCCGGCCAAATTCTTACACCCCTCAGAAGAGCTAACCTACGATCAGCTTGCGCTGATGGAACCGTTGGGTATCGGTTGCCACGCGGTAAACCGTGCAAATATTACCTCAGAAGACCGAGTACTTGTTGTTGGGGCCGGACCGATTGGGCTTGGAGCCCTGCAGTTTGCCCTCGCGGCCGACGCCGAGGTGGCCGTTATGGAGATCGATGAGGGGCGGATGGCATTCTGCCGGGAGTCATTTGACCTGGCCGGTGGAGTGAATCCACTCCAGGAAGATGCCAAAGAACAGCTGCGCGCTCTGTTTGGTGGCAACCTGCCCTCGGTGGTGCTGGACGCCACCGGCAACAAGCAGTCAATGGAGAACGCATTCGACCTGGTGGCTCACGGCGGGCGGTTGGTTTATGTAGGACTCTTTCAGGGAGACGTGACTTTCCATGACCCGGACTTCCACAAAAAGGAGCTGACCCTTATGGCAAGCCGCAACGCCCTGGCAGAAGATTTCCGGCAGATTATCCGCTTCGTGGAACAGGGGGCCATCGATACCGATCCCTGGATTACCCACCGGGCCCGCTTCGATGAGATGATCGGGGAATTTGATAGCTGGTTGAAGCCGGAGTCCGGGGTGATTAAAGCGATGGTGGAGCTGACCTGATAATCTAATCTAACGTCAGTTCGACATAAAGACTATCCATAAACATAGCTGTCATCGCGAGGAGGCTTTTGTTGATACTTTTGGACTCAACGATGAGGTCGACGTGGCGATCTCCCCGTCCGTTTTCTGTTCAGCTGTCGGGATCCCGATGGTCGCTGAATCCCTACTGGTGACAGTTATTTAGGGCTTGCTCAAAAAGTCCCGTTAACCTTTTTCGTGGTCAGAGGTGTTCCTTTTTGTGTGAACAAAAAAGAACCCAAAAAATCACCGTCGGGGGATTTCTTCGCCTGGCTGCCCTCCGCTCTGGCTAAAAGAAATCAAGATATTCACGGTTTGTGCTTTTTTAGTTAAAGAGGGTTTCCACATTCATGATCCTAAAGAAATAGTTGAGCAAGATTTCTTTCTTCACGCCTTCGCTTCGTTTGCCCGGGCGGCGAACAAATCCAAGGCCGGAGGAGTGGGCGATCCAGGATAACTATGGTCGCTGCCCCCGAGTCCAGAGCACCCCTGCAGCCGGCTTGCCCAAAAGGGAGGACCGTTCCAAAGCAACCGACTGGTTGGCAGCAAGATAGCACAATATCTGGGATGCTCTGGTGAGTGTTGCGGTGGAAGTTCTTCAGTCCGCCCACCGGCAGATTTTCCTCACCGAAAAAATGAACACCCATTTCGCTGGTTATGAGGTGTTATCTTACGGTGGGATTCAAGGTGTCTGCCACAACCGTAGCAAATGCAAGGTCTTTGGAGAAATTAACGGAAAACCTTGCATTTGAATCGCTAATTTAGCCTTGTATGGGACTGGTAAATCATGACTTAGAGTCTGTCTGAGGAAGCCCTATTTATTTATCTCGAACTGAGGTTAAATTAACTGCAATTGGTTTTAATGATAGTATTGATTTTCTTGTAAAGTCATTTAAACAGGGGATTGGTTTGAGCAACATAAATAATGAATAATAACACAAGCGATTTCTTTGAAAATGGAAGCAATCCATTTGAAAAGGAAGAGCAACTTATTCAAGAAATACAAGGCGGAGATCCCCGCGCTTTTAAACACCTCATGAGAGAGTACTTTAAGGAGCTAGCCGGCTTCGCCTATCAATACGTCAAGTCCTCTCATACGGCAAAAGATGTAGTGCAAGATGTGTTTGCCAATATCTGGGAGAGGAGATCCTCTTGGAATCCCACCCAGTCACTAAAAATGTACCTGTACCAGTCGGTTAAAAATGAGGCGCTGAAACACGTACGGGATCAAAAAACAGAGCAAAAATATATAGAAGCTTATATTGAAGAGCAGGAGAAAAGAAAGATTGTTCCAAAAGAGATGGACGAACCAGAAAAATTCAAGCAAGCCGTTCAACGTGCTATCCAGGAGTTGCCCGAACGAGCCCGAATGGCCTATAAACTGCACCGCCGGGATGGCCTGACCTACAAAGAGATTGCGCAGGTGATGGAGATCTCGCACAAAACCGTGGAATCTCAGATTGGCCGGGCCCTGAAAATACTGCGAGATCAGCTATCCTCCTTCCTTCCCATACTGATTTTATATATTCTTTTAGAACCGGTTTTACATTAAAAAGTGCCATAGGACGGTGTATACGGTCGTTATTGAGCCTTTGATACTCCCTTTTCCACCTGGTATTCCCTACCTGTAAAATTTTTCTCAAAAAAATTACAGGGTACCCGTTTTGGCGTGGATCTATATGGGTGAAGAAGATTTTGTAAGGGAAATTTATTATTTCGGGAAGTTTTATCACATACGATCTCACAACTTCAAAAAATCTGAAAAGAGCTATATAAGAATATGGAAGAACATAAAATGTTAAATCTAATTCGTCGATACCTTTCCGAAGAGTGTACGCCGCAGGAAGAGCAAACACTTGAGAAATGGTTGGCTGAGGATGCCGATCACCGGGAGTATTTTAATGCGGTAAAGAAAGTGTGGGATGTAGCGCCCGGTCACGATGTGGAAGTGGACTTTGAAGAGGAGTGGAAGCGCATTAGTCGGCGATTGGGTATTGAGATGGATGAATCTCCTACTTCAAAACCTCAGCCAGTCTTTGCAAAACATGGTACGGCAAAAACTTCAAGTGGAAACACACTTGCCTATTTGCTTCGTGTGGCGGCCGTTGTTCTGATTGTAGCAGTGCCGGCGTTCTACTTTTCCGATTTAGGTAATAGTTCGGAAGAAACGACCACTGTTGAAATGGTGATGAAAAAAATTGAGACCGCCAGGGGAGAACGGGCCAGCATGGAGTTCAGTGACGGCAGCCAGATTACCCTTAACTCCATGAGTTCCGTTCGGTTTCCCGAGCAGTTTAAAGGTGCCACCCGTGAGATATATCTGGAGGGGGAGGCCTTTTTTAAAGTAGAACATAATGAGGATGCCCCGTTCATCGTGCATTCAAACGGGGTGGCAGTGCAGGTTCTGGGTACTGAATTCAATGTAAACGGATATAAAGAAGATGAGGCTGTCGAAGTCGTAGTCCGGGACGGCAAGGTCGCTGTCAAGCAAAATAAGCTAAATGAACATGGGAATAGAGGAAATGAAGATAAAGAAGATCGCCCATCTGAAGTTATTCTAACAAAAGGTCAGCAAACACTCGTTAAGGAGGGCCAATTGCCGACAAATCCCCAAAATGTCTCGTTGTCGCCGTACTTGGCGTGGGTTAACGGTCGCATGATTTTTGAAGGCACGCCTATGCGAGATGTTATTCAACGACTTGAAAGGGTCTATGATCTGAATATCGAAGTACAAGATTCAACACTGCTTTCTGAACGTTTGAAAGCTTCATTTAAAAGAGAGACACCAGAGAAAGTGTTGGGGATTATCTCCTTTTCTCTGGGGATAGACTATGAGCTGCAAGGAGATACCGTAATTTTCAAATCCAAAACTAAGGGAACTCGCAATGAATAATCGACACAAACACGTTAGGGAAACATGCTGGAAGGTTTCAAGAGCTCTGCTTTTGATCTTTGTCTTAATGGCAACCGGCAGTTCGCTGGAAGCCAAGGCGCAATCTAATGCCGCATTGGGGTCGTTGGCTAATGCCGAGATCAGTGACCTGGGGCTCCAGGCAACAGATGTGGATTTAAGCTCTAAAAAGGTCACGCTGAAATTTCACCTAGTGTCATTACCACTTAATTCGTGAGGTACTCTTTTCCATAGGTCCAGTTGAATGGTTTTGCGTTCTTCTGGTTATAGTCTTTGATGTAGCTCATGAGTTGATCGACCAGCTGCTGCCGGGAGTG
>NZ_JAMQKA010000038.1:0-59148 GCF_031569985.1 Aliifodinibius sp. S!AR15-10 | reverse complement strand
TTGAGGAGGTGAGCCACAGCGCAGGGGCCCCACCCGTTCCCATCCCGAACACGGCCGTTAAGCCCTGCCGCGCCAATGGTACTGCCACAAGGCGGAAGCGTAGGTCCTCGCCTCCTCTTTTTTTATTATTCCCCCCACACCACGGCTTCCCAACAGGAAGCTTTTTTTGTTTTAAAGTTTATAAGGAGTTGACTTTTGCATTTCTTTTCTTAGCCTAAAAATGGGTGAATTGAACAAATAAGGCTACGTATTTTAATCTGATTTATACTAGGGAATCGACTTAATATTCATCAAAAAAATCCTAAAGAGATTCTAACTTTAAAATTGTAGCAATTTTAAAGGTTTTATTTATTTTATCATGCGTAAATAACCTGTTAAATTTATGATAATTCCTCGTGGCTTTTTCGAATACAAAAGGACTATACGTTGTATTGTCCATATTTCTTTTCACTCCGTTTATAGCTTTCTCACAAAATATTCAGATCAATGAGGTGCTGGCGTCCAATGGGGACGGCATAATAGATGAGGACCAAGACAATGAAGACTGGATAGAGTTATATAATGCATCCAACCAGTCCATAAATTTACAGGGTTACGGTCTTAGTGATGATCCCGATCAACCATCTGAATGGGTGCTACCCGCAGTGACTCTGGAAAGCGATGAATACATGCTGATTTTTGCTTCCGGTAAAGACAGGAGTAATGCAAATTCAGAATTACATACAAGTTTTCAGATAGACCAAGATGGAGAGGAGCTTATACTCAGTGACCCTGATGGAAATATCATCGACCAATTTCCTTCTACTGAAATCCCCACTGATATTTCTTACGGTAGGAAACCGGATGGCGCGGATGACTGGTACTTCTTTGAAGTTCCGACACCCGGTGAGCCCAATACAACAGATGGATTGGGAGAACTCCTGGATCCCCCTTCATTTTCGATGGAGAGCGGTTTTTATCGTAGTAGTTCTAGTTTACACCTCTCCACAGAACACCCTAATTCTGTGATAAGATATACCCTGGACGGTTCAGTTCCAGATGCTACCAGTCCCGTTTACCAAGAACCGATTCAAATTAAAGACAGGACTAATGAACCCAATTATTTGTCCAATATCCGCACTACCCCGGCGGAAGCTGATGACAAAGAGTACAAATGGTACAAGCCGCAAGGGCAAATGTTTAAGGGTACGGTGGTTCGGTCACGCGTTTTTAAAGAAGGAGCTAAGCCCTCAAAAACGGTAACGAATACCTATTTTGTGGATGCTGCCGGAGGTGATCGATATCATTTGCCAGTGGTATCGATTGTGACGGATTCCGTTAATCTTTTTGGGAAGGAAGAAGGTATTTATGTTCCCGGAAAAATTTATGAAGAGAATGGCTTTGGCGAGGGTTATTGGGGAGATCATGCTAACTATTTTGAACGCGGTGATGCATGGGAGCGTCCCGCCAGTTTTGAGCTGTTTGATGAGCAGGGAGAAATTGAGTTTAACCAGGATATTGGCATACGTATTCACGGTGGAGGTTCACGGGCAGTACCCTTGAAATCTTTTAGACTGTATGCCCGGAATGAATACGGGGACAATCGATTTAATCACGAGATATTTCCTCAGCTTCCCTATGACGAGTATGACAGGCTCATATTGCGTAACTCCGGGCAGGATTTTATGGTGTTGCCTACGATGTATCACGATGTGTTTGTACATGAGCTGGTGAATGAACTCAACTTTGATACTATGGCCTATCGTGCAACCATCGTGTTTGTTAACGGGGAGTACTGGGGCATTATGAATTTAAGGGAGCGATATGACGAGGATTACATCGGCCGCACCTATGATGTAGATGAAGATAATATCGATTACCTTGAAAATAACCAGGTGGTTAAGCAGGGTAGTAGTGAACACTACAGTAATATGCTTTCCTATATTGAATCCAATGACCTTTCTGAGGACAAGCATTACCAAGAGGTGAAAACCAGAATGGATGTCAACAACTATATCGACTATATCATTGCTAAAACATTTGTAGCCAATGATGACTGGCCCGGTAACAATACAGATTATTGGCGCTTGCGTACTAACGGATACCAGGAAGGGGCTCCTGTGGGAAAGGATGGGCGCTGGCGATGGATGTTCTATGATGCCGACTACAGCTTCGGAGATAATCTTGATCACTATGAAGCCGACAAAATAGCGACCATTACTGAAGCTAATGGCCCTTCATATCCCAATCCCCCGTGGTCAACGTTTTTATTCAGAAATGTGCTAAAAAATGACCAGTTCAAAAATAAATTTCTAAACCGCTATGCTGATCTCCTGAATACCACTTTCCATCCGTCACAAATTTTACCCTTATTGACGGAATTTGAAGAAAAAATTGATCCTGTCATTGAAGAACATATCGACAGGTGGGGACATCCCACAAGTAGATCGTATTGGGATTTCAATGTCAACCGGATGCGCGAATTTGCCCAAAACAGGAGGACTTATTCCTTAAAACACCTGATGAATCACTTTGGCATTTCAGATACCATACACGTTTCACTGGCAGTATCTTCTGAAGCCGAAGGTCAGGTGAAAATTAACAGTTTGTTGGTTGAAGATGCGCAGAGTCAGAAGGGAAAGGGATATCCCTGGACTGGAACTTATTTTAGCGGAACTCCAATTACGCTTGAAGCAGTTCCCAAACCGGGTTATGCATTTGCAAAATGGGAAGGAGTAGAAACGGAAATAGCAGAAGATTCGGTCATTACGATTTCTTCTTCAGAATCCCAAGAGGTTAAGGCCACGTTTAAGAGGAAATCAATACAAATAACTCCACACAGATTGTCGGAAGGGAATTATGAGTTTAATGAATGGCAGCCAGGCCAGCCGGCCGGAAATTTTCCCGAATCGATGGCTTTTGTGTATATGGGAGAAAATGAACCGGGGATCAGCTCAACAGTTGACGACCTTACTGAAGGTGCCTATAACCTGGATTCCAGGACGCGTATCAATGGACTGGGGCAAAATGGATTTTCGTTTGTAAATACTGAAAACCTGGATGGGAATCCGGGGTATCCGGGCCTTAAACTGGGAGGTGCACTACTGGCGCTCGACACACGGAATTCGTCTGACATCACAGTGGAATGGACGGCCGGTACGGTGGAGCCCAACTCCCGGGTATATAATGTGCGCCTCCAGTACAGGGTTGGAACAGAGGGCAATTTCCAGGATCTGCTTGATGACAATGGAAATCCTGTTGAGTACGAGCGGAATGCACAGGAAGGGCATACAGAGGTTATCGGACCGGTGATGCTGCCGGACAGCCTGGAAGAACAACCGGTGGTCCAGCTGCTGTGGCGCTATTATTTTACAGGTGTCAGGGAAGATCAGGACAGCGGGGCGCGTTCTCAACTTAACATTTCACAAATTCGGGTGGGAACTGCAGAAAATGTAGAGGGACAGATGCCGAAAGAATTTGCCCTGAAGCAGAATTTCCCCAACCCCTTTAATCCCAGTACTGAAATTCCTTATGAGCTGCCGGAACAAAGTCACGTACGTATCGAAGTCTATGATATTGTAGGACGCAGGATTGCCATACTCCTTGACGAAGAGATGCCGGCTGGGCGACATACAGTGAGTTTCAGTGGCCAGAATCTTTCTAGTAGCATTTATTTTTATAGGATTGTGGCCGATAACTTTGTTGAAAGTAAAAAGATGGTTCTAATTAAGTAAGGCTTCCAAGGCTTCCATTCGGGGAAACAAAATCGGGGAGTATCAGAGCAAAGCTCTTGGCTTCCGAAACAGATCAGCACACTTTATAACATGAGCGAAAAGCTTCAAAAAAAGCGATTCGAATATAAATACAGGATTAGCCGGGCAAAAGCGTTGGAAGTAAGCTATTTTGTCAGGCAATACCTGGACTGTGATGCGTACGGTGCCACGCAACCCGACCGGTCCTACCCGGTATATAGCCTATATCTTGATTCTCCCACACTGAAAACCTACCATGACACGATCAATGGAAACAGGAACAGGTTTAAACTGAGAATCCGGTACTATGAATCCTCACTAGACAGCCCGGTGTACCTTGAAATTAAGCGACGGTATGACAAAGTCATCAGGAAAAGCCGGGCACAAATTGATCGAAAATATTTACCGGCACTTCTCGGGGGACAGATGCCGTCTAGGAAGCACCTGGTTAGTACAAGCGGCGAGCAGCTGAACGCACTTGAGCAGTTTTGCTACCTGATGAACCAGATTAATGCACGGTCCCAGGCCCTTGTCCGATATGACCGAGAGGCGTATGAACGCCCAAATACAAACAGGGTCAGGGTAACATTTGACCGGAACGTGAGGATTGAGAATGTGTCGGAAGTCGATTTTTCAACAAGCATGAAAAGTCCGACCAGTGTTTTTGGGGATACGGTGATCCTGGAGGTCAAATTTACTGATCGATACCCGGACTGGCTCCAGGAGTTAATTGAACGGTATCACCTGTGGAGAGAATCCGCGGCAAAATATGTAGACGGTACCATGAGATTGAAAGGCTTTACACTGGAACAAGTTAAAAATATAGATTACCAAATGGTTTAAATTATGAGTGATTGGCTGGTATATGGGGATACAGCTCCTCTTCCTACAGAAATTTCTACACTACTGCTGGGACTACTATTGGCATTTTTATGCGGGCAGATTATCGCCTGGGTATATATGTACACCCACACCGGGTTGTCTTATTCCCGGACCTACGTGAGTTCCCTGATTGTGCTTCCTATTACAGTTGCATTGGTAATGTTGGTATTGGATAATAACCTTGTTACTGCATTTAGCCTGTTGGCCGTGTTTGCTGTCGTTCGATTCCGGAATATCCTGAGGGATACGCTGGACACCGTGTTTATTTTGGCGGTCATTGTAGTGGGCATGGCATGCGGAACGCAAAAATTTACCACGGCCCTGGTCGGTACACTGATCTCATCACTTGCCCTGATTTATATCTGGTTCACTAATTTTGGGTCCCGCCAGCGCTATGACCTGATTCTTAACCTGGACTGGGCCCAGCCTCTTTCAAAACTGGATAAAGTGGAGCTCTTCTTGGAAAGGCATGCATTCAGGATTTCACTTGCATCCCAGCGTTCTTCAGAGGAAGAAAATGTAGCTCATCTCTCCTACAGGCTGTTGCTGCGAGATTCAAACCAGGTGGACAAGCTGCTGCAGGAGGCACGAGATCTAAACGGAGTTTCTAACGTAAGCAGCTTAAAAGCTGAAGACGAGTCGGAGGTATAAACGGATGTCAGAGAATTTTGAACCTATACGTATTCCATGGAAGCAGCGACTGCAAGAACTGAGAGTTCGAGGCGTACCGGTGTTAGTATTTCTTGTGGTGGCTGGGGTAGTGGCATATCTCTGGTCACAACGAATACATTCGCCCGAATATATGGGCAAAGTGGTTGGGGAACGCTCTGTTATTACTTCACCGGAAAGAGGGCGTTGGGTCAACTTCAGGTATTCCCAGTTCGATGAAGTGAAGCAGGGAGACCTGTTGGGGGAGATCGTCATTACGGATACGGCACTGGTAAACGCCCGCCTAGATGTGATCCGGCAGCGTATGATTGCCATCCGGGAACAGATGACGCCGGCTATCGATAACCAGCGGGCCCAAATCGATTTCGAGGGTCTCCGCGTTGAGCTGATGAACCAGCGCATAACCCTGGCGCAAACCGAGCTGCAGCTGCAGCGTGCCAAAACAGATTTTAAACGAAGCCAAAAGCTATACCAGGATTCCGTAATTTCGGACAGGCAGTACGATTCTTTGCTAACCGAAGTCGAAATGCTGGAGGTTCAAAAGCAAGAGACAGAGAAACTTATCCAGGAGCTTCAAAATCGTATTGAGGAGCTCAACAGGTATAATAATTTTGGCGGGGAGGAGCCCGCTAACCCGGTAATGGCCGCCATCAATGTGCAGCAAAAGGAGTTGCGCGCGGTGGAACTGGAGTTGGAGCCACGTCCACTCTATGCCCCGATGGATGGAGTCATAAGCAGAATACATCAGCCCAATGGAGCGTACGTTGACGCAGGATCCCTGCTGCTGGAAGTAGAGTCGAAACAGCCGCAGCATATTGTTGGGTATGTCCGCCAGCCGTTCAAAATCTCCCCGGAAGTGGGCATGAAAGTGCAGGTACAAACCCGGCGTCCCGGCAGGGAATCTTTTACCACAAACATTGTGAACCTCGGCGGGCAGGTAAGGCTCATTGAACCGGGGCTGCAACGCCCGGGAATGACAACAGAAAGTGGCCTGCCGGTAGAAATCTCATATCATAATACGAGTGATATTGACCTCAGACCGGGTGAAATTGTTGATTTTGAGTTATTGCATTGAATTATATCGTGGCATTTGCTTCCGACCCGACAGTCTTGGGGGGGAGATGGTTCTTTTTCAAAGGGAGTAGCCAGAAGCACGTATGCAATCACTTGAGGTTATCCAAAGGTCTAACTTGATAAGAAGTCACCTAAGTAATTAGAGCTTACTTAAAAAGTCACGCCCACCTTTTCTGAGGAAGAGGCGTTCCATTTTGTGTGAACAAATCCGCTGACTGAGGGCTAAGAACAAGAGAGTTCTAATTATCATGTTGCGTCTTATTCCATTGTGGTATTCATTTTTTTAGTGATAAAAAAACGAATCACCGGCTGATGTAAAGCTAACCTGAAGGGCACTACGTTCCGCTAAAAAAATCACAGATTTTTTCTTTTACGCTTCCCTCCGTTTCCTTCCGGGCGGTCACCTTTACAAGGCCGGAAGAGACGAGTGACCAAAGATGGCTATGTCCCCCTAAATCCGGAAAATCTCTGCAACCAGATTGGAGAAAAGTGGGGAACGTGCCAAAGCAGGTGATGCGTTCACTGGTGACTTTTTTTGGTGTCAGTTTTTAAGTTTCGACCACCGTCTGGGAGGGACTTTTTCGGAGCCTATTCAGAACTTTGAGTTATTATTTACCCCGGAGTTCCTTATTTGAGAAGGAGAACGGGAGGATTGACTGGTAAATTTGGAACCAACCAATACCTGGATTTTTTAAGGACCCATCTTTTTAAACGGACTTTTATAAACTGTCAATTGCCGTTCCTCCTCATACCTTTCATAGGATGGTATATCGTTTCCCTCAAATCCTTTAATAGTATTAATTGTATTGAGACTATCGTCTCAGTACATACGAGATAATCGTCTTGGTATGTCTGAGATAGTCGTCTCAGTGGGTATGAGATAATCGTCTCAGGGGATATAAGATGTTTATCTCAGGATGCATTAGGTAGAATGAAAAACCAGGAAAGCCCCCTTCTCAGTCAGGAAAAGGGGACTAATGGCATGCATAGTGCAATAGAATCCTTGACGCTGTCCGATGCATTAGTCAGGATTGACCACGGTCAGTTCTTCCGGCAAGATACCTTTACGAATTTTTGATGTATCCTTGATTTTACTGCGAACTTCCAAACGGTACATACCGGTCTCCAGGTCCGGATTTATGAAGACCAGCTCTTTGGGTTTGTTCTTTATCATATTGGATTCAACCGGTATTTCACTGTTGTCGTCAATATTAACGAAGAATATACCCTGTTTGGGATCCTTGGCGTCAAATTTCAGGAGGGTACCGGTGATGCGGGCACCGCCTTTTGGAGTGACACGTTGATCCTGCAAATCGGTTTCGCTGTCGTGAAGGTGCATCGGTTCCGGTTTCCGCTCACGGGGCGCAATCTTCTCGGTTGGGATATCGTTCGTGATACCCTTCAGTCGCAGCCCGGGCGATACATTGATGCTAACCTGATGCCGGGCGGGGTCAAAGTTGTCCTCTTTCCCGTCAAATACCCCGCGAACAGTGGGACGTATATTGACAAGCGGTGTGATCACTGAGTTACCCTGTGCCACCAGCCTGATGATTCCCCTGGTGACCTCCTCAAAGCCGGCCAATGCCTCTGCTTTGGTAATGGTTGAACCCTCTCGCGTCATATGTTCAAATATATCCTCCAGGGTGTAACTTTCTGGGTTACGGCTGACAGCTATGTAATTGTTGGGATCGTCGGTCATGTGATTTGGTCTCAGGTAAAATTGTAATGCCATTGTACTGCTTCTCTTTTTTAAATGATGAGTTTTGCCGGTCAACGCAGCGTTCTGTGGCATACCGGGCGCCGCTACCGGAGTGAAAAAAATCGTCGGCATACCATCTCGATGGAGATCATCGGTTGTGACCTCTATTACTATAGATCGCTGAGAAGGGTAATCCTTACAAAAAAATTTTATAAAGGTAACCAGAGGTCAATACCCTGCGTGAACCTGCCCATAAGCCTTAATTAGGGCTTCTCAGACCCCCTTTAAATAATTGTTAGCAATGGGTTCGTGGATTTTACATGCCTTGTGCAAGGTTTTTTGATCTGTTATCAAATTTCAATGCATTTCACCAAGCCCATGAACAGTCCAGTAATCCCCGATTTTAGCAAGAAGCTGCTAACGCAAATAGGTATGTTCATTTTTTGTATGACCAAAAAACGAACCAAAAAAGTCACCAAAAAATCCCAGATATTCTCGTTTTTAGGCTTATTAGAGACCATTGCTTTTCTACTCCGTTCGCTTTAAACAAATTTATTGCAGGGATTTTCTGGACTTTTGGGGGGGAAGCCATCGTCCGGGAATTATGGTTTTTTCAAGCATAAATCAGACTTTTTGAGTAGGCCCTACTTAAGAAATAGTCACCCTAATAATTAAGGCAAGATCAATCTCCCTAAAACCCTCTACCGTCAGTAGTCGGTCAGTGCTCCAAGAGGGATTTTTTCAGAGCCTATTTAAGAACTTTGAGTCATATAGTATAGTCGGTGCAGGTACTTGGAATAGCTTGCCCCAAACACTTTCGGTAAGGACAGGAGGATTGACCGATAGGTATTGAGCCTGAAATTTTTAGTGATCCATTTTTTAAACGGACTTTTAAGACAGCTTCACGAGATATGATATAAAAGGTACTGGTGGAGTCCACCTTTTCAACGGCAGCAGCACTTGCGCTAATAGGAGGCAGGCTGTATGTTTCGCTGAAGATTAATTATACCAACGTGTTTAGGGGTTAGGTTAGATGGCAAAGAACCAAGAAATATCCTCTGTGTCATCCCGGACTCCCGACAGCAGTCGGGAAACTCGTGTGGGCACCAAACGCTGATCTATTGAGGGCTGAAATCAACGGCAGAAGCCCTGCGAGATCCTGAAACAAGTTCAGGATGACACAAAGTCTGCTTTTTAACCACTAAACGCGTTATACCAAACCTTTAATAGCGGACTTTTTGACCAATGAAGAAAATAATTGTACTGACCGGGGCAGGAATGAGTGCCGACAGCGGCCTGCAAACATTTCGCGGTTCCGATGGCCTCTGGGAAGGTTATGATATCAAAAAAGTGGCTACCGTGGAGGGATGGCGGAAAGATCCCGAACGTGTACTGGAATTTTATAACAAGCGACGCAGGCAACTCTACGATGTCGATCCGAACAAAGGGCACAAGGCGTTGATGCGACTTGAATCTAAATTTGATGTGACCATCATCACGCAGAATGTAGACAACCTGCATGAAAGAGCCGGCTCTTCCGATGTGCTGCATCTTCACGGCGAACTCAGCAAGGCTAGAAGTGTGAAGGATAAATCGCTGGTGTATGAGATCGGTGATGACGATATAGAAATGGGAGATACCGCAGAAGACGGAGGCCAACTGCGACCGCATGTCGTATGGTTTGGGGAGATGGTACCTAACATGGAAAAAGCAGCCCAAATTGTGCCCAAAGCAGATACATTGATCGTTATCGGCACTTCGCTGGTAGTCTATCCTGCGGCGGGACTGGTAGACTATGCCCCTTCCGATATTCCCAAATATATTATCGATCCCGAGCGCCCGGACATCATGCCGGCAAAGGGATGGCAACATTTTGAAAAGACAGCCGCAGAAGGAACGCCTGAGCTGGTAGATCAATTATTAAGTGATCATTAACCTAAATATTGGATGACTAAATCCTTATTTTAACAGGCTTTATTCACCAAATTAAATTAGTAGAAAACATACATGTCTAACGCCAAAGCGTCGAAGAAAGAAAAGGAAGTTTTAGAAACATACCTGCTTCAATTTCTGAACCTTGAGAAACGATATCCATTACTGCCTGGCATCCGCAACACCAAGGCGATGGCGGGGTTGCTGGGACTTGATGAACAGGAACTCAAGGAAAACAGAACCAAGTTTGACCAAAATGCCAAGGAAGCGGCACTTGAACTACTGGAGGAAGAGAAGGTAGCGCAATGGATCGATGAACTGCCCTTCGATAGTGACGATACAATTGTTGCGATTGGTGATTCAACCACCGACGACCTGCAGAGCTGGTTTAGTATCCTGGGTTATGCCCTGGAGATATCGGTGCCTGAGGCAGATTTTACGTTTGTAAACAGTGGCGTTTCTTATGATACGAGCACTGATGCCCTCCGCCGGCTCGACAGAGATCTCGCAGCACATGAACCCGACTGGGTGATTGTCTCCCTGGGGACCTTCGATGCCGCCCGCATGAACTTGACGCCCGACCGTACGCTGGTTCCACTGGCCGAATACTGGGAAAATACCAACGCCATTGAAGATGTGACAGCTGAGTTGACGGACAACCCCGTCATCTGGATTAGTCCCCCACCCGTAATGTCGGAGATGCTGGAAGATTTCCGCCTTTTCAATTTCAATATCCAGAATGAGGATCTGCTAAAATACCGGGAAATCCTGAGTGGTAAGAAAGGGTATATCGTTGATCCACGAGGCATGAGAATGGGCGAAGATGAACCCGAAGCCTGGAACTATCTCAATGATGGACTCCATCCTTCCCTTTCCGGGCATACCAACACGGTGCGAGAATTGCTGAAAGTACTTGCCAAAAGTGAAGGAGTAGAAGGGGCAAGTTTTGAAGCCCCTGATGACTTTGATCTTAACGACCAGTAAGTCTATAGTTGGAGCTGGAAGTTTACCAGATCGATTCCCACTGTTGATTGTACTGAAATATCGGAACTGTTGATTTCCGTTTGGTAAAAGATAGTGGGATTCAGCAAATTGATGCTGTAACCGGATGTCTGATCAGCGAATGAGATCATTCCTTGTTGTGGCGAACTGGCGGGCGTGGCAGCAGACTGGAAATCACCCGCTCTTCGTGCCAGCAGGAAAGTATCGATCAGGCCAAAGCCAAATCCGGCCCAGGCGCCGACGCCAGCCCCGTACTGGAGCCCCTCCTCAATCGCCCGGTCTGCTATAAGATTAAAAGAGGTGGCCACAATGGCACCACCAGCGGCGCCGTAAATAGTATCCAAAAGTACGATGATCGTGGAGTTGTCCCCGTCATTAAACGTTCCGGAGACGTAGTACTGCTGGCCTGTTGAGGTTTGAGATATATCATAGATGCCTACCGACAGTCCGTAGAGCGTCCCGGCTCCCAAACCGACCCGCAATGGCTCATAAAAGTCGTTGGAGTTTTGAAGGGCCATGGTAGCCCCACCAAGAATAGTACCGTTTACTGCCCCATTTAGCGTGTTTCCACCCAATATTTTAATGGTTTGGGCCTGGCTAGATTGGATCTGGAAAAATGAAACAAGCAAAAAAATGACTATAGAAATCTGTAGATGTTTATACTTCACGACTCTCAACGTTTGTTGTTGATTGAATTTCGTTAGCAAAGGTAGTAAATCTGACTCTTCATCCCAATTTGAGAGAAAAAGCCAGAGGGGGCTTACCCGGGGTCTGCAAGCGAAACGGGAAGTACCTTGCCGTTGTAGAAGGTGGACCCATTCACAGCAAAATCGGCCAGGTAATTCCCCATCTGCTCAGCCGTAACAGGGGCATCGAAATCAGGGAAAGCGGCATTAAACATTTCGGTCTCCACGGCTCCAAGGCATAGTGCATTCACGGTGATGCCCCTGTCAGCCAGTTCAACGGTCAGGCATTCGCTCAGGGTCGTCAAGGCGCCCTTGGCAACGCTGTATGCCGAAAGTCCCGGAAACTTGGCGCTTTCCTGGTAACCGCCCATACTGCTTATATTGATGATGTGTGAACCCGCATCAAATTGTGGGAGCATCGCTTTGGTAAGTCGTACAGCCGAAAGGAGATTAACCTCGATCATATTTTGCCACTCGTCCATGGTGAGCTCTTCAAACGGTTTGTTGATCAGGCCGCCCGCATTGTTAACCAATACATCAACTTTGGCGAAAGTGGATGAGATATGCGAGGATAACTGGTCCACGCTTTCGTCATCAGTAAGGTCTGCTACGAATGTATTGATTTTGTGCGGTACTTCCTGTTCAAGGGTATTCAGCAGGTCCTCACTACGTGCCGTACCTACGACGGAATGTCCTTCTGTGGCCAACGTTTTGACCGTGGCATAGCCAATACCACGACTGGCCCCTGTAACAACAATATTCATAAATGGTAATTTCGGTTATGCAGATTATTTGGAGGTAAAGTTAACAGGGTATAGGATAGTTCAAAACCTGTTTTCAATGTTAAGGCTTTCCCCGCCTTGGTTAAAAGTGTTAATTTGAAGATATTGGAGTATCAAAAGTCAGCTAAAAGTATCGTCATGTCTGAAAAGAGAAAGCGCCCGCTTGTACCTCCGAATATCGAAAGGTTAACGCCGTATGAGCCGGGTAAGACTATTGCAGAAGTGCAGGAGTTGTATAATCCGTCGCAGATCTCCAAACTTGCTTCCAATGAAAACAGGCTTGGTTGCAGCGAACGAGTACAACCGGCGGTTGAGAAAGCGTTGTCCACGATCCACGATTACCCGGATCCTATAGGTAGGAAGCTGAGAAGCAAAATAGCTAATCGACACGGCTTTGCCCGAGAGAATGTTATTCTTGGTTATGGATCAGAGAGCCTGATTGCCAACATGTGCCGAACTTTTTTTGACAAGGATGAAGATGCGATTACCTCCGAGGCTACGTTTGCCAATTTCTGGATCTATGCCGAGGTACAGGATATACCAGTCCACAAGATTCCTATGACCGAGGGCTATCGATTTGACCTGCAGGCGATGGCTGATGCTATTACAGAACAAACAAAATTGATATACATCGCCAATCCGAATAATCCCACCGGAACCTTTGTGACCCAAGAAGAATTTGATGCGTTCATGGACCGCGTGCCGGAGGATATTATTGTCGTGATGGATGAGGCGTATTTTGAATATGCAGAGACAATCCATGATTATCCCGATTCGCTCACCTATTCGCACGAGAATCTCCTAACGCTTCGTACTTTTTCAAAGGCGTATGGCCTTGCTGGTTTCCGTATTGGGTATGGGATAGGACATCGCAGGTTGATCGATATGATGATGAAAACCAAGCTTACGTTTGAATCCACCGCTCTTGGTCAGGCTGCGGCTTATGCTGCATATGATGACACCGCGTTTATTGAAAAATCCAGGAAGATGGTAGAGAAGGGCAGAGAGCGAATATATTCTTTCTTTGACCAGCATAATGTGGAATATGTACCTTCGGCAGCGAATTCCGTTATGATGATCTTGCCTGATGCGCAGCTGGCACAAAAGTTTACCCAAGAGATGTTGAAGAAAGGGGTTATCCTGCGCCGCACCCATGGATTTGATCTACCCAGCTGTATCCGAATTACAATCGGAACAGAGCGCGAAATGGACCATTTTGAAAGCAGTTTCCAGGAACTGTTTGATCAAATTTTCTATGAAAAAGATGCGTAAAATAGTCGTGTTATGGCAGATAACTCGTATTCAAAAACTACTGTATCTGAGACAAAGAAGGGCATCGACTGGAAGAGGATAGCCCGGTTCGTGCTTACCTCTCGGATCATCGATGACAAAGAGGAGAATGAACTGTTTCCTCAAAAGAAAGTGTCCTACCAATTTTCAGCAAGGGGACATGAGCTGGGGCAGGTGTTGCTTGGATCACGCCTGACCCATAGACATGATGGCGTGAGTGCATATTACCGGTCCAGGCCGATCCTGCTCACTTTGGGATTGTCAGTTGAGGAGGCCTTTGCAGCCTCCATGGCGAAGTCGGGCGGATACAGTGACGGCCGTGATATTGGTGTGGTCTGCAACAGGCCCGGAACCGGTGGCGAAGCTACTGTTTTGCCGATGGCCGGTGATGTGGGCTCACAGTATACGCCCGCGGTAGGCTGGGCACAGGGCATCAGCTATCATCAAAAGGAGCTGCAGGAGCAGGAATTTGAAAAGGCTATTGCCACAGTTCTCGGCGGTGATGGCTCGGTGGCAGCAAATGGTTTCTGGTCAGCCATTACGATTGCCACAACCCAACACCTGCCTGTCCTTTTTTATATCGAGGATAATCAGTTTGGCTTGTCGGTTCCCTCCGAGTACCAGACACCGGGCGGAAATATTGCAAAAAACCTCTACTCCTTTAAAAACCTCCGGATTTTTGACGGCGACGGTACTGAACCCGAAGAAGCCAATGAGCTTATTAAAGAATCGGTTGAGTATGTCCGTTCAGGGCGTGGACCGGTCTTGCTGCACCTTACAATGCCGCGGCTCGGGGGACATTCATCAACGGACAACCAGGCCTACAAGAGTGATGATTTGTTGGAGCAAGAACGGCAAAATGATCCTCTGCTAAAATTAAAATCATTTTTGATCCCCGATATTATTTCTCAGCAGGAATGGAATGACCTTCAAAACGAAGTGAAAAAAGAGATCGATGAAGCAGTAGAGGCAGCTCTGCGACGACCGGATCCTGATCCTTCAACAACAAAGAAGTACCTGTTTTCTGAAACAAAGCCGGATGGTACGGAAGATGTCCAGTTGATGGGTGGTCTGGCTCCACAAAATCACCAGTTCCCGGAAAGCAGTTATAAGGTGGAATCTGAGAAGAACCGGATCAATATTGTCGAGGCGATCCGGCGTACCCTCGAGTATGAGCTTGAAACCAATGCGAAGCTTTTAGTCTTTGGGGAAGATGTGGGAGAAAAGGGCGGTGTCCACGCCGCAACAATGGGACTCCAGAAGCAGTTTGGCGAACGGCGGGTTTTTGATACCAGCCTCTCAGAAGAGGGGATCATAGGCCGGGCTGTTGGATTAGCCTGCGCCGGTTTTATGCCAGTGGCCGAGATTCAATTCCGGAAGTACGCTGATCCCGCCACAGAACAGCTGAAAAATTGTGGAACTATACGCTGGCGTACCAACAACCGCTTTGCGGCTCCCATCGTAGTCCGCATTCCCGGGGGTTTTGCCAAGTTTGGTGATCCCTGGCATAGCGAAAGCTTTGAATCCTTCTTTACCCATGCCGTCGGTTGGCAGGTAGCGATGCCGAGCAATGCTGAAGACGCGGTGGGCCTGCTGCGAACGGCGATGCGATCTAATAATCCCACGATCTTTTTTGAACATCGCAATTTGCTGGATGCCAAGTACGCCCGCCGGCCTTATCCCGGCGATCACTATGCGGTGCCGTTTGGCAAGTTAAGCAAGCTGCAGACAGGCGATGAGCTGACCGTCGTAACATGGGGTGCAATGTGTGAACGCTGTGAGGAAGCTGTGCGTCAGAGAGGAATATCAGCAGATATCCTGGATCTGCGAACACTCACGCCTTGGGATAAGCAGGGCGTGTTGGAATCTCTCAGAAAGACTAATCGTTGTCTGGTTGTGCATGAAGATACACAGACGGCGGGGTTCGGCGCTGAAATATGTACCGTATTGGCTGATGAGGGCTTTTCATTGCTGGATGCCCCGGTGGAGCGGCTGACGATGCCGGACATCCCGGTTCCCTATAACCTTTCACTCATGAAGTCCGTAATGCCCGGTGTTGAACAGATTGGAGCAAAAATGGAATCGATAATCAGGTTTTAAAAATCTATAATGGTTGTTAAATTGAAATCCATCCAACATTAAATTATCCTTACAAACAATTCTGTGTTGGCTGTTTAACCACCATTTCAATATATATAGCTTCATACCGTTGCGCTTTTTGATTATTGAGGGAACTTACTAGAAGAAGCTTCTTTTTTTCATGAAATTAAGTACCAAGCTTTTATTGAGTTTTAGCTTTGTAGCACTGCTGCTGGCTGGCATCGGTATATTTTCTCAGTATTATAACCAGCAGATCAAAAATCAGCTGGTAGAAGAAAGTGAGCATGCTATTATTGAGCTTGCCTATTCGGGGGAGATGGGACTAAAACTATATCACAGCTTATTAAATGCCCAATATTTTCTGGACAAGCGCTATAACCAGAGTATTCAGATAGATACCTCCAACTTTCAGATACGTGCGGCCACAGCGAGTAAGAAAGTTAAGTCCTCCCTTGACGATTTTAGTTCAAAACTTGATTCTGCGAGGCTCATTCTGGAAAATCACAAATCCCAATTTAACGAAGACCATGGAGACCATCAGAAGCTGTTGAACGTGCTTAATAAGTTGAAAAGTCGTTTCGATATTTATCGGGCGCTTGTGAACGAGCTCTTTAAACTTGCGGCGATAAGTTATGAAGATGGCCGGGAGTTTTTGAGCGTTACGGTGGAGCCCTATTTCCGTTCCAACCTGATTCCACTGATAGAAGAGGTTAGGATATCAAGCAGAGAAAACATGGATCAACAGATCAACGCCCTTAACGCAAAGCTGGAGTTTGCCGGTACAATGTTGGCATTCGCAACAATAATTGCATTATTGCTTTCAATCGGACTTGCGCTATACCTGTACCAGTCTATTGCCACACCACTCCAAAAGTTGAGTGAAACAGCCAAACAGATAGGAGAAGGAAATCTTGATGAGCGGATTCAGATCGGTTCCCGGGATGAAATAGGGGCCCTGGCCAATGAAATAAACAGGATGGCGGAGAATCTGAGTAAAATTACATTCTCCAAAGATTATGTTGACAATATCATCGAATCAATGGCAGATGCACTGGTGGTTACGGATGATCATTTTCGTATTGAGAGGGTTAATTCGGCAGCTCGTTTAATGCTTAAATACCCGGATGAACAGCTGGTTGGGGAACCCCTGGACATCTTGTTTGATGACGTCAGTGAAGAGGAGTTGAACAAGATAAAGGAGGACAAGGAGCTGGAGAATTTTGAAACCCTGTATAGGACGAGCGAAGAAAAAGTGGTTCCCGTCAACTTTTCAAAAGCTGTCATGCATAACTCTGATGGTTCTATGAAAGGCTTGGTATGCCTGGCCAGTGATATTACTGATCGTAAACAGGCGGAAGAGCAGGTGAAAAAATCACTGAAAGAAAAGGAGATTCTGCTTGCTGAGATTCATCACCGTGTAAAAAATAACCTGGCCGTTATTTCGGGTATGCTGCAGATGCAGATCTGGGAAACGGAAGATGAAGTTGCTGAAACAGCCCTGCGTGACAGTCAGTTGAGGGTGCAGTCAATAGCCCTGGTTCATGAAAAGCTGTACCAGTCAGAAAATCTTTCATACATAGAGTTTGATAAGTATATACAGGATCTGCTGGATGCAATCGGCAGTACATACATGAATGAGAAAGAGGATATCATGATTGAGACAAACCTTGAGTCGGTGGCCCTCAATATTAACCAGGCGATTCCATGCTCCCTGTTGCTGAATGAGCTGGTTGTGAACGCATACAAACACGCTTTTACCGCTAACGGCGGGGGAATCATTAGCATCGATATGTGTGAAAGGGAGGGAAGGATACACGTTAAAGTACGCGATAACGGTGCCGGTTTCCCCAAAGAGTTCACCCGGGAATCCACTGAGAGCCTGGGAATGTCTATTATTACCACTCTTATCAAACAACTCGACGCCGAAATTGATATTTACAACGACAACGGGGCAAATATTGATTTCAACTTCGCACAAGAAGAGGTCGTGTAACTTTCATTTCTCACAAATATTGATGGTTTGTTGTAAGATACTGTTGAAATGAGTTTACCTGGTAATCTAATCCTAAGGTAACGTCAGTTCGACATAAAAACTGTCATTGCAAGGGATTCAGCGACCATCGGGATCCCGACACCTGTCGGGAGGCAATCTCCCGATGGGGGAACAAAAAAACGGACGGGCAGATCGCCGCGTCGACCTCATCGTTAAGCTAAATAGGGCAACAAAGCCTCCTCGCGATGACAGTTATTATTTTGAGTTAGTCTTATCTCGAAACCCAGGTTACTTGGTGAGAAATGCGGGTTAGATAATGCCTTTGAGGTATGCTTTTCGCTTTTGTTCAGGAAATTTTTCTATGGCGTAGCGCAGCATCGTACGCGGCATTTGTTGATAGTGCGACTTCAAGAATTTTTCTTCAGCTGCCATATCTTTATTGCCGATTTCCCGAAGTGCCCATCCTACTGCTTTGTGAATAAGGTCATGTTCATTATGCAAAAGCAGTTCCGCAATATTTTGGGCATCACTGAAATCTCCCTGGTTGATAAAATGCATGCAGCTCATTATTGCGATGCGTCGTGACCAAAGATTATCAGATCCGGCCAAATCATATAAAACTGACCGGTCCCGGTTTTCCAGGTGTGGCCCGACAATTTTGGGTGCAGAACTGTCCACCAGGTCCCAGTTATTAATCATTCCAATATTTTCCATGTAATAGTGGTAGACTTTTTCCCTTAACTCCTCGTCTCCTTTCTCAAATTTGTATGTCAGGATAAAAACAGCAGTCAACCGCTCTTCGTGATACTCCGATTGCAGCAACTTTTCAACCCCCTGCAGCGGGAGTTCTTTGTGTGATTTCGCAACTTTCCGTTGCACCGGCACGCGGATACCCAGGAACTTGTCTCCCTCCCCGTATTGCCCCTTGCCCGTTTTGAAAAAACGCTTTGAGTGTGTAGCAATCTCTTCATCGGCCTGTTCCCTCAACTTTTTCTGAACAGATGTATAGTCCATTTTTTGATAATGCTGATATTTAAAAATTGAATTATTTATGAATGAAGATTATTCCCGGCCAGGAATCTCAATCCCCAAGTCGCTGGCCCTCATAATCATTCTATCTTGAATCTTTTTCACGATTTCCGGGTATTCTTCCGCACGGTTAAACCGTTCACCGGGATCGTTTTGTAGATTGAAAAGTTGTGGCTTTTCCTCCACTAGTCGCAGTTTCCATTTCCCGATACGCATCGCTTCCAGACTGTTTCTCAGGATATAAAGATATTCTTCTCGCGGGGAATGCCTTTCATCACCCTTCAGGAATGAGATAAGATTATATCCATCTATTGGATGATCTGGTAACTTTCCTCCTGCGATTTCAATAAGCGTTCGATAGATATCGGGACTGGCCACTAGCTCGTCAGTTACCTGCTGCCCTGGTATTTGATCCGGCCACTGCATCAGCGCCGGGACGCGCGTGCCGCCTTCATACGTAGTGGCTTTTGATTCTCGAAGCAGGCCTGTTGTTCCCTGATGCCAGGGTTTATTGCCCTCTTGCAGCATCCGGTCAGGTAGGTTTAGCCAGGGACCGTTATCAGATGCAAAGAAGACGATGGTATTATTCAATATCCCTTGTTTATCCAACGCATTCAGTATTTCTCCTACACTCCAGTCAATCGTTTCAATCACGTCACCATAAAACCCTCCTCTTGATTTGTCTCGGAATTGTTCGGTCGTATGAATAGGAAGATGAGGCATGTTATAAGCCAAGTAGAAGAAAAAGGGCTCTTCTTGCCCGGCTTTAGACTCGATAAAACTAACTGCTTCTTCTGTATACCGTGTTGTCAGTGTATTCTGGTTGATCGGATGCTCTACAATGGTCGTATCACGAAAGAGAGCCAGGGGTTCTTCCGTTTGCACCCATGGCTTGCGGTAGTCGTTGGAGTAGGGGAGGCCAAACCAAGAGTCGAAACCCTGGTTGGGAGGAAGAAACTTGGATTGTTTGTAACCCAAATGCCATTTGCCCGCCATGCCCGTGTTATAACCCGCCTCTTTCAATGCTTCGGCCAGGGTTATCTCGCTGTCGGGGAGTCCACCTACTCCATCGGAGCCGGTAGCACCGCCGAAGTCCACACGTGGCATATAGCGACCTGTAATAAGCTGTGTCCGAGAGGGAACGCACCAAGATCCGGTTACGAACGAAGTAAAGCGCACACCTTGCTCACCCAAACCATCGATATTGGGTGTTTTAATGGTAGGATGCCCATAACTGCTCAGATCTCCATAGCCCATATCATCCGCAAAAAGAATGACAATATTGGGCCTTTGTTGTTCTGAACCACTATTAGAGGAGGAGTTGCATCCCGATAACGTAACAAATAATGTGATCAAACAGAGTACAAACTGTCGGTGTAATTTCATGTGAAACCATCCCATAACTTAATCTCAATTCATTAATACCCAGGCAGAACTTAAAATAGTCAATCGTTGTGAATACGCAATGTTGTAATTTGGTTTCCGGTTAACCTGGGATATTTTTTTACACTGGATCTGAGTGGCACTTTATTTTAATCCTTTTTTTTTAAAATGGTCGATTTCATTATGAGAAAATTACTGGTATCAATTTTTGTAAAAAGGGAGCTATTTGCCTAAGCTTTTGGATGGGAAAAGTACATTTATAGGACAGAAAAGGGTATAAGGTATCACAAACTTCAATACTTACAATTATAAATTGTTTTAATCTCTATGAAATACTCTAAATCTATATTACTGCTAGTACTTCTTTTACTACCTGTGCAGTTGCTGGCCCAGGATGGCTGGCAACAGCTGTTTAACGGGAACAATCTCGACGGATGGACGCAACTGAATGGCGAGGCGGAATACCGTGTCGAAGATGGGGCGATCGTGGGCCGGGCGGTGCCCAACACACCTAACTCGTTTCTGACGACCGAACAGGACTATGGCGATTTCATCCTTGAATTTGAAGTGTTTATGGATACCCAGATGAACACCGGGGTGCAAATTCGTAGCCTCAGCACTTCTTCCTATATGGACGGCCGCGTGCATGGCTACCAGGTGGAGCTGGATCCGTCCCGTCGGGCCTGGAGCGGCGGCATTTATGATGAGGCTCGTCGGGGATGGCTGTACCCGCTGTCCAGTAACCCCAAAGCGCGTTCGGCCCTTCAGCTCGGCCAGTGGAACACCGTGCGTATTGAGGCGGTCGGCTCCTCCATCAATACCTGGATCAACGGGGTGCAGTGTGCCCGCCTGGCCGACGAGGAGACCTCGGAAGGATTTATCGGCCTGCAGGTGCATTCTATTGGTGATGAATCCCTGGCGGGAGCCGAAGTCAAATGGCGCGACCTGCGTATTATGACGAGTAATTTGGAGCAGCACCGCCGCACGCCCGATCCCCAGGTCCGACAAATCAGCTACCTGAAAAATGAGCTGACCGAGTGGGAGAAATCACACGGCTGGCAACTGTTGTGGGATGGAAAAACAAGTGATGGCTGGCGTGGTGCCAAGCTCGACCGGTTCCCCGAAAGCGGTTGGGTGATGAATGATGGTGTGCTGACGATCCAGGCCACCGACGGGGGCGAGGCCACCGGTCCCGGCGATATTGTGACCACCGACCTGTACAGCGATTTTGAGCTGGAACTGGAGTTTAAGATTACCGAAGGGGCCAACAGCGGGATCAAGTATTTTGTGGACCCGGATCTGAACAAGGGACCCGGCTCGGCCATAGGAAATGAGTTCCAGATTCTGGACGACCAGCGTCATCCCGATGCCAAAATGGGCGTGGCGGGGAACCGGACCGTGGCCTCCCTTTACGACCTGATTCCGGCGACCAACCTGGAATATCCCTACCGCGGGAAACCGTTTAACGGGGTAGGTGAGTGGAACAAGGCCCGCATCGTCTCGAAGGACGGGCACGTGGAGCACTGGCTCAACAACGTGAAAGTGGTCGAGTATGACCGGTTTTCCCAGATGTTTGCCGCTTTGGTGGCCTACAGCAAATACCAGAAATGGGAAGATTTTGGTCGGTGGCCACAGGGACATATCCTGTTGCAGGATCATGGCAACGAGGTCCACTACCGCAGCATCAAAGCGCGCAAACTGTAAATCATAGTATTTAACTCAATAAAGAGATATTGTTATGGGATCACGAAGAGATTTTATTAAAAAAACGACATTGGGTGCCGGCGGTCTCGCAGTGGGGCTTTCGGCCAAAAGCTATGGCCAGGTGCTGGGGGCGAATGACCGCATTCATGTGGCTTTTATGGGCTGCGGCCGGCGGGTTGGCGCTTATTATGAGAGCCTCTCGGACCCCTTCAACACCGAGTTGGCTTATATCTGTGACGTGAAACAAAGCCAGCGCGAACGCGTGGCTAATGACCTCAAATCCGACCTGTCTTACAGCCCGAAGCTGACCGATGACATTCGGGTCGTACTGGAGGATTCCGATGTGGATGCGGTCTTTAATGCCACGCCTGACCACTGGCACGCGCCGGGAGCCATCATGGCGATGAAGGCCGGCAAGCACGTGTATGTGGAAAAGCCGTGCAGCCACAACCCGCGCGAAAGTGAGCTACTGGTTCAGGCCCAGCAAAAGTACAACAAGGTGGTACAGATGGGTAATCAACAACGTTCCTCCCCGCATACTATCGAAATTATAAACGAGATCCACAATGGGGCGATAGGACGCGCCTACAAAGCGGTCGCCTTTTACAGCAACAGCCGGGGAGAGGTGCCCAATCGCACCCGGCAGGCCCCGCCCTCCGACCTGAACTGGGAGCTGTTCCAGGGACCGGCCCCCCGTGAGGATTACCATCACAATACCTGGGACTACAACTGGCACTGGTACGGATGGAAATGGGGCACGGCCGAGACCGGCAACAACGCCACCCACGAGGTGGATGTTGCCCGATGGGCCCTGGGTGTAGACTACCCCGAGCATGTGTTTGTGGATGCCGCCAAGCAGCACTACCCCGACGACGGGTGGACGATGTACGACACCATGTACGCCACGTTTACATTCCCCGGCCAGAAGGTCATCAATTGGGATGGCAAAAGCCGCAACGGGCTTGAAACCTATGGCAGCGGCCGTGGCACGATTATCTATGGCACCGAAGGTTCGGTGTTTGTGAACCGCGGCGAGTACAAGCTATACGACCGGGACGGCAACCTGGTACGCGAGCGGTCCTCCGGCGGAAGCGAGCAGGGCACGGCGCTTGGCGGTGGCGGCAGCATGTCGACACGCCACGTGGCCAACTTCCTGCAGACGATCCGGGGGCAGGCCGACCAGCAGAACTCCCCGATTGATGAGGGCGCCAAGAGCGTGCACCTGTGTCACCTGGCCAACATTGCCTGGCGCGCCGGCACCTCCTTTGATGTGGATACCTCAACCGGTCATGCTTATGATCGCGAGGCGATGAGCCTTTGGGGTCGGGAGTATGAGCCCGGCTGGGAACCCAAAGTGTGATGTAAAGCTTTATAACAGCTAAATTATTTAGGGGAAGAGATGAGACATGCTCTTCCTCTTTTTTTATAACCTCATTTGGGAATAATCCTACTTCTTTTTTCAAACTGAAAATAAAGGGTCATTCAGGTTAAACCTTGAGATATACGAAGATGTCACAGTGAACCACAGAGTTTTTCATAAGCAGCTTTGTGTATCCTTATGAATCATCTAATTTCACATTTCACCCATTGGAATCAGGATGGACAGGATTAAAGGATTTTCGGGATACCTTCTCAAGTAAACATTACCATCATACAGATCATATATCCCGGTTCTAATTTGCATCTCGTTCCGTACCTCCGGTGCGGAACGCCCCCTGGTACCTCCGGTACCATCAACTAAGGGGTACCACCATAGACTGTTGCGCACCATTTAGGAAAAACATGCACACCGTTAAAAAAATGATGCGCGCCATTTCTAATTCGTTCAATTACAACTGGAACGGGCGACCTTTTAAAGCTCTTTTTGATTATTTGACAGCTACCAGAGGTAGCGTTGGGCGTTGCAGACCGGAGGTCAGCAACGAGATGAATAGATTGAAGTCCTAGGATTTCTCTTTAAATTTTTGGATAAATATCCTGGTATAATCCGAAAGAACCAGCCTACCACTGATTTCTGCACGCTGTTCCAGCAGGGTGTCCCAGTGATCGGTACCCCTCCAGAATACTTTTTTGAGCTCCTTCATGGCTTCCGGGTTATATTGGGACAGGTTTGTGGCGAGTTCGTTAACAGCATTGTCCAGCTCTTTGTGAGTCTCAAAGATATGGGCATATAATCCTTTATTATGAGCCCATACTGCGTTGTACCACTGGGTGGCATCGATAGCCAGGGTGCTGAAATTAGTCTCCCCGATTTTCCGACGAACTGCAGGTCCTACTACAAAAGGTCCTATTCCCAGTGCCAACTCACTAAGTTTTATTCCTGCTGAGTTATGTGCCAGCGTATGATCCGCAGCAGCTGCTATGCCTACGCCTCCACCCACGGTTTTGCCCTGAACCCTTGCTATAATTAGTTTCGGACATTTCCGCATGGCATTGATCACGTGGGCAAAACCCATAAAAAAGTGTTTACCTTCGTCGAAGTTCGAAATTTCCAGGAGCTCATCAAAAAATGCCCCCCCGCAAAACGCCCCGTCTCCATCGCTCTTGATGATGATTACAGGGGCATCTTCTGTCTTGCCCATATCAATAATCGTTTCAGCCAGATTTCTCAGCATTTCACCCGGCATGGAATTGCCTTTGGGGTGGTGAAAGGTGATTGTAGCTATTTGGTTGGTGATGTCTCTGTTAATAGATCCGCTATCAGGCATTTCAAGATAAATTTAATTGTTGCACAAAGTTACTCAGAGTAGGCACAGAGGTACACTAAGACGAAACTTGGTGAAACTTTGTATTTTCTTTGTGCTTCTTTGTGGTATAGTTTTGATTAATCTTCATTATCTATATCTAGTCTTTCACGTCTCTTAATAAGAGTCAAAATAGTGTAATCAGCTACCAGTTCATCATCCTGGTTGGTGACCTCCACATCCCAGTAGATAATGCCAAACGGGTACTTGTCCTTTTCCTTCTTTTGGCGAACTTTTTTACTCTTCACAATAAGCTTGGCCCTGATCGTCTCACCGGGGGTAACAGGCGCCACGAAGCGCAGGTTATCCAGCCCGTAGTTAAGCAAGACAGGTCCCGGTGCGGGATCGACAAACAGGCCGGCCGCAGCCGAGAGAACAAAATATCCATGGGCAACCCGCTTCCCGAAAAGCGAATCTTTGGCGGCAATTTCATCAAAATGGGCATAAAAATGATCGCCGCTTATGGCGCCAAAGTTGGAGATATCTGCCTCCGTAACCGTTCGCCGGTGAGTTGTCAGGGCTTCTCCCACTTCCAGGTCTTCAAAATATTTTTGGAAGGGATGTTTTTCCGCTTCTTCCGTTTCTCCTCCCTTGATGTATTGGCCCGTGATCTCCGTAAGTGTGGTAGGAGAGCCCTGCAGAGCCACGCGCTGCATGTAGTGCAGAACCGCTCGCGCACCCCCAAGCTCTTCACCCCCGCCTGCATGACCCGGACCGCCGTGAACCATGTGGGGCATCGGTGATCCGTGGCCGGTCGATTCGTCGGCACAATGGCGATTAACAACCATAAATCGACCGTGGTAGGGAGCGCACCCCAGTGTGATATCTTTGGCAACCTGGTCATCGGCAGTGAATAAAGAGCCAACCAGTGAACCATCGGCCTTGTTGGTCAACTTAATCGCTTCTTCGATCGATTGGTAGGGCATAACCGTTGTCATGGGACCGAAGGCCTCCACCTTGTGAATCGGGTCAATTTCCAGGGGTTTGTGGCAAAGCAAAACTTTTGGAGAAACGAAAGCACCCTCCCCATTTTCTTTACCATCAGAATAAGCAGATTCTGTTACCTCTGTCAAATCCTGCATGCTGCTGGCAAAGCGATCGGCCTGTTCAACGCTGGCCAGCGGTCCCATGGATGTTTCCTTTTGTGTTGGATCTCCTATCGTAATCGATTTGAGCCTGTTTTTTAGCGCTTTTATTACTTCTTTGGCGCGTTCCTGGGGGACGATGGTGCGTCGGATTGCAGTACATTTTTGCCCGGCCTTCACCGTCATTTCGTTAACTACTTCTTTAACGAAGAGATCAAATTCCTTCATCTCCGGGGTTACATCGGGGCCCAGGATGGAGGCATTTAACGAATCCGCCTCTAGGTTAAAGCGCACGTTGTTGGTAATGATATTGGGATGGGATTTAAGCTTTTGCCCGGTTTCGGCAGAGCCGGTGAATGCGACAGAGTCCTGGCTGGTGAGGTGATCCAGCAGATCGCCGGGCTTATCGGCCGCAATATATTGTACGGCCCCTTCCGGCAGGAGTTTGGATTCAATGATATTCTTGAATACGGCATGCGCCAGGTACGATCCGGTGGGGGCAGGTTTAATGATGGCGGGAAGTCCTGCAATAATCATTGGCGCCAGTTTTTCCAGCATTCCCCACACCGGGAAGTTAAATGCATTAATCTGTACCCCAACACCGTGACGGGGCACGCAGATATGCTGCCCGACGAACGTGCCCTTTTTAGAGAGCCTCTCCACACCGCCTTCCACATGGTAGGGCGCATCCGAGAGTTCAATGCGGGCCTTGCTGGAGAGGGTAAACATTGACTCGATTCCCCCCTCGATATCGATCCAGGAATCCTGCCGCGTGGCACCGGTGTGGGTTGAGAGTTCGTAATACTTTTCTTTTCGCTCAAGAAGATACTTGGCCAAAAATTTGATTTTAAAAGCCCGTTCGTGTATAGACATCTCCCTGAGTTTGGGGCCGCCTACCTGCCGGGCATATTCACAAGCCCCCTTGTAGTCGAGATCAGCCTCTACCATCTGTGCCACGGGTGTACCGTTTACGGCACTTATAAGATCTTTTTCTGTGCCTTCCTCTGCCCAATTACCTTGAACGTAACTTGTAACCTTCATAGGATACCTCGGTTTTAACAGTTCTTGGAATCCGGAAATGGGAGTCAGAATTTTCTGAAGAGCCCATCCTGACTTCTGAATTCATAGTTCTGAATTCTTTTTTTCTCCCCACGTCTCATATCTCTTCGACTGGCTCGGCCGATCCTCCGGCTCTTCCCGCAGGGGTTCACATTCTCTGAGTGTTTTGTGAAGTTCTTCCGGCAGTTTTTGATACAACTTGGTCCCCTCGGTTTTCCACCGGATCATCTCATCAGAAACATCCTTGACGATTCTACCGGGATTACCAACAACCAATTTCCGTTTTGGGATCTTCATGCCCTCAGGCACAAATGTGAGCGCTCCGACGATACATTCCTCCCCTAATACCACATTATCTGTCACCACTGCATTCATACCTACCAGGCAGTTGTTGCCGATATGGGCTCCGTGAATCACAGCACCATGTCCAATGTGAGCATTTTCTTCCAACACAACTGTTACCCCGGGAAACATGTGTATCGTACAATTCTCCTGCACATTGCAGCCATCTTTGATCACAATTTTGCCCCAGTCTCCACGAATTGCCGCACCGGGTGCGATGTATACATCCTTGCCAATAATCACATTGCCGGTGACAGCCGCCTGTGGGTGAACAAAGGCGCTTTTGTGAACTACTGGTTTGTATCCATCAAATTCGTAAATTGCCATAGGTTATTGAACGCTGATGAAGCGGATTTTAACGGATTGCCACAGATTAAAAAGTTTGTGAGAATCAGCTTGATCAGTGTTATCCGCGTTTTATTAAATTTTTTCTAGAATTACTGCCATGCCCTGTCCAACCCCTACACACAGGGTACAGAGTGCGTATTTTATATTCTGCTCATGAAGTTCAATTGAAGCCGTTTGCAGCAGTCGGGCTCCCGACATACCGAGTGGGTGCCCCAGGGCTATGGCCCCGCCATTGGGATTAATTCGCACATCATCATCGTCTATTCCCAGCTCTCGGAGTACAGCCAGGCACTGAGCGGCAAAAGCCTCATTTAGTTCGATGATATCGATGTCATCAAGGGTTAGACCTGTGCGTTTAAGTACTTTTTGGGTGGCACCAACCGGTCCCATGCCCATGATACGCGGTTCTACCCCCACCACCGCCGACGAGACGATTCGAGCTTTGGGAGTTAAGTCGAAGTCTTCGATCGCCTTATCGCTGGCAATAAGCATGGCACAGGAGCCGTCATTGAGTCCGCTGGCATTTCCCGCTGTTACGGTCCCATTTTCTCGAAAAGCAGGCTTTAGTGAAGAGAGAGCTTCTACAGTTGTGTCCGGACGGATATACTCATCAGTATGAAAAATCTTTGGTTCTCCCTTGCGCTGAGGAATCTCGACCGGCATGATCTCTTTCGCCATGCGACCGCTTTTCGAAGCCTTGGCCGCTTTTTGTTGCGACCAGGCTGCAAACTTATCCTGGTCTACCCGGCTTACCTTGTATTTATCGACGATGTTTTCGGCCGTTTCGCCCATGGCCTCACTGCCGAACTGCTCCTTCATTTTGGGATTTACAAATCGCCATCCAAAAGTGGTATCATGCATTTCATTGGTGCCAGAGTACGGTGCTGATCCCTTCCCCAGCACAATTGGGCCCCGTGTCATGTGCTCCATCCCACCCGTTATAAAAAGGTCTCCTTCATCGGATTTGATTGCCCGGTATGCATGGACGGCACTGCTCATCCCGGAAGCGCACAGTCTGTTGACCGTTTCGCCGGGTACCGTAACGGGAAGCCCCGCCAGCAGCGCTGACATCCGGGCCACATTTCGATTATCTTCGCCCGCCTGGTTAGCACAACCGAAGATGACATCCTCCACCCGTTCAGGATCAATTCCTTGATTTCGGTTCATCAACTCACTGATTGTCATAGCCGCCAGGTCATCAGCGCGGATGGGGGAGAGGGCACCACGGAGTTTCCCAATCGGGGTTCGGATGGAATCTATGATGAAGGCTTCGGACATTGTACTTTAGTCTTGGGTCATGTATTGTGAGTCGTTACTACCTACTTTTAAGCTTCCTTTTTCTTCGTCTCTTCCGGAAAATGGTCGTTTTCAGTTCGATAAACGGTACCCCGAAACACGGCTACTTTCTCTTCGTCATTTCGGGTAATTGTTATCTGGTAAACTCCTATGGTACGACCCACGCTCAATTCTTCAGTTTTGGCCGTCAACAGATCTTTCTCAGTTATTTTTTTGATGTAGGAGATATTGTTTTCAAGTGCCAGCGAAACTTTCCCGTGTGTATTGGCGGCAAATGCCAGGGCGCTGTCAGCCAGTGAATAGGCGATGCCCCCGTGTGCCACCCCAAATCCATTGAGCATTTCAGGTCGTACGCTCATTTCAAGAGTCACGCTCCCCGGTTTTATTTCTTTAACACGTATTCCGAGCCAGCGACTGAACGGATCATTACCGATCATTTTTTGGACCGATTTTTCGGCCAGGGTCTGTTTGTCCATATTAATAAGAAGCTATCAGTTGTCAGCTATCAGCTTTTAGAACAAATAAAAACTGCAGGCTTATACATTTACATTAGTAAAACGTTTCGCCGTTTCTAACCTTGCGTTTAATCAGTGGATTTGGCCGGTAGCGATCTTCCCGGTATTCCACCTGCAGGGCGGAGAGCTGGTCGAGCACTTTCGGGAGCCCAATTTCATCGGCCCACTTAAGCAGGCCCTTTGGATAATTTACACCTTTTGTCATGGCCAAATCCACATCTTCAACCGATGCTATATTCATAAATACAGCATCTGCTGCTTCGTTGATCAGCATTACAAGGATTCGATTTAAAACTTTTTCTCCCAGCTTTTTCTCTTTCATTGGTTCGGGTTTATTTGCCTCTTCTTCATACTCGTAGAACCCCCTCCCGGTTTTCTTTCCCAGAAATCCTGCTTCCACCATCCGTTTTTGAGTAATAGACGGTTTGAAGCGCGGATCGTAGAAAAATTCTTCAAATACAGTTCGGGTCACCTTGTAATTTACATCGTTACCGATAAGGTCCATAAGCTCAAAGGGGCCCATTTTGAACTCCCCCATTTCTTTCATCGCCCAGTCGATGGTCGGCACGTCGGCTATGCCCTCTTCCAGCAGACGGAGTGCTTCTCCATAAAAAGGACGTGCCACACGATTGACAATGAAGCCCGGGGTATCTTTAGCGATAACGGTTGTTTTGTCCCATTTTTTTACCAGTTCCCTGGCAGTGTCCACAGCCTGTTGACTACTGGCAATGCCGGGAATGATTTCTGCGAGCGGCATCAGCGGGGCCGGATTGAAAAAATGAAGACCCACAAATCGTTTGGGGCGTTTTAGAGCGGAAGAAATAGCGGCAATCGAAAGGGAAGAGGTGTTCGTAGCCAAGATGCAGTCGTTGGCCGCAATTCCCTCCAGCCTACGGAACGTATCCTGCTTGATTTCCAGGTCCTCAGGAACCGCTTCGATAATCAAGCTGCACTCACCGAACCCGGTTAAATCCTCAGTAAAATCAATTCTCTCCATAATGCCGTTAACCTCTTGTTGGGTCATGCGCTCTTTTTCAACCTGTCGCTGAAGAATGGACCGGAGCCCATGTTTGGATTCTCCCAGTTGGTCGGGATAACTGTCATAGAGCACTACATTATGCCCATAGGTGGAGGCAACCTGTGCTATTCCCGTGCCCATCGTCCCGGCTCCTACAACTCCTATTAGATCTTCTTTATTCAACTCACTGACCATAAATATCACCGTTAGAATAGCTTTTACATGTTCAAAATACGAATAATGGAGGTAATGACAAGCTTCTGTCGGGTGGAAAGGAGAAGGAAAAACGGAAATAGATAGGGCAGGTTTGTTGCAAATAACTTTTAATTATGATATCATGATGATATCAACTGTCACTAATCATATTACCATGTCTGATGTATTGATTAGAAATATCGACAAAGAGACACTCGAGAAACTGAAAAAGAAGGCAGCTGCAAATAACCGGTCGCTGCAAGAAGAGCTCAAGAACCTGCTAGAAATGCATGCTGGTCCCGATATTGAGGAGACAAGAAAGATGGTACGAGAAACATTGGCCAAATACCGGACAGAGGGTAGAATGTTCTCCGATAGCGTAGATGATATTAGGGAGGACAGGGAGCGGTGAAAGATCTGGTAATTGATGCTTCTGTAGCCGCAAAATGGCTTTTCCTTGAAAAGGGTTCGGACCAGGCTGAAATGCTTATAGAAAAGATAAATTTCTTTTTCGCTCCCTTGCTATTTCCGATGGAAATGAATTCAGTGATAACAAAAAAAGTAAGACGAGATGAATTAAATGTTGATGAGGCTAACAAAAAAAGAGTACAAGTCAGGAAGTTGCCTTTCAAAATTGCTTGGGATAAACAAATCGATGAACTCGCCTTTGAATTAGCAATCTCACTACCTCTCACATATTATGACTCAACTTATATTGCTTCAGCTATTGAAAATGATGCTGTTTTAATAACGGCTGATGAGCGTTTAGTAAATGGTATGTCAAATACTTTAATTAATAAGTATATCAAAAGCTTGGAAGAATTTAATTGAAACTATTTCCCCTTAAAGTTCGGCTCCCGTTTTTCCAGAAATGCCTGCACCCCTTCTTTGTAGTCCTCGGTCATACCTGCTTCAGTTTGGAGTTCTGCTTCAAGGTTAAGCTGGGAGTCAAGGTTGTTTTGCAGCGATTGGTTGATGGCTCTTTTGTAGAGACCGAACGCTCTTGTCGGCATCTGGGCCAGTTTGTTGCAGATTTTATTCACTTCATCCATTAAACGATCGGCTTCTACTGCTTTGTAGATCAGGCCTATTTCAACTGCCTTTTCAGCCGTTATTTTGTCATTCAGCATGAAAAGGGCGTTTGCACGCTGCAGCCCTACCATTCGGGGAAGGAAAAAGGTACCTCCACTATCTGGAATAAGTCCGATTTTGCTGAACGCCTGCATGAACATTGCATCCATCGAAGCCAGCACAATATCGCAAGCAAAGGCGATACTTGCCCCAGCCCCGGTAGCTGTCCCGTTAACAGCACAAACTACCGGCTTTTCGAGATAACGGATCCCCCTGATGACAGGATTGAAACTGGTCCGAACGGTATCTTCAAGCCGATACTTCTCGTCAGATTCCTCGCGATCCACTACTTCTGGTAGATCTTGTCCCGCGCTGAAAGCTTTGCCTTTACCGGTAAGCAGCACGCAACGGATCTCCGGGTTGTGATTTGCCTCATCCAGCGCCTCCTGAAGTTGCTTCGCCATCGGTTCAATAAAGCTGTTGAGCCTTTTGGGCCGGTTGAGTGTTATAGCCCAAACATTTTGATCGAGATCGGTTGTAATTAATTTTTCCATATGTAATAGGGCTACGGATTTACACAGGTTTTAAAGGATTTATTTTTCCTAAAACAAACAAGCAATTCAAAATGGATTAACCAATAATGGAAAGATGAACATCTAATACAATCTGTACAAATCTGTGCAACTCTGTGGCTCTAAATGCACTTAAAATGTTCAAACGGTTCCTGGCAATCGTTGCAGTAATATTGCGATTTGCAGGGAGTAGATCCAAATTCACTTTGCAACTCAGTATTTAAGGACTCGCAGTAGGGACAGGGGATAATCTTGGTTTTTTTGAGCTCTTTGAGAACATTATCACCTGAGGAAGTTTTACCCGGGGGCGCAATACCGTAATCTTTGAGTTTTTGCCTGGCTTCCCCAGTCATCCAGTCAGTGGTCCAGGTTTTGGAAAAATCCTTTTTAACCTCGAACGATTTAATCCCTTTTTCTTTGAGTGTTTTATTGATCTCTTTTTGAATAGCACTCATGGCCGGACAACCGGAATAAGTGGGTGTTATTTTTACGACCACCTTTTCGTCTTGAATCTCCACTGATCGTACAATACCCATCTCCACGATATTGAGCACCGGGATTTCAGGATCGGTAATATTTTCCAGCAGCTCCCAGATCTCTTCTTTATGGTATGTAACGGTCGTTGCCATAGGCTACAAAAATTCAAATCATCTAATCATAAACGAACTCAATAACTCCATCGTCTTTCATATTTAGGATTTAATTCCTACATTTTTTAATTTTTCATTCCTAATTCCTTACTCCCAGTTCGCTTCAGGATAGGAGCGCCGCAAGTGCTGCATTTCAGCCAGCAGATGTCCCAGGTGCTCCGTATGAAATCCCGTTCGCCCGCCGCTGACCATATATTGATCAAAGTCGGGGACTTCAAGCGTCGCTTTTTCCAGGATCTCAATTACGGTTTCTTTCCATTTGGGCCTTATTTCTTCCAAGTCAACTGCCAGGTTTTTATTCCTCAAATGTTTATCCACCTCATCCGTGTAAAAAAGTTCATCGGTGTAGGTCCATAGTTCGTTAAATGCATCCTGAATTCGCTGGTGACTTTCTTCTGTACCATCGCCCAGTCGATATACCCACTCACGGCTGTGGCGCAGATGGTATTTTATCTCTTTCAGGTGCTTGGCAAACATTCCACCTAGCTGGCTATCATCAATATCACTCAACTTTTCGTAGAGTAAATAACTGAATGTGCTAAACAGAAACTGCCGGGCAATCGTAAAGCCAAAATCTCCTTTCGGGAGTTCTACCATTTTGAGATTCTTGTACTGGGGATCATCCCTAAAATAAACAATATCGTCACGGTGCCGGCCTTTGCCCTCAACCTCTGCAGCATATTCGTATAACGTTGCGGCATGACCGATATAATCGAGAGCGATATTGGCCAGGGCGATGTCCTCTTCCAGGATCGGTCCGTGCCCGCACCACTCGGAGAGGCGATGCCCGAGAATCAATCGATCGTCTGCCAGGCGCAGAATATACTCGAAAAGTGCATCTTTACTGGTTGATATGGAGTTGGCTGTGCTGCTCATTTTCGTTTCTTCACCGCCCGCGGTGTGCTGTAGAATTGAGGATGGCGATACGGTTTGTCATTGGCAGGGTCGAAAAAGGGACCCTGATCTTCCGGAGTTGAAGCTACAATCTGATCGCTTGGAACAACCCAGATATTCACGGCCTCATTTCGCCTAGCATAGACATCACGGGCATTTTGAAGGGCGATCTCAGCATCGGGTGCGTGGACATTTCCGGCATGCTCGTGCGGCTTCCCATCTGTTCCTTGGGTGAACACCTCCCACAGCGGCCACTGAGTGTCATTGGGATCCTTCTTTTTTTTGTTATTCTCGTTCATAACTATCATCAATAAATGAAACGCAAATCAAACGAATCTCGAAGAATAAAATTTCAGCGAAAATCAGTTTAACATCTGTATAACCCGCGTTCAATTAACTTGCTTTTTCTTCCTTTAACTTTTGCTTACGTGCATACTCCTCGGCGGCCTCTCTGACCCATTGCCCTTCCTCATGGGCCTGGCGGCGCGCGTTCATTCGTTCACGGTTCATCGGTCCGTTGCCCCGTATCACATTCCAGAACTCGTCCCAGTCAATTTCGCCGAACTCCCAGTGCCCGGTTTCTTCATTGAATTCCAGCTCCGGGTCGGGAATTTCAAGTCCAACAGCATGCGCTTCAGCCACATGGCGGTCAACGAAACTCTGGCGTAGTTCATCGTTGGTTTTCTGTTTGACATCCCATTTTAGCAGTTCGGCGCTGTTCGGGGATTCGTCATCATGGGGGCCAAACATCATTAGTGTAGGCCACCACCAGCGGTTGAGCGATTCCTGCACCATCTCTTGCTGCTCCGGCGTCCCCTCAGCCATGGTGGCAACCATCTCATAGCCCTGCTTTTTGTGGAAGTTCTCCTCTTTACAGATGCGAATCATCGCCCGAGAGTAGGGTCCATATGAGCTACGGGCCAGCATGGTCTGGTTGATGATAGCAGCCCCATCCACCAGCCACCCGATAATCCCGACATCAGCCCAGGTCAGCGTGGGATAGTTGAAGATACTCGAGTACTTTGCCTCTCCGGAGAGCAATTGATCAATCATCTCCTCCCGGCTGATGCCCAGCGTTTCCGTAGCACTGTAGAGATACATTCCATGCCCCGCTTCATCTTGCACTTTGGAAAGCAGCACCATTTTTCGGCGAAGGGAAGGAGCACGGGTAATCCAGTTTCCTTCCGGAAGCATTCCTACAATTTCGGAATGCGCGTGTTGCGACATCATTCGTATGAGCTGCTGGCGATATCGATCGGGCATCCAGTCTTTGGGCTCAATCTTTTCCCCTTTATCAATACGCTCCTGAAACTTCTCTTTTCTGGCTTGTTCTTCCATAGTAGCTGACCTTTTTATTCAATTAATTATAACATAGTTAGGCGGGTAAAAATTCACAAGCGGAGTATGTGTGATGCGTAACGAGTAATGAGTAATGAGCAGGAGTTTGTGTGGGGACTGGTAGTAGTTATTGCTTGATGAGGCGGATTCTTATTCAATAAAAAATGGTGTTGTACACTCCTCCTGCTGAAGCGGCACTCCCCTCGAGGGGAGATTACTATTAGCGTTGATTGTGATTTTAAATCTAACATAAATCCCCTTCTTGAGAACCTGTCCCGACTGCCATAGGGAAGGGGAACTTCGCGGCTGGAGTAATAATCCAAGACATAAGCAAGGAGTGGTCGGGAGGGGTTGCTCCACAATGATAAATACTTCTCTACATGAGTAGCTACAATTATCAGTATGTATAGCTAAATATTTGATTTTGCTAAAATTTACTCACTTCTTTTAGTACTGTCTATATAAAGAACGGGTGTCATCAAGCTAGCAATCCACATATTGCTGATCACATATGCAGTGAGTCAAGCCTCTGCTCAGGAAGTTGCCCAACCGGAATCGCTTCCCGACACCGCGCTGGTGCAAGCGCTTATCGATTCCAGCTTTGAATACTCCTACTCCGATCCTGACCTAGCCATTACTTATGCCGAACGGGCATTGACACTTTCCCGGGAGATTAATTACAGGAAGGGGATAGCCGGGGCACTTGACGAGCTGGGGTATGCCTACAACACCAAAGGAAACTTTGCGAAGGCCATTGATCATTTTGAGAAAGGAATTGAGGTGAGCAGGGCTGTCGGCGACAGCCTTGAACTGGTCTCGATACTGAACAACCTGGGTAATACATATAAAACACAAAATGAATACGAACGGGCGCTGGAGTACTATTTTGAATCGCTGGCACTATGCGAACAGATGGAACTGGAACGGGGCGTCAGTGTTACGCTGGGAAATATCGGGCTCTGCTACTTTGAACTGAAGAACCATGACCAGGCCCTGGAATACTACCAAAAAGCCCTTGAAATAAATCAACGCCTCGGCAATAAGGCCTCTCTGGCCATAAACTACAACAATATCGGGCTGTTGCATGGGGATGAAGGTCGGTTTGAGGAGGCACTTCAGTACCATCAGAAGGCACTTGAACTGCGGCGGGAGCTGGGCTATACCATGGAGATCGCCAACAGTCTCAATAACATCGGCCGGCTGTATATGCAGCAAAAGCAACATAAGCCAGCAGTGAGCTATCTTAAACAGGCATTTCTGATCAATGAGGACCGTGACCCGGAACTCACCTCAATAATTCACGAAAACCTGGCAAAAACATATATCGCAGCCGCACAATACGATTCGGCACTTGTTCATGCAGAGCAGACACTGGAATTGTCTGAAGATTTCGGAACAAAGCTCGGTATGAAGGTAGGCTATGAATTGTTGGCAAAGATTCACAAAGAGCTTGGAAATTATAGAAAGGCGTTCGAAAACCAGCAGAAGCTTACAGCGGTTAAAGATTCCATTCTGAACGAAGAAAAGTCCCGGCAGATCAATGAATTACAAACCAAATACGAGACGGCTCAGAAGGAGAAAGAGATCGCCCTTCTTGAAAAAGAAAAGCAGCGGGAAGCCCTGTTACGTAACGCTTTTCTGGCGGGTCTTATTCTTATTGGCATCATTGGATTATTGGTATATAACCGGCAGCGTCTGAAAATAAAGAAGAATCGGACGGAGCTGGAAAATCGTCGCCTGAAAGAACAGAAAATGGAGCAGGATCTGGAATTCAAAAACAAGCAATTGACCACCCACACCCTCCACCTGGTACAAAAGAATGAGGCGATGAGGGAGCTAAAGGAAAAGATTACTGATATCAGGCAGCAGGAGAATGGGAACATTAACAAGGCGCTGCAAAAGCTTCGAAACCTGGTGGACTACAGCTTTAGCCTGGATGACGATTGGGAGCAGTTCCGGCTCTATTTTGAGGAGGTGCACACCGGTTTCTTCGATGTTCTGAAAGAGGAGTATCCTGATCTGACACCCAATGAGCTGCGTCTGGCCGCCTTGGCCAAACTGAACCTATCCATCAAAGAGACCGCCACTATCATGGGCATAACGCCTGCCAGCGTCAAGACTGCCCGCTACCGCCTCCGAAAAAAATTGGATATGGAGACGGAAGAAAACCTGACAGAGTTTTTAATGGAGGTGGAGGATAGAGGTATTTCAAACACGTCGGTTTGACTCAATACTCGTATCTTACAATAATTACTTCTCATAACGCATTACGCATCACTCATTTCGTTATTGTTGACCAATTGTTGACCCGCCTAAAATTGCCCTTTGAAGCCAAATAAGATAGGTTTCCTTCAGTAATCAATAAACCGTTTTCTTCCGAATAAACTCATCAGAGGAAAGTAAATCCAAACTGGAAGAGTCGCTTAACCTGGGAGCTGATATCATGCGGTTAAGTGTAAATGATAATGAATAGACAAAAAGGGTAGCTATGGAAAACGCAAAAGAAAACCAGCCCGAACCTGAGTTTATGGCACAACAACTCCGAAAGCCATCCGGCGAGCACGCTGGGGATGTAGGACAGAAAATGAACAAGGTTAATGGGCCTCTTTATGATTTAACATTTGATGTGATGCAGCCCCGGGATAACGAGGCGATCCTGGAGGTCGGATTTGGCACCGGTAAATTTTTCGACAATCTGTTTGCCCGTGCCAAGAGGCTGAACGTCAGCGGCATTGACTATTCCGAAAAGATGGTTGAAATGGCAAGGCAAGACAACCAGCCCTCCATCAATTCTGGGAAACTTGATCTGAAGCTGGGTAACAGTAGTGAATTACCCTATGCGAGTGAATCATTCGACAAGGTGTTCTGCAATATGGTAATCTACTTTTGGGATCATCCCGAATCGCACCTTAAAGAGATTCATCGCGTGCTAAAACCGGGAGGTAAGTTTTTTACCGGCATGCGGACCCGCGAAAGTATGCTGGTCTTTCCTTTTGTGGAGTACGGTTTCAACCTATACAGCATCAGTGAATGGGAGGAGATTCTCACCCGACATGTGTTTTCTGTTATTAATACACAAACGCAATTGGACCCGGAACTCGAAATGGGAGAGAATAAAATCCAATTGAAATCATGCTGTATTGAAGTCCAAAAAGTAGGGTAGTGGGAGGACTGTAGTTCTTGCTGCATGCCAACTGACTAATAACTTAAATTAGATTCAGGAGTCATTATGAAACGTTTCTCAGTATTTGTTTACGGCGTACTTTGCTATTTGATTTTTTTTGCCAGCTTTGTATGGTTGATTTTGTTTGTCGGGGATTTTGAAACGTTGGTGCCCACCACCTTGAACGGTGGCACGACAGGTGCCTGGCCACAGGCAGTATTGATAAACATCGGTTTAATCGCCCTTTTCGGGATACAGCACACTGTGATGGCCCGGAAATCATTTAAAAAGTGGTGGACCAGTATAGTAGCACAACCGATAGAGCGAAGCACGTATGTGTTGTTCTCCAGCCTGGCAGTCCTTTTGCTTCTTTGGTTCTGGCAACCGATAACCGCAACTGTTTGGAACATAGAAGTCACTTGGGCGTCGCTTATCCTGCAATGGGCTTTCTGGCTTGGATGGCTTATCCTGTTCCTTTCTACCTGGATGATTGACCATTTTAACCTGTTTGGACTCAAGCAGGTTTGGAACTACTGGAGAGGTAACACGCAAAATCCACCGGGCTTCATGAAACCGGGCTTTTACAAGTTTGTTCGCCACCCGCTCATGGCTGGCTTCCTGATCGCTTTCTGGGCAACACCTCACATGACCGCAGGCCATCTGCTTTTTTCTGCGGGTATGACAATTTACATCCTGGTGGGAGTTTATTTTGAAGAGAAAGCAATGGTGCGTCGATTTGGAGAAGACTATAAAGAATACCGGGAAGAAGTCCCCCGGTTTTTCCCGGGTATGTAAGGAATTAGCCCGGAGAAGCGACAAATAAAACCATCATTATTCCAAACAATTAAATGCAATGCTTCAAATTCATTTTCAATGTAAAGAACGAAAATCATGTTTCGATCAAATAGACATACTGTTGCTACGCATGTGAAATCGACGCAAAGCCTGATTAAGAGCCTCTGCCTGCTTTCATTAGCAGTGTCAGTGTCATGGATAGCTATATTTACCGGTTGCTCAACGGACAGCGATATGGGGGAAATGCAGAATCAAATTACTGAAATTGAAATCACTCCTGACAGTATCGCCATTTCAGCAGGGGATAAGAAGGAATTTTCGGCCTTTGGCTTAACTGCTTCTGGGGATACCGTACAGGATGCCGAATTCAATTGGTGGTCGACTGACACCGACGTGTTTACGGTTGAAAACGATGGTACTGTCACAGGTCAGAACGCAGGGAATGCCTTTTGTATGATAGAACTCGCAATTCGTGGCTTTACAGGACGTGACTCTGCATTTGTAAATGTATTCTGATACCCGATGAAAGATTTAGACTTTAATCCTTACTGAACAGGAGTTGAAGATAGCGGTGATAGTTCAATAGCTGCTGGGCAATAATTTTATTTTCATTCAGGGATTGAGATAAAACAAAAGATCCTTCAAATATCACCATCAGCATATCGGCCAGGCTTTCAAGATCTACGTCCCGGCGGGGAGGATATTTTTGTTCAATCTTTTGGAGCTTATCGAGAACTCTTGTGCGCCACAGCAGCATTGACTCCCGAATAATATCTAAAATATTATGGTCGAATAGTTCCGACTGTTGAAGATACGAGGCAAACAGGCATCCCGGGAACGGTTCCTCTAAGGATTTTATCTCTTGTTCAAAAAGTTTTACGAAAATAAGCATTTGTTGCAGCGGATCATCGCTAAGGCCTTCAGCTTTAACAAGTGTCTGTTCGAGGTGTTCGGCATCCTCGTCTGCGTATCGTTGTACCAGCATTTTTCCAAGTTCAGCTTTGCTGGAAAAGTAGTGGAAAAAGGCGCCTTTACTGACGCCGGCCTGCTCTATAATGGCATCAACTGTGGTACCACCAAAACCGTGGTCCAGGATAATCGATTGGGCGGCATCCATAATTTTGGTACGCGTGGTGGTTGGTTTTTTATTCATAAATCAAAGTATAACATACTAAATGGTATGCTTCAATTGTAAATAATTCTTTTGTTCGGCCTGCGTATTTGTCAGTATTAACTAAATTTGAGTGAAAAAAATGGATATATGAAACTTTGGTTGACATCAGTCGTAGGTATATTTAACATACCGACTAGTTGGTATGTTAAATAATATTTTTTATAAACCCTAAATGGAGTACTAATTATGTGTAATACTGCAATCACGATGCCCCAAACAGCTAGTACCGAAACCGGATTCGATGAATGGTTTGTAACCGCTTTAAATGGTGGTGCTTTGATGCTTATGATCTCTATTGGCCATCGCACTGGCTTATTTGATAAGATGTCTGGAATGGAATGGACAAACAGTCGGGAGTTGGCTGATAAGGCTGGCCTGAGTGAGCGATATGTTAGAGAATGGCTGGGAGCAATGGCCACCGGTGGTATTGTGGAAGTTGACGAATCCGACAGCTATCGACTGCCCACAGAACATGCCCAATTTTTGACACGGGATACGGAACTGGACAATTTGGCTGTTATGGCTCAATACATTTCGGTACTGGGAAGTGTGGAAGATGAAATTACCGAGTGTTTTTATAATGGGGGAGGAGTTCCATATGAAAAATACGATCGGTTCCATGAAGTGATGGCCGAAGACAGCGGGATGACCGTGTTGGATGCACTTGAAGAACATATCCTGCCGTTGGTACCGGGACTTACCGACAAGCTTCAGACTGGAATCAAAGTGCTCGATATCGGATGCGGCCGGGGACGTGCATTGCTGAAGATGGCCGAGCTGTTCCCACAAAGCAGATTCAAAGGTTTGGATCTCTCGGAAGAAGCCATAAGCTGGGCCAGAAATAAGGCTCGAAAAAGAGGCCTTGAAAATGTTGAATTTGAAATTCGTGATGCCAGTGATTTTGATCAAACGGCTGAACCTGCCGCCTACGATTTTGTAACTACTTTCGATGCCATCCATGACCAGGCCAAGCCACTGGCTGTGCTAAAAGGGATCAATCGAACCCTGAAGCCGGGTGGTACCTACCTGATGCAGGATATCCATTCCACTGGACATGTGCATTCAAACATGGATCATCCGCTCGGTCCTGCTCTTTATACAGTTTCTACCATGCACTGTATGTCTGTTTCGCTGGCACAGGATGGAGATGGACTGGGAGCCATGTGGGGTCGAGAAAAAGCAAATGAATTACTGCAGAAAGCTGGATTCGAGCAGGTCGAAATTCATCAACTCGAGCATGATATTCAAAATGACTACTACGTAATGCAGAAGTGAGTGGGCGTAATACAAGTACAATATAATCATTGACTTATTCTGGACGTTAGTAGAAATTGAAACAATCTAACTCTTTGTAAGAAACAGAACGGGAGGGTATTATGGCAGATCCGAAAACAATAAAAGAAGCGTTTGAACGCAATCAAGAAGCCGTTAGGAAACGTCCGTCTTTGGGGAGAAATACGGTGGTTACCAAAATACGACTGCAAGACGGCACAACGTGCGAGGTCGAACACAAGCACTGGAAATTCAAGGTAGACATTGGCAAAACGGAGGGCGGAAATGATGCCGGTCCGGGACCCGGTATTTTAGAGCGCGGGGCCCTGGGTAGCTGCCTGGCAATAGGCTATTCGCAGCGCGCTGCTGTGCTGGAGATCCCCATTGACAAAATTGAGGTAGACGTGGAGTCCGATTTTGATGCCAGCGGAATGCTGCACCTTAGTGACCGCCCGCCGGGATTCGATGCGCTGCGTTACAAAGTATACATCGAGAGTTCTGCCCCGGAAGAGGAAATTATGCGGGTCATTAATGAAACCGACCGGCACAGCCCGGTGCTTGACGATTTCAGAAGGGCGATACCAGTGGAACGAGAAGTTGAAATAAAATCTACCCAGGAGGAGACATCATGAGACCGGAATTACAGCGACGAGTGCAGCGCTATGGCTGGGACTATTCCTCTCCGCACTACGAGGAGGGATGGCAACACCAATTGTGGCCGGCCCAAGAGCGTTTGCTAAGGGCTGCGAATCTAAAAGCTGGTGAGAAGGTGCTGGATATCTCATGCGGAACAGGACTCGTTACATTTCCGATTGCCGAAGCGGTCGGTGCCGCTGGGCAGGTGACAGGTATCGACCTGTCGGAGGAGATGATCAAAAAAGCGGCACCGATTGCTGACAAAAAGGGTCTTTCCCACGTTTCTTTTAAACATATGGATGCTGAGGAGCTGGATCTACCGGATGGCGCCTTTGACGCGGCGATCAACTCCCTGGGCCTCATGTACTACCCCGATCCGGACAAAGCGGTACAGGAGATGCACCGCGTACTGAAACCGGGTGGACGTTCTGCAGCACTGGTTTGGGGCCGGCGCGGTGCCTGTGGGTGGGCGGAAATTTTCCCGATTGTAGACCGGCGTGTCAACACGGATGTCTGCCCGCTGTTCTTTCAACTTGGAACGGGAGAAACACTGCAAAAAACGTTTGAAAAGGCCGGTTTTACTGAGATTAAATCAGAGAGGTTCAATATCGATCTTCATTATGATACTGACCGGGAAGCGATCATTGGGGCCTTTTTGGGCGGAGCCGTAGCCCTTGCATACCGGAAATTTGACGAAAAGACAAAGGATGAAGCACACGGGGAGTACCTGGATTCAATTGCACAATTTCGCAATGAAAATGGGTATGATATTCCCGGGGAATTCGTGATCACTAGTGGGGTTAAGAATGAAAAATTATGAATAATGAATTGAAAAAATGATTATATGGCTTATCTCAGAAAAGAACACTTTTCTGAAAAGGAGTGTGGAAAAAACATTCATATATGGATTGAACTCTTTCAATTAAACGGTTATTCTTAGCCACTTTGGGGAACCAGCAGAATATCAACAAAAACAGATTTTTATGATTACGACCGCCCAGTTTACCTATATCCCACTAGAATCCCAGAATCCGCGTGAGAGCATTGAGTTTTTGCTTGAGATGGTTGCTCAGCATGAGGTGGAGGTAGATGTGAACTATCTATCAACCAGCGTGCGCGGCGAGCCAGATGTCATCTTTAAGTTAATTCGTGAAATATATGACACTATGACTATTGAGGGAGAAGAGTTTCGTTTCCACATAGAACTGCTCAACCCTGTTGCAGAAGAGGAAGCTGAAGATCTGGATATCCCCCAAGAATGATAAGTTGACATTTTTGCGTGATGCGTAATCCATTCATCAGGAAGAAGGGGAGCGTGAGGTTTATCTGCTTTTAAAGTTTATTTACTATTTTTTTGTAGCGCATTTATCGATTGGAAACAGTATTTTCAGTCATCCTGAACTTGATTCAGGATCTCGCAATGCCAATAAGCGTTGATGAGGTTATTTGAATTAATCAGCGCTACCGACCCTCTTGAGATCTTCGACAGCCGTCGGAGGTCCGGGATGTCTGAGAGGTTTTATGGATTTCATGCTCATGAATCCAATCGGTAAACATGTTATTGTATTCTTATTTAATCGGGTTCATCACTATGAGAAATATAGGGGTATGCATCTTTATTTTTATTTTATTGCCTTCCTGTAGGTCAAATTCAGACAGCGGAGAAATATATCAGGCAATTGTCGAAGGTGAAGTTTATTACGATTATGGAAAGCCGATTAGTAATGAAAGAATTTTATTAACCAGCCATAAAAATAACTGTAGAACTGAGGGCGTGTTGCACCCTGAAATACTACTAGGGGCATTGGGAAAATTTAGAGCCAATTTAATCAGCTCTGAAAAGGACCAAATTCGTTGCCTAAAGTTTCATAGGGCTGATACGACAGTAGAAGTAAAAACAAGTTTATCACTAAAGAAATCCAAGCCTTTTGAAGAGGTTACCGTTACGGCTACATTTATTGGTAACGAGGATCCGATCAAAGTGATAAACAAAACAGATCATGCCATGATTGTGGATATAGGTTGGTCGAATGTTAACCATGACATCAACCCCGAAAACAAAATACCGCTGGAAGAAACATCCCTTCCCGTACTAAAACCGGATGAGTCCTACGCAAAACCTAAAAATGAAATTCTAGGTACATACGAAGAAGAAGTGATTGATTTTTTTATTTATGAAGTTGTAGGGGATACGGCCTACTATCGCGATGAAATTGCAAATTCAATGTACCATCAATTTTATATTTATTATAAACTTATGGACGAGGAGACCGAAGAACGGGCATACTACGCAGACATCACATGCAAGGGTATGTGTGAAAATTAACTTTTATTTGCGCTTGTATCTTTAACCACTCTCTGGATTAGTTGTTGTTTCCTATATTTATTTTGTAGGCAGTATGCAATCCCTCCACTAAATTTGTATCTTGAGCGTTCTTTTTTCTGAGTACTTTCACCATTGTAAGCAGATTGTTTATGCCTGAAATTCGCAACTTTTGCATTATCGCTCATATCGACCATGGGAAATCGACCCTGGCTGACCGCTTGTTGGAGCGTACCGGAGCCATCACAGAGCGGGAGATGAAGGAGCAGATTCTCGACGATATGGACCTGGAACGCGAGCGTGGTATTACCATTAAAAGCCACGCTATCAAGATGGATTATGAGCGTCCCAGCGGCGAGAAAGTGATTTATAATCTTATCGATACCCCCGGTCACGTCGATTTTTCCTACGAAGTATCTCGCGCACTAAAAGCTTGTGAAGGGGCTCTGTTGGTTGTTGATGCCGCCCAGGGAATTGAGGCACAAACCATTTCAACTCTTTACCAGGCGATCGATCAGGACCTGGAGATTGTGCCGGTGCTCAACAAAATTGATCTGCCAGGCGCTGATATCGAAGGAGTCGGACAGCAGATTGTCGATCTGATCGGCTGTGATCACGATGACATCCTGAAAGTTTCTGGTAAAACGGGCGAAGGTGTCAATGAGCTACTGGAAGCAATTGTAGAACGAATTCCCGGCCCTAAAAGAGAAACTGACAAACCGCTGCGCGCACTCATTTTTGATTCTGTTTTCAACACCTATCGCGGTTCTATCGTGTACGTTCGCGTGATGGAGGGTGCACTCAATAAAGGCGACGGCATCCGTTTTATGGCCACCGGCAAGGAGTATGATGCAGAGGAGATCGGCTACCTGATGATGAAACAGGTACAAACCGATCGCCTGGAGGCCGGTGAAGTGGGGTATGTGATCGGAAGCGTAAAATCACTGCAGGATGCCCGCGTGGGTGACACGCTCACCACGTCGGAGAATCCAGCTGATAAGCCGATTCCCGGTTACCAGGAGCCTAAGCCTATGGTGTTCAGCGGACTCTTCCCTACCCAGTCGGATGATTTTGAGGATCTGCGTTCTGCACTCGAAAAGCTGCAACTCAATGATGCCTCTCTGACGTATCAACCCGAAACTTCTGAAGCGCTTGGCTTTGGATTCCGCGCTGGATTCCTGGGCATGCTTCATATGGAGATTGTGCAGGAGCGCCTGGACCGTGAATTTGATATTGACATCATCACTACGGTACCGAATGTGGAATACAAAGTGGATGTGAACAATAAGGGAGAGAAAAAAACGATTATAGTAGACAACCCCAGCGACATGCCCGATCCGGGTGAGCGGGAGGCGGTCTATGAACCGTTCATTAAGGCGACAATCCTGACACCAAGTGAATTTATCGGCCCGGTGATGAAGCTTTGTCAAGACAAGCGGGGCGTGTACGTGAACCAGCTGCATATGCAGGGTGGACGCGTGGAAATATCCTACGAACTGCCGATGGCAGAGGTCGTTTTTGATTTCTATGATCGATTGAAAAGTGGTACCCGTGGCTATGCATCACTCGATTATGATTTCCTTGAATACCGAAAGAGCGACCTGGTTCGTTTGGATATCTTGCTTAATGAGGAACCTGTGGATGCGCTCTCCAGTATTATACACCGTGACAAGGCGTATGAACAGGGGCGCAAGCTCTGCAAGAAATTGAAAGAGTTGATCCCAAAACAGCAGTTTGAAGTTCCGGTACAGGCCGCTACCGGCTCGCGGGTTATTGCTCGCGAAACAATCCGGGCTATCCGAAAAGATGTTACCGCGAAGTGCTATGGCGGTGATGTCTCCCGAAAACGAAAACTGATTGAGAAACAGAAGGAAGGGAAAAAGCGTATGAAACAGGTCGGTACAGTTGAAGTGCCGCAGGAAGCGTTTCTTGCCGTTCTTTCGATGGATGATAATGATTAACCATCGTTTAGAAGTATCACAAACTTATTAACACTACATTTAATTGAATTTGCTCTTATGATTTTACTGCGACGTATTACGGCTACAGCCGTTCTTTTTTTTGTGCTTTTCACATCCGCGCTTGCACAATTTGATGAACCCGAAATCAAAAAGGTACCGCATGATCAGCGCCAGGAGTTCATGCAGCGGTTTTCAGAAATAAAATGGACCGGGCAGGGATTGTACCAGGAGACTCAAATAGACAGGAAAAAAACAGATGAGGTACGTGCCCGCCTGCAGGCCCGGTATGGCGATCCCACCCAGACACTTGAGGATCTGATAAATGAAGAAAATTTTCGTCCCGGCAAAGCTATCCAGTTTGAGTACTGGTTTACGGTTGACGACAGTATCCCGATGATGGTACTCGATATAGACGGGCCGTTTGGACAGGGACTGGTTTATGGTGGAGCCAGCCAGTATATCGACCTGATGCCGCAAATTAAACGGACATTATCGCAAAAGTTGATGTCGGTGGACAACCTGGGCGAATTCCAGGACTATTTTTACTCACCCGAACGGGAGCAGTGGTTCAATGTACGGTATCAGAACGGGGAGTTAACGACCAGAGAGATCGATTCTCCTGAGGGTATGACGATAGAATACACCTATTAATAACAGATTAGGAAGGAAACAGCATTGGCAGAAGACGTAGTTGAGAAGAACAGCGAGAAGAGCTCGCGACGAAGAAGGCGAGATGAAGAGCATGAGAAAGCTAAACATTGGGCTCGGGAGTGGCTGGACGCCCTTCTTTTCGCAGCGATTGCAGCACTAATTATCAGAACTTTTTTCTTTGAAGCGTATCGTATACCCACCCCATCAATGGAAGAAACCCTGCTTACAGGGGACTTCCTGGTGGTTTCAAAAGTGAGCTACGGTCCACGCACTCCAATGGTAATCGGCATTCCATTCACCAATATTTACCTGCCGGGCGTTGATCTGCCATGGATACGCATACCCGGTTTTACGGAAGTCAAACGCAATGACATCGTGGTCTTTAACTACCCGATAGATATCGCACCGATTGCTGCCAAAACGAATTACATTAAGCGAAGTGTGGGCATGCCGGGGGACACGCTTTCTATTCGCGATAAGATGGTCTATGTGAACGGCAATCTTTCGGAGCAGGCCCCGGGTATCCAAAAAAAATATACGGTACAGGTGCGTGAACGAGTGCGTTTGAGTCCCGCCAAAGTTGAAAATGCGGGGGGAACGCTCATTGGATCCCAGGGACAAAACAGCTACCGTGTAAACATGACGAGTGGTGTAGCTGAAACAATCAGGCAATGGCCTGAAGTGCAAAATGTACAACTGCACGTTCTGCCCGAGGATTTCAACGAATTTGGCCGGCGCGACTTTAACTTCTCATCAGGTTTCATGAATCATGATCATCTGCCACCCATTGTTGTGCCTTTTGAAGGGCAGGAAGTGACCCTCACGCGTGACAACTGGCATATCTATGAGAATATTATCACTCGGTATGAACGAAATAATGCAGAGTGGCGGGGGGATCAGCTTTATCTTAATGGTGAAGTGGATTCCACGTACACGCTCCAGCAGGATTACTATTTTATGATGGGGGATAACCGCGATGACAGCGAAGACAGCCGCTATTGGGGTTTTGTACCACAGGATCACGTAGTGGGCAAGGCGGGAATGATCTACTTCTCGTGGGATTCCGAGCGATGGTTACCACGCTTCGGCCGCATCTTTAATTTCATCCATGATTAATAATTAAATCGCAAAACGCAATTCTCCAAATCCCAATATCTTTTCTTCAAGTTGCGTCGTGAGAGTGTTGCACACCCGAAGCTTTTAGGTCGGTAGTGCAACTACCTCCCAGCAACCATTGAGATTATTTGACTTTGTTTTGACATAAGAATCACTCAAACAGGAACTGTCATCGCGAGGAGACATTATACCTACTTGTTGGCTTAACCATGAGGTCGACGTGGCGATCTCCCCCGTCCGTTTTCGGTTCAGCACCGTGAGAGTGCCACCCGAAACTATTCGGGAACCCGATGGTCACTTATTCCTTCGCAATGACAGGTTTTATCTCGAACTGACGTGAATGGATTTTAGTTTTTAGAGATGGTCTTGCCTTTTTGTCCCTCTTTGATGACAAGTTGACCACAACCGGCATCGATGTCATCTCCGCGGCTGCGCCTTACCGTGGCCGTCACGTCATGGCTTATAAGTTCCTGCATGAATTTATCCAGGCGCTGTTCACGTGCACGTTTCAGCTTAACGCCTGACACATCGTTATACATAATAATATTTACCTTGCTTGGTGCCCAATGGACAATCTCTGCCAGCTGGCGGGCATCTTCCACCGAATCATTGAACTCGTCGAATAGCAAGTACTCGTAAGTGATCGGGCGGTGGAGTTTGTTGTAGTAATATTTGACGGCTTCCTCCAGCTGCTCCAGGTTCATGGAATTGTTGATCGGCATGATCTCGTCCCGTTTTTCATCATTAGCGGCGTGAAGCGAAATTGCCAGGTTGAAAGGCTGCCGCTGGTCGGCCAGCTTCTTAATCTGTTTAGTGAGTCCAACCGTGGAAACAGTGATGCGTTTTGGTGATAGTCCAAGCCCAAGCTCATCCGTCAAAATATCGGCTGACTGCACGACCGCCTGGTAATTATGCAGCGGCTCACCCATCCCCATATAGACGATGTTGGTGACGCCTTTTCCATATCGCTGTTCACAGACTTCATTGATGTACTGTACCTGGTCGACAATCTCACCATGTGTTAGGTTCGTAAAAAAACCCATCTTGCCCGTGGCACAGAAGGAACATCCAAACACGCATCCAACCTGTGAGGATACACAAACCGTGAGCCGATTCGGAACTCCATCAGGGTAAAAATCAGGGATAAGCACCGATTCAATTTTGTGGTCCTCCTCCCCCTCCAGTTTGAACAGGAACTTCATGGTACCGTCCTGCGACTCCTGGTGACGGACGTATTGAATGCGGTTTACTGCCGCAATTTCTTCAAGCTCTGTGCGCAGGTCCTTCGAAAGGTTTGTCATCTCCTCAAATGTGGAAACACCTTTCTGATAAAGCCACTGAAAGATCTGGTCGCTACGGTAGGACTGCAATCCCAGTTCTTCAGAGAAAGCTTGTAATTCCTGTTTGGTGAGACTTTTGAGGTCGGTTTTTTGAGTTGTTTTTTCAGTAGTATCCATAGCCCCAAAGATACAAACTATAGCCCGGAAACAATAAGAGTTATTGAGGGTTAATTTTCTTTGAAAATCATTTGAGAACTACGAAACCGTATTTAGCTGGTAGTTTCCGGGTAATATTCTTCCGCAGCAGTCAAAAGCACATTTTTGTTAATTCGGGTGGTATAGTCGGGGTTTACGTACTGGAATCGTATCATTCCATTGGTGTCTACCAAAAATACTGCGGGTACCGGCAACAGGTAGTGATCATAACCGGAGCGATTGGCCAGGTCAAGGCCATTTTCTTTGTACCTGTCAACGGTCTCTTGGTCGACTTTGTAGGCAAGTCCAAATGCCGATGTGACTTCCATTGGACTGTCAGAAAGCAGCGTGTAGCCGAGATTGTGTTCCGAAACACTCTTCTGCAGGTACTCGGGGCTATCAGGACTTATGGCCAGAATTCGGTATCCCATCTCTGTAAGCTTGCTCTGTGCCTGCTGAAGTTCAGCCATATGCTTGTTGCAGTATGGGCACCACCCGCCGCGATAAAAGATGAAAACGGTGGGTTGTTCACTTACTAGGTTCATCAACTGGACGGTATCACCTGAAGTGGTTCGAAGCTGTCCGTTGGGAATTTGTGTGCCGGTCAGCAGAGGGGTAACGGCTTTCGCACTCTCAGCAAATTCAACAGTTGCAGCATTTGATGGAGCTGGGGATGCGGTAGGTTCTGGATTCTCCTCAGGAGTGCAACCGTATGCTATGAACAGGACACAAATTGCAAAAAGTAAAATTAGTTTATTCATAATACTAACAGAAGAAATGGAAAAAGAAGATCTTACCGAAAAAATAAAACCCCGGGCGAAGGCCCGAGGTCAGAGAAAACTATTTCAACTTGGCTTTTAGTATAATTTTGGGCCCGGCTAGTGCCTTTGAGACAGGGCAGTTGTTTTTGGCATCTTCAGCAATTTTCTGGAAATCGTCATCACCGATATCCGGTATGCTGGCTGTAGTGTTGAGTGTAATCTCAGCAATGGAGGGACCGTCACCAGAGAGGTCTAGATTTACTTCTGCATGGGTTTCAACAGATTTGGGGGAGTAGCCCTGTTCAGCCAGTGCTGCGGAGAGAGCCATCGAGAAGCACCCGGCGTGTGCCGCCCCAATAAGCTCTTCCGGGTTTGTTCCTTTCCCATTTTCAAAGCGAGAAGCAAAAGAGTAGGCACCTTCATAAGCTCCACTCCCAAATTTCATCGTTCCTTTTCCACCCTTTAAATCACCGTTCCAAATAGCTTCAGCTTTTCTTTTAGGCATAATAGTGTCAAAAATTTTTGATTAAAGTGAATGTGAATTGTGAATATAAATAACAGGTAATGCCTGCTTTACATTCCCATTGTTATTTCATTGGTCCAAATAACTTATAAAAATTAATATACCATAAAAGGATTTCATTTTGGAATGCTAACTTGTTCATTCTAATTGTAACTATCGAATAAACCAACAGTAATTAAATGAGGATTGAATGAATATTACAGACGCAACTGATGCATATAAACTTATTGCAGGAAAACTGCAGAGTTGGTTAGAGGCTGGCATCCAGATGCTGCCCAACCTGGCCGTTGCCGTGGTGGTGTTGATTATATTTATTGTCATTGGCAAACTGGTGCGCAAGGCGATAAGCAAACTCCTTGTAAAGACCACCAGCAACCGAACTATTATCAATCTGCTGGAAACGGTGGTGGGAGTGTTGGTTGTCGGTATTGGTATTGTATTTGCCCTACAAATCTTACAACTGGAAGATACGGTGACCTCAATCCTTGCCGGTGCCGGTATCATCGGTCTGGCCATAGGTTTTGCATTTCAGGATATCGCCTCCAACTTTATTTCCGGCGTTATGCTTTCTGTGCGCCACCCCTTTGGAATTGGCGATATTATTGAAACCAATGGGTTTTATGGGAAGGTTCAAAAGTTGAATTTGAGAAACACGATTTTAAAAACGCCCCAGGGACAGATCGTATATATTCCAAACAAATCGGTGTTTGACAGTCCCCTGCAAAATTTCACTAAGGGTAATGAACGGCGCATCGACCTGGCGTGTGGTGTTTCCTACGGAGATGACCTGGAGAAAGCGCGTAACTTGGCCGTACAAGCTGTAGAGAGCTTGGACACAATCGATAAAAACAGGGATGTGGAATTCTTCTATAATGAATTCGGGGGGAGCTCAATAAATTTTGTTATCCGTTTCTGGGTGGATTTCCATTCCAATGTTGATTATTGGCAAGCTCAGAGTGATGCAATTATTGCTATCAAAGGTGCATTTGACGAGAATGGCATCGATATTCCGTTCCCCATTCGTACGCTCGATTTTGGGATAAAAGGCGGTGAAAAGTTGAGCACAATGCTGGTGAATGGCGAAGAACAATAAACTGAAAAATATTATCACGGAAATAAAAACCTCCCTACTTTTTTGCCGGGAGGTTTTATTTCTTATGAAAGCTGTTAAAACCGTGGATTCACCACATTGCTGTAGATCGATCCAAAAGCATATTCAAAACCGATGGAGGCGTTGTAGTAGAAGGAGGTGGGCGGTTCCTTCAGGTTCAGAAGCTGCTCCTCTTCCGAAAGGTCCTCGGCCGGGAGTGACAACTGATCATTCACCAGCGAGTATCGCCCGGATAGGTTCATCGATAACCCGCGTGTTACCTGGAAGTCGAATTCGAGATCGAACACAGCCCTGTTTTTCGACCAGTCCCGCATGTAGGAATACAGCTCGACGTCACCCTCAATTTCTCCCCACGGCTGGGTAAATTCCATATTGGCTGAAAACCGGTTTTGAATCAAGAGCTCATCCCATTTGCCATATACCGTGATTTGGTCATAATTATTATAGGTAGTCAGCATCACGTATCGGAAACTTATTTCACGCTCGGTGTATTCCGAATAGGGAAAAATATTGTACTCAATAGCCGGAGATCCCCCGAGGCGAAGGTCGTAATTATTCCGTGTGGACGTAGTCGCCTCGGTGAACAGTCCGAGTGACCAGTGACTATTGAGGCTTCTGGCGACGATGCCCCGGAAACGGTTACTTTCAGTGATATAGGTTTCCGTGGTATCGTCATCCTTGAAGCTCCGGCGCCTGAAATTTTTATCGATCTCAAAATTTGTTTTCCAGTTTTTTGTGATCCGGGATGCCGAAACATCACCCCAAACGTTTACTCTGCTCCGGGTATCTTCGCCATCAATGAATGAGCTCATCCCAACCTCGAAAATCCAGCGATTCCATTTATCCTCTTTCTGCACTTGCGAGTTATCCAGTTCCCGTTCATAGGTAATAGAAAGATCATGGATGATGCCGGTATCCATCAGGTAGGGCAGCAGTCCTGTTTTTATTTTTTGCACAAGTCCCCTCCGCCGAACATCCTGCGTATCCGATTGGTACGACTGGTAGGTGAGGGTATCATTGCGACCGCGATACCTATTTTGTCCAATAAAACGAAGCCTGTACTCACTGCCTCCCGTACCTGTCCACTGCCGGGTGACCAAAAGGTGCACATCCGCATCCGTCATATCCCGGACAAACTGTACAAAATTTATTTCATTCTGGATATATGATTCGCTGCACCCGCGACAGTCAACATAAAAATTAATTGAAGAGGTGATCGGTTGCTGATCTGTTGAATCAGGATTTTGTGTTTCAAAGTTGCCACCATTGAACACAAGAAAGAAACTTAAAATATATAGTAACCCCATTTATGATTATATATCCCCAGATTTATTTGTTGTTAACCCTGTGAATTTAAAGGGCATAATTAATGAATTTGGGGTTTAAATTCTAGCCTCGTAGTGTAAAAACATTTTTAAATAGCGTTAGGTAGTGGATTCAGGATTATACAGTGGCCCATCAACCCGCAAATAGTTACTGCTCTAATCCGCGTGTATTAAAGATGAAGCGGAGAGATATACCGTTTGAAACCAAGTTACTTAATATATTTAGTGAGGTTTGATATGAGGGTACTAACCAATTTGAGCAGTAAATTCGAGCTGAAACAGATCTTTTTCCTGGTGTTCGTCTTTTCACTGGGTTTGATGGGATGCGAAGATAAAAAGCTGCAAACGATTAAACGCGTTGAATATGAACCCATCTATATGACCGACCAGGAGTTCAAAAATGCCGTGGCCATGGAGACACCCCGCGAATTGGGGAAACCAGGGAAAATCTATTTTTACAACGACTATCTTTTTGTTAATGAAACAAACAAGGGCGTTCACATCATTGATAACAGTGATCCGTCATCACCGAGCAAGGTTGGATTCATTAATATTCCTTCCAACAAAGATATAGCCGTAAAAGGCGATCGTTTATATGCCGATTCACACAGCGATCTCCTTGTTTTCAATATTGAGGATCTGCAGAATCCCGAACTCATAAAGCGAATAGAAGATGTGTTTTCTTTTTCTGCCACAATGGTCCGGGGTTATCCCTACCAGCCGGTAGATAATTCAAAGGGCATTGTGGTAGATTGGAAGAAAGTTGAGGTGGAAGAGATATGCCAGGGCGACTGCTATTACTATGAAAGGGGAGGTGTACTATTTGATGCAATGAATGCTGGTTCAGGAGCAGTGGCTGAGTCTGGCGGTAATAGCGGCGTTGGTGGTTCCATGGCCCGGTTTGCCATCACCGGGGATTACCTGTATGCAGTGGACGATATCAACTTGGTTACATTTGATATATCTGATCAAGAGCCTACAAAAGTGGATAGACAGGATCTGGGTTGGGCTATTGAAACCATATTCCCCCATGAGCAAAACCTGTATATCGGGTCAGAAAGTGCCATGTATATTTTTGATATAACAACGCCGGAAACACCAAAACAGATGTCAATTTATACCCACCTGACGGCGTGCGACCCGGTAGTGGTGGAGGGTAATCATGCATTTGTTACGCTACGCCAAGGAGAACGATGTCCGCGCGCCGTTAACCGCCTGGAGGTCATTGATGTGCAGGATCCCTATAGTCCCCAAAAAATTGCCTTCTATGAGATGATCAGCCCGCACGGGCTTGGCATAGATAACGGGAACCTGTTTGTGAGCGAGGGGGAGCATGGCCTCAAAGTTATGGATGCAAGTGATCCCAGGAATATCAAACTGCTGCGACACATCAAGGATCTAAAAACATATGATGTAATACCCTACAATAATGTTCTGATGGTGACCGGGGAGAGTGGCATTGTCCAATATGACTACAGTGATATCGAGAATTTAAATCACTTAAGCACCATCCCGGTTGGGACAAGCGCAAACTGATTGTTATGAGAAATGAATGGTTGATGTTGGTTCTGGTTTCGTTGGTATTGCTGATTTGGGCACAACCTATGGAGGGCCAGCCGAAAATGGAGGAGGTAATCTATTTTAAGAATGGAGAAATTATACGGGGAGAGGTCATCCAGAGAGATGAGACCCAGGAATCACTGTTGATCAAAACTGTAGGTCGGAATGTGATCCTGGTGTTGTTGGATGAAGTTGAGAGCATCAAAAAAGAAAGAATACCCTCTCCCCAATATTACAAGGCTTCGGGATATATGAACCGGACCGGCATTGAGGTCCTGCCGGGAGACGATACCACCACACTGCGACTTCAGGTCGTGAACGGCTACCAGTTTTCTTCCCGATTTTCTGTGGGTATAGGTTTGGGATTTACCCGCTATAATGATCCGTTGAACCTGATCCCGTTTTTCCTTGAAGCTACTTATAAATTCCTGGAGGCAAATGTTTCTCCCTACGTATCGCTGGGACTGGGATACAATTTTAGTGTGCTGGGAGATAAAAGTCTGGAGCTGGAGAATCACGATGGCGGGTTCTTGATAAATCCAAAATTTGGGGTTCATTTTGCCACCAGGCACAACTTTGGCTGGTACCTGGAAGCCGGCTACAATGTTGACCACGCCCGCTATGAGCAAGAACTGTGGGGCAACCGTATTATAGAAACAGACATTACCTACAAGCGCCTGCAGTTTGGGGTAGGGCTTTCGTTTTGAGGTCTTCTTCAATTAACCTACTCAGATATTCATTTTGAGAGGCTGTGAAAACTATTGCTTTTTTGTTGAACTGTTGAATTGTCGAGTCGTTGAAGAAAAACATCTAAGTTCCGGGTGTGGCCTCAGAGTCCAGAGAATCCTTGCAGCTATCTGTGAAAAGCCAATAAAGCTCCAAAGTGATAAATTCTTGGGTAGCCAGATTGAATAACATCTAGGATTCTAGGGTGAGTATTTTAGTTTTTCCTCTTTGAAAAAAACACTCTTTTGTGTGAAACTTGTTTCGTGATCCCGAAATGTGGTTCAAATGCTAGAGAATATTCTACCCGATCAATGCTTGGAAAAGAATCATCAGTGCCACTGAAATTGTAACGGTAAGTGCCACTGTCCGCGGGTGGGCATCTTCAAGAGCATCGGGGACCAGCTCGGCGAATACCATCCAGATCATGGCACCGGCCGCGAACCCCAGTCCCCCTGGCAGGTACTCCCTGAAGATTTCCACAAAAAGGAATGCGGGCACTGCCATCAGGGGCTGCGGAAGGCTGGTGAAGATGCTCCAGAGCATCGCTTTAAATGGGGAAGTACCCCGCGGTACCATTACAAGACTTATTGCCAGGCCCTCGGGAATATTGTGAACTGCAATTGCGGTGGTGATGAAGAGCCCCAGATCAAGGCTACCGCTAAAAGAGACCCCCACACTGACTCCTTCCGTAAAGGAGTGAAGCGTCATAACACCAATAATAAGCAGTATCTTCGTGGCGTCTGCCTGGCTCAATTTGGCTATCGGAATGTCATTATGCCGATCCAACAGTTTTTGACTTAGAATGATAAATACCAGCCCGGCCAGGATACCTCCAACTGTCATTCCCAGGTCGTATTCCAGCCCTTCATAAATGAGTCCAAAACTGGCAGCCAGCATCAGTCCGGCGGCAATGGCATTGGAGATACCCAACCAGGTCCTGGTTAGTTTTTTAAAGAAAAAGAAGGGCAGGGCTCCCAGGCCTGTAGCTACCGCCGTGATTAGGGCGTATAGAAATACATCGACTACCGGTTCATTAAATAAGTCCATTGTCTAACTGCTTATGCTTATTTCCTGATGCTGAGAGAATATAGCAATCGGAATTGCTTTAGAAAGGGGAATAGTAAAATTTAGAATTGGAATAAATAGAAGGGCATCTGGTTAGTAGAGAGTCATGAGTAGTGAGTATGACATACCCACGACCCATGACCCAAGATTAGCTGTCATCTACTCAGTCAACTCTTTGATGATCTGATCCATTTTGGACTCCAGCTTCTTAGTAGTGGCTTCAAATTTGGCGCGACTTTCCAGGTCGGTGTTCACACTGCAGTAGAACTTGATCTTGGGTTCCGTACCTGAAGGCCGAACTGAGACAATGGATCCATCTTCAGTGACAAACTGGAGCACGTTGGAGCTGGGCAGATCAATATCCGAGGTTTTGCCTGTTTTGATATTTTTTTCTTTGCCGGTTTTGTAATCCTTTATGACCACAACCTTTGAACCTGCAAGCTTTTTGGGTGGGTTGTTGCGATAATTTTTCAGCATTTTCTGGATCTCCTCGGCACCGGTTTTGCCGCGCTTGTATACCGAGACCAGCTTTTCACGGAAATACCCGTGCTCCACATACATATCGAGCAGGGCTTCAAAGAGGCTACTTCCTTTATCTTTGTAATAAGCCGTCATTTCAGCAATAATTGTAGACGAGACGATGGCATCCTTGTCGCGGACGTGTTCACCCACCAGGTAGCCGTAGCTCTCCTCACCGCCGGCGATGAACTTTTTCTTGCCCTCGAACTTGGTCATCAGTTCCCCGATGTATTTGAAGCCGGTGAGTGTGTTGTAGCACTCCACGCCATATTCTTTGGCAATACGGTCAATCAGGTAGGAGGTGACAATCGTTTTAACGATATATTCATTACCGGTCAGCTTGCCCGCTTCTTTCCAGGCGTTCAGCATGTAGTTGATCAGCAGCGTACCGGTTTGGTTCCCATTCAGAAGCGTCCATTCACCCTTGGTGTTTTTTACGGCAATGCCCACGCGGTCCGCATCTGGGTCGGTAGCCATAACGAGCTCTGCATCAATTTCCTTGGCTTTATTCAGTGCCAGCGTCAGCGCTTCCTTCTCCTCGGGATTCGGATACTCCACCGTGGGGAAATCGCCATTGAACTCCATCTGCTCCTCAACAAGCGTGACGTTTTCAAATCCATACCGCTTGAGTGCCGGGGGAGCGATAACACCAGCCGTACCGTGGATGGGAGAGAAGACAATTTTCAAATCCTTTTGCCGCTTGATTGCATCCCGCGATATCGAAAGTTGGGCAATGGCATCCAGGTATTTTTCATCGATCTCTTTACCAATTCGTTCAATATGTTTGGGATTGCCCTCAAACTTGACCTCATCAATACTTTCAATTTTCTGCACCTCTTCCATCACCTGTTTGTCATAGGGTGAGACCAGCTGCCCGCCGTCGGCTCCATATGCCTTGTAACCGTTGTATTCTTTCGGATTGTGGGAAGCGGTCAGCATGACGCCGCCGTGACAGTCCAGCTCGCGAATGGCAAACGAGAGCTCAGGTGTTGGGCGCAGTCCATCAAACAGGTATACATGGATGCCATTGGCGGAAAAAACATCCGCCACAACCTGGGAAAGAGTTTCTGAATTATTCCGGCAGTCGTGTGCAATGGCTACTTTGACCTGTTCATCGGGATAGTTTTTATTCAGGAAGTTACTCAGTCCCTGTGTGGCCATACCAAGAGTATATTTATTCACGCGGTTCGATCCCACGCCCATAATCCCACGTATTCCACCGGTACCGAACTCCAGGTCTTTGTAAAAAGCGTCCGTTAACTCCTCATATTTCCCGTTATTCAGCTTTTCCCGTAACGCAGCTTTCGTATCCTCATCGTAATTCCCATTTAACCAATTGTTAACCTTTCCCTGAATTTCCCGGTCGAGTGATTCCATATTCTATCTGAATAAGTTTGATGGTTAGGATTTTGCTTCAATATAAAAAAAGTAGTTCAAACTGCAGGAGATAAAAACCGGGGTAAATCTTTGTATTAGAGTGCGCTTCAAGAAGTAAATGCTTTAAAATGTCGGATAACCTCGGCACAGATAAAAAGTTAAAACAATACATGGAAAGGGAAATTAGATTGGAAACAATATTTGAAGAACGTGTTGTCTGATAAATCTCCTTCCAACAATTACTAATTCCAATATCCGCCCTAATGTAAATTTCGCTGGGAAAGAGAGCGTAGCCGAAGCGTGAAGAAATCATTGCTGTCTGAGAACCGCGGGCCTCAGCGGGTCGAGTTCAATGATTTTAGCGGAGGTGGAGAGAACGCAGCGATAATTTACTCAGGCGGTGAATTTTTTGGTATTCTAAGACTTAGTCAAGAAGATTCGGTTATCTGATGTTGATAGATTTTCACGTAAGGAGTCCCTCGTTTGATCACCGCAAACACCCGATACAGCAACTTGCAGACGACGGCATTGC